>JABDKO010000019.1 GCA_013002165.1 Rhodothermales bacterium | reverse complement strand
CTGGAGTCTGAAGACATCACCTCATGGCGCTCGCCACTGATACTCAGCACCCCATTGTCGAGCGTTATCTCGACATCACCCGGGTCCACTCCAGGCAGATCCACAAACAGCTGGAATCGATTGCTGTACTCCTGTATATCAACCGTTGGCATCCAGTGAGCCGTCGCTCCACTACTTTCCGAATCTCCCCTGTTGGTGAACAGTCGATTGATCTCGTTCTGCAGTTCATCCATTCCAAAGGGGTTATAGGTGACCATTGCCATGACTCTTTCCTCTTCACTGTTATCATCAAAGGGCGAACAGATTGCTCGCTTATCAGCCCAATAGGAACTCCCGGAGTATTTTCAAGGACTCACGCTACCCGCTTTTCCGGTTCTGGTCAGAGACCTCTTCAAATTCCGCATCGACCACAGCCTCCTCCTGGGGCTTGCTTTCCTGACCTGAGTTGCCGGTGTGCGCACTACCGCCAGCGGTCTGAGTCGGTGCCTCTGATAGCCTGCCAACGAGTTCAGCCAGCGCCTTGGTCTTGCGCTTCAACGCATCGTGGCTATCGGACTTGATCACCGCCTCCAGATCACCAATGGCGGCCTCGATGGCCGATCTGACGGCAGGATCGACCTGTTCACCCCTGGATTGCAGGGATTTGCGAGCTTCGTGCACCAATTGATCCGCACTGTTTCTCGCCTCCACCAGCGCACGAAAACGGCGATCCTCCTCCGCATGGGATTCACCTTCCTTGACCATCTGTTCTACTTCAGCCTCGGACAGTCCGGAGGAGGCCTTGATGACAATCGACTGCTCCTTACCGGTCGCCTTGTCTTTGGCAGACACATTGAGAATACCATTGGCATCGATGTCGAAAGTCACTTCGATCTGCGGCTGTCCACGTGGGGCTGGCGGAATGCTCTCCAGGTTGAACCGGGCCAGTGATTTGTTGTCGCTGGCCTTGTCGCGTTCACCTTGCAGTACGTGCACGGTAACCGCGGACTGATTGTCATCTGCCGTGGAAAAGATCTGGGTCGCCTTGCTCGGAATAGTGGTGTTCTTGTCAATTAATGTCGTCATCACACCACCCAGCGTCTCGATACCCAGTGACAGGGGAGTAACGTCCAGTAACAGGACATCACTCAGATCACCAGCCAGCACTGCACCCTGGATGGCAGCACCCATCGCCACCGCTTCATCCGGGTTGACATCCCTGCGCGGATCACGGCCGAACAGCTCCCTTACTTTCTGCTGTACCAGCGGCATCCGTGTCTGACCACCGACCAGAATGACGTCGTCTATATCGGATACCGCCAGATTTGCATCGTTCAACGCTGCCTTACACGGCCCCAATGTCTTCTCCACCAGGTCGTCTACCAGTGATTCAAGCCTGGCGCGGGTCAGCTTCACGACGAGATGTTTTGGTCCGCCGGCATCGGCGGTGATGTATGGCAGATTGATCTCAGTCTGCTGATTCGAGCTGAGTTCGATCTTGGCTCTTTCCGCCGCTTCTTTGAGTCGTTGCAGTGCCAGCGAATCATTCTTGATGTCGACACCTGATTCTTTCATGAATTCAGTGGCCAGATAGTCGATGATGCGAAGATCGAAGTCTTCACCACCCAGAAAGGTATCACCATTGGTTGCAAGAACTTCGAATTGCTGTTCGCCGTCGACTTCGGCTATCTCGATGATGGAGATATCGAACGTGCCGCCACCGAGGTCGTAAACCGCGATTTTCTGATCGCCACTTTGTCTGTCCAAACCATAGGCAAGGGCTGCGGCGGTCGGTTCGTTGATAATGCGCTTGACATCAAGGCCAGCAATTCGCCCAGCGTCCTTGGTCGCCTGTCGTTGTGAGTCATCAAAGTAGGCCGGTACGGTAATGACGGCTTCTTTGACATCGTGACCCAGATACTCTTCAGCGCTGTGCTTCATTTTCTGGAGTATTCGCGCCGAAATCTCCGGCGGCGACAATTTCTGGCCCCTGGCCTCTACCCACGCGTCGCCGTTGTCGGCTTTGATGATGTCGTATGGCACCATCTCGATATCTCGCTGAACGACCTTGTCGTCAAACCGCCTTCCCATCAGTCGTTTGATGGCAAACAGTGTATTGTCCGGATTGCTTACCGCCTGTCGCTTGGCCGATTGCCCGACCAGCGTGTCACCCTCGTCCGTAAATGCCACAATTGACGGTGTTGTGCGTGCACCTTCGCTGTTCTCGATGACTCTCGGTCGATCACCTTCCATTACCGCAACACAGGAGTTGGTGGTACCGAGGTCGATTCCTATTATCTTGCTCATAGTCTGATTCCCGATTTGCT
>JABDKO010000016.1 GCA_013002165.1 Rhodothermales bacterium | reverse complement strand
ACGTTCTTGGACAATACTGTAGTTATTGCTGCCGTCAACGTCGTCTTACCGTGGTCCACGTGACCTATCGTGCCCACGTTAACGTGAGGCTTCGTACGCTGAAATGTCTCCTTAGCCATGGCTTGGTCTAGTCTGTATGTGTTAAAAGTTGGGTCATGCCCAATGTCAATAAAAAGCGCATCTCGCTTCTTCGAGATACGCGCGATAAGAGCCGCCTACCGGACTTGAACCGGTGACCCCTTCCTTACCATGGAAGTGCTCTACCGACTGAGCTAAGGCGGCATCCTTGCCTGCAGTCAAACATGACTAACAAACGACGGAGCGGGAGACGGGATTCGAACCCGCGACCCTCAGCTTGGAAGGCTGATGCTCTACCAACTGAGCTACTCCCGCCTGTGTCTCCAATAACGACGAACGTAATCAAAATAACGTGGGCAGGGAAGGATTTGAACCTCCGTACTCGTACGAGACCAGATTTACAGTCTGGCGCCTTTAACCACTCGGCCACCTGCCCCCAATCGTCCAAAACAACGGAGAGCTGGCGGAGGGACTCGAACCCCCGACCTGCTGATTACAAATCAGCTGCTCTACCAACTGAGCTACGCCAGCAAAAAATTTGGAACGAAACAATGAATTTATGCTATTGCGCGAGGCTAGTCAACCAAAGTGAACGTTGATAATACATGAATGTTTGGGGCAAGCGCCCCCTAACCATCGCCACCATCATCAGTTCCTTGATTCTTTACACTAATCGAATATCGTATCACCTGTACGATGATGAATATCACGATCAGGACGCCTGTCAGCTGTCCGTAGCGGCTCAAATACTCACGCACAGTCTCCCAGTTCTCTCCAAGTTTGTATCCTGAAACAACAAGGAGAATGACCCACGCAAACGAGCTAATTGCGGAATACACCCACGTCTGCAACGGTGCTGTTCTTGCTATTCCGACAGTGAGTGAAATGACGGACCGGAGACCACTCAGAAACCTGTTTGCCAGTACCAGGCGAAAGCCATACCTCGAGAACCACTTCATGGCCCGGCGTACCCGTCGCACCGGGATCCATCGGTATCGCCTTTCTTCAAGGATTCGCGAGCCAAGCTTTTTGCCAACCTCGTACATGGTCATGAATCCAAGGGTACCGCCGACCGCTGCCAGCACAGTGACGATGACGACCGACAACGAGCCTGTTGCAGCGAGATATCCGCCAAATACAATGAGGAGATCACCGGGTATTGGCGGCAGGATGTTTTCGATGTAGGAAACCGCAAACAGACCAGCGTAGACGGCCCAATCGGGCTGAGCTTCCAGCCAACCAATGATATTCGTTAGCACATCTTCCATCTGCTTAACGGATCACCGACGTTCAACCAGACAAATTGCCCGCGCTTCAAGGCCCTCCTCCCGACCAACGAAACCAAGCCTTTCAGTGGTGGTCGCCTTGATCGATATCCTGTCTATGTCAATTCCGATACCGTCAGCTATTCGTGAACGCATGGCGGGAATATGTTGTTTAAGCTTCGGTGCCTGCGCAGAAACGGTCGAATCGACATTGACGACACCCCACCCCGCGGCTGTGATCAACTTGACGACAGCACACAGCAGTTCGTAGCTGTCGGCACCTTTCCATTCGTCATCGGTATCGGGAAAATGCGTCCCGATGTCACCGAGTGCTGCTGCTCCAAGCAGCGCGTCAATTATCGCGTGGATAAGCACATCGGCATCTGAGTGGCCGGCGAGTCCAACGGTGTGTGCAATTCTGACACCACCGAGGACAAGTGGACGGCCTTCCACCAGCTGATGAACGTCGTAGCCGAGGCCGACTCGCATTCCGCTGCTCATCGTTGTTCCCAGTATGACCAGAGGGCCTCAGCCATTTCCCAGTCGTCCGGTGCGGTGATCTTGAGGTTCCATCCGGAGCCGTCCACCTTGTAGACGGGCCGCCCAAAACGGGACACCAGTGAAACATCGTCAGTGCCTTCCCATCCGTCTTCCCGTGCCTTCTTGTGGGCGGACACAATTACCTCTTTGTGAAAGCCCTGGGGGGTTTGAACTCTGAAGAGTCCCTCGCGCGGTATTGGTCGACCAAACGTGTCGTCGTCTCCACGGCGAACTGAATCGTACACAGGTATGGCCGGCGCTGCGGCACCATGCTCGACGGTCGCCGCCATTACTCGCCCGAGAAGGGCGTCGTCTACGAACGGTCGCACGGCATCGTGAATCAACACATAATCCAGCAGGCCTTCCGCACTCAATCCGTTAAATACCGATTCCTGTCGACTGCTGCCGCCGGCAACAACTCGGATGTAATTGGCAATATCCGACAAGAAGAACTCAATTTCGGAGAGGTCTTTTTCTGGCCCAACAACGATGATGTCAGCAATCCGGGGATGGACGGCAAAGGCACGCACACAATGAAGCAGCGGGTTATATCTGCCCAGCTTCCGAAACTGCTTGCGTGTTCCGCCTATCCGCGAGCCGGAACCCGCAGCCGGAATTACCACCGAGAAATCTGCAGTTTCCTGCCTGTCTTCCGAGGTCACGTCTCTGCCGGATTATATGATCATCATGGCATCGCCGAAAGAGAACATGCGATACTTCTCCTTCATCGCCTCCTCGTACGCCTCTCTAATAAAGTCATACCCGCCGAAAGCGGACACCAACATGAGCAGCGTGCTCTTGGGCATGTGAAAGTTAGTGATGAGTCGCTCTACGATGCGGAACTCGTACTGCGGATAAATGAACTTGTCCGTCCAGCTGCCTTCGTTTCCTTTCAGAAGGTTTGCGGCAGAGAGGCTCGATTCGACAGCCCTGACCACCGTCGTGCCGACAGCAGTAACGTGACGATCGGGATCCTTCAATGCATCGTTGACAAGATCGGCCGTGTCGGCGGGAATCCGGAAGTACTCGGAATCCATCCGATGCTTGGTAAGGTCTTCGACCTCGACAGGCCTGAACGTACCCAGCCCGACGTGCAGCGTTACCGTCGTCAAGTGGGTCCCGATATCCTGGATCTTCTTAACAACATCATCTGTGAAGTGCAAACCGGCCGTCGGGGCAGCAACGGCTCCCCGTCTTTCCGCGAACATCGTCTGGTATCTTTCGCGGTCCTCCGGTTCTACTTTTCGTTTGATGTACGGAGGGATAGGTGTCTGGCCAATCTCGTCGATCTTGTCATACAGCTCCTCATTCGAGCCATCAAACACAAACCGGATTGTACGTCCTCTTGATGTAGTATTGTCGATGACTTCCGCAACGAGACCGTTTTCGAAATACAGCTTGTTGCCAATTCTGATTTTTCGTGCCGGATCAACAATTACGTCCCACAACCTGCTCTCGGCATTCAGCTCTCGGAGCAGGAAAACTTCGATCCGTGCTCCTGTCTTCTCCTTGTTGCCATATAAGCGTGCAGGGAATACCTTGGTATCATTGACAATGAGTACATCTCCCGGCTTGAAATAGTCGGTGATATCAGCGAAAGTCTTATGCTCGATCGTCTGATTCGCTCTGTCCAGCACCATCAACCTCGAACTGCCGCGAGGTTCTGCCGGGTACTTGGCAACAAGTTTGGGTGGATACTCATAGGTGAAGTGTGACAACTTCATCCGATGCTGGAAATTTACGCCTGTGTTTACTTTTGACTCCGCCAAGATCGATCACTTTTTTTCTTGTAATAGCCTGACAAGGTAAGGATGTTTCTGCCTCACAACAATTTAAGAGTCGGTGGATTCGTGCTGGGACTTGCCCTGTTCGGGCTCAGTTGTGACGGTGGACTAGCTCCGGCCAACAACGACTCTCCCGCAATACTGTCCGGCACTATTATGTATAGCGGAACATGGCCGGATGTGTCCGAGGTTCAGGATCTCAGATTTGTGGCCCTGCGATTCGTTCCCGAAGATACAGCCGATTTTCTGCAGCTAAATCGTCTTGAAGCCAGCAATTCGCTGCGTTACGGCGTTCAGTCCGACACCTTTGTCATTCGAAACATCGAACCGGGCCTCTTCCCTTTCAACGGGGTCGCCAGGCGTAAGACGGCCGATCTCCTGTCATGGAGTCCTCTCGGTCTCTATCTGGCAAACGATGGGATAATAGAGCTCGATGCCGGAGACAGCATCCACGTAGAGATGATGGTTGACCTCGACAATCCCCCCGATTTCCCATAAACAATGAAATTAGCCGGTTTCCTGATAGTGATTTTACTGCCGACCCTCAACCCGGTCGCCGCGCAAGGCTTCCGTATAGAGGGGATCGTAACGTCGCAATCAGGTACACCCTTGCCGGGAGCTCACGTGTTTGTTGAAGATCGTCAGATCGGTGCCGTGACAAAGAACGATGGTTCGTATTCCATAGAACTCGGCCTCAGCGGTCAGGTAACGCTTGTCTGCAGCGTCGTCGGATTTGAGAGGTACGAAGTGTCCCTTACGATTACTCGTGATCTTGTTCACAATATCCAACTGCGTGAGCGATGGATCAGATCGGAAGAAATCGTTGTGAGTGCCTCCCGGCGTCCTCGAATCGCAACCAGTGTGCCGAGCAGCGTATCGGTGATCTCCGCGGAGACGATTCAGCAACAAACCGTCATCTCACTCGACGATGCATTGCGAAATGTGGCTGGAGTTCAGGTTCAGGGTAATCAGATTAACATCCGGGGTGCCAGCGGCTTTGCGTACAACACGGGCAGCAAGGTGCTGTTAATGATTGATGGAGCCCCTGTTCTGTCGCCAGACTCAGACGGTTTGCCATCGAGTGTTCTTCCATCAGATCGTATCGAACGGATCGAGGTACTAAAGGGTGCCGGATCGGCATTGTATGGCAGCAGCGCCTTTGGTGGGATCATCAACGTGATCACGCGAACCCCGAATGACAAAGAGTTCGTCGTGGAAACAGATCTCGGTGCGTATGGCAGGTTTCGACACGATGAGTGGCGAGCCGGATGGAGCGGCTCCACAGATCTCCGATATTTTGCCGGTATCTCAACGTCGATTGCTGGTTCACTCGGCGGAAGGACCCGTGGATGGCTGTCATTTTCGGCCCGGACGGATAAGGGGTACCGAAATCTGGACGAATCACGGCAATTGCAGGCGGTCGGCAAAGTCGTATTTCGGCGAGGCGGGTCGCTGAGCGGTGATGTCCTTGCTATTGTCGGTGGCCGGAGGGCCGACAGTTTCCTGTTTTGGGCGGGCATCAATGATCCACTTAGCCCGGGAACGATAGCAATATCTCAAAGCGATGAACCGTCGGGCAGCGCAGACAACAGCACAAACCGCGTGATTCTAATTCCGACGATAACATATCAGCTGGGTCAAGCATGGTACGTTCAGTCTCAAACACGGCTGCTCGCTTCCGCGATTCGACCGATCGACTCGCAGGGTAACCGGAAGTCGCTGAGTGACGGTACCCTCGGCTTCCGTGTCGGAACGTCTGTGCAATTGAATCACATACGACGTACAAGACATCATTTCACAACCGGGCTCTCGATCGATGCAAACAGTACCAATTCGACATTTTTTGTCACGTCGAATGGAGATGCGATCGGGCGCCAGCCTGAAGGGTCAGTATTCGGACAGTGGGACTATGAGATCAGCAGGGTGTCGGCGACTGCAGGCCTCAGATTTGATTCTTATTCGATCGATGCGAGCGAGACTGTTTCGAAACTCAGCCCGCGCCTCGCGCTGGGCTACAGGTTGCTTGAAAACACTACGGCACGGGTCTCCGTCGGCACTGGCTTCCGAGTGCCAAGCCTTGCTGAACGGTTCACTGACAACCAGGAGTTCTTTCCGATATTTCGAAACCTGTCGCTGCGACCGGAGACATCCGCCGGGATTGAGGTTGGTCTCCGATCATCAAGGAAGATGTCATTCGCTCTGCTTGAGGTCGATGCGGCAGCGTTCTGGAATAGGTACGACAACCTGATCGAACCGCGTTTTGTTCGATCTCTTGCCGGCTCGGACTCGAGTGTATTTGGATTCCAGTTTATCAACCTGGACGAAGGAACTGTACGCGGGCTTGACCTTCTCACCACGGCTCATGTTGGGTCAGCATTAAAAATGTGGGCCGGATATACCCTGCTTGATTCAGAGAACGCTGCGACTGGAGAAGCATTGCCCTATCGTTCTCGTCACATGTTGAAGGCAGGTGGCACATACGTGGCGGGCGAGCGCTGGACCGTCGGCTCTGACGTACGCATGATATCATCTCCAGAAACCATAGACACGGATTTTTCGAGGTTTGTACCGGACGCTTCGACATTCGTGCCTATTCGCGTTGTCGATCTCAGAGTAGGTCATATGCGCCGCAAGGCGGACTTCTTTTTTACTATAAAAAACGTGCTCGACTACTATCACGTTGAGAGACCTGCAATCATCGCCGCGCCCAGAACATTTACGCTGCGGTCGGTCTTCCGATTGAACGGATTAAACGACTAGTGTCGACCTGATTTTTCCGGATTATTTCGTTAACTACTGTGTAGCGGAAGCATGGTGCGGCTCGTTATCTGCGTACAAGCTCACCGCGTGACGTGGCAATTTGCTTCATCCGAAGGACTCCCGGATACTGCTCTTCGACCCGGTTGCCCATTTTCAAATCTACGATCATGAATCAACTTCACTATTCGAGCCGCGACCTGGCGGACGAAAAACCAGCCAATATACATATGGCTCCTGCTGGACCGTTTATCGTTATCGGATTCGACGGCTCAATCAAGGACATCTCCCCTGCGATACGCAATGTCGTTTCGGGCAGTTCAATCCCGGCGGTGAATTTCTTCTCACTAATTCATCGCAATCACCTGTACCCGGTAATGCGGGACGTTGCTGATTTCGTCTGTCGCGGCAAGCGCAACGCTCAGTGGCTGCTTCGGCTGAAGACAGCCGGAGGTGCCTGGAAATTCTTCAAGGCTGAGGCCCGGCGCTCTGCTCTGAATCAGGAAACAATTACCCTGCTGCTCAGATCGGTTTAGGTGCCGGAGAGTGCGGATATTCTGATCCTTCGTAGTCCGACCTCCGAAATCTCGCTGCCGTCTTCAAAAGGAATCCAGAAAAGCCCATCATTGTCGCCAGTTTTCGCGGATCGTGGATCGATCGTTCCGTTGACGTTGTCTGTTGCTTCCACACCTTCGGTAGAGCGGAATACCACGGTGAAGGAGTACCTCCTGTGCACTGCGCCTCCGTTAGACAGTTTTAGCACAACGCCGTTGTTCTCACTGTCAGCTTCGGAATAGAACAGGTAAGAAAAGCGAATCGAGTCACGCGTCGTGATTGTTGTCCACGGCCAATCGTCTCTCTCCTCCTGCGCAGACACGCGTGTCGGAAGGAGCAGCATCGCTGCTACGAGAATTGCCAAGAGGTGCGGTATTGTGGATCTCCAACCCATTTACAGGAAGCTACACGAATGCGCGAGCATTGATCCTGGTTTCGGATGTCCGGGCGCGTTCAGACTGCCGAAGTCTGCAATGTTCAGTCGCCGGAGTTGTGTCTCTGATGCCAGACCGGACTGAGTTCGGAAGATGAGGTACGAGTTGGCAGCGCCCGGGAAATGAGCAAAAAAGAAGGCCCTGCCGAATTCTCGGCAGGGCCTTTCAAGTAAAATATCGATTCAGCTACTTCAGCAGCGTAGCTGTCTGCGTCGTGGTAAAGTTATCGCCCGCGATACGAACGAGATACATTCCACTTGAGAGCGAAGCGCCATCGATGCTGAAGGTGTGTGTCTGGTTTGATCCGAGCACACCGTCGTGCAGAACTTCTATCATCTGACCGAGCATGTTGTACAGCTCCACGCGTACTTCCTGCTGCTCTTTGATGGCGAGCGTAAAGGAAGCACTCGGGTTGAATGGATTCGGGTAAGGAGATCCGAGAACGAACTCGTTCGGAACATCGATCGATACCTCTACTTCAGCAGAGTAGCTCGCAGAACCATCTACATCAACCTGGCGAAGACGAAACTTGAACGCTCCGAATCCCAGGTCTGATGCGCGGTACGTATAACCGGTTTCGCTCTTGGTGTTGCCGGCGCTTTCGATAAACGACAGCTCGGTCCATGAGTCAGTATCAGCCTGAGCGTACTCGACTGCAAAACCTGCATTGCCGTTTTCGGAAGC
>JABDKO010000013.1 GCA_013002165.1 Rhodothermales bacterium | reverse complement strand
ACGTTCTTGGACAATACTGTAGTTATTGCTGCCGTCAACGTCGTCTTACCGTGGTCCACGTGACCTATCGTGCCCACGTTAACGTGAGGCTTCGTACGCTGAAATGTCTCCTTAGCCATGGCTTGGTGCTCCTAACTAGATCTTTGTAATCTTTACTTGATACGGGTTGATAATTAAACGGCCTCGGCGACTCCCTTCGTGGAAGCGACAATCTCCTCGGCAATTGATTTTGGTACTGGCTCGTAGGAATCGAACTGCATGCTATACAGTGCACGACCCTGCGTCAACGAACGCATATCCGTCGAGTATCCGAACATTGATGAAAGTGGAACGAGAGCTTTAATAACCTGGGCGTCCTGACGCTGACCCATACTCTGGATCCGTCCACGACGGCTATTCAGGTCACCGATGACGTCTCCCATGTACTCCTCGGGAGTGACGACCTCGACCTCCATAATTGGCTCCATCAGAACCGGTTTCGCTTTTCGCGCTGCGGATCGGAAAGCCATCCTGCCAGCGACTTCAAACGACAACTGGTCGGAGTCAACTGCATGGAACTTTCCGTCGTAAAGGCGAGCCTTGACACCTTCGACCGGGTATCCCGCAAGGGGTCCCTGATCAAGTGCCGACTTGATGCCTTTTTCGACTGATGGAATAAACTCTCGTGGTATTGAACCACCTTTAATCTCGTCTACAAATTCAAGTCCTACTTCATCGGATGGAGAGAACTCGACCCAGACCTCGGCAAACTGACCGCGTCCACCGGACTGCTTCTTGTGTGAGTACCGTTCATCTACCGATGATGTAATAGCTTCTCTGTAGGCTACCTGAGGTTTACCAACGTTAGCCTCAACCTTGAACTCACGCTTGAGTCGATCTACGATAATTTCCAGATGCAGCTCACCCATCCCGGCAATAAGCGTTTGACCGGTTTCGTCATCCGTGCTGACCTTGAACGTAGGATCCTCCTCGGCAAGCTTTTGGAGACCCTGACCCAGTTTGTCATTGTCTGCCTTTGTCTTAGGCTCAATCGCAATACGGATCACCGGCTCAGGAAAGTCCATTTTTTCGAGAACCACGGGATGATCCATGGCGCTCAGGGTATCTCCCGTTTTAACATCTTTCAGACCAACCGCGGCAGCGATGTCGCCTGCCTGTACCAGCTCCACATCTTCCCGGTGGTTAGCATGCATGAAGAGGAGGCGACCAACGCGTTCTTTCTTTTCAGAAGTAGCATTGAACACGGCCTGCCCCTTGTTTAGCGTGCCACTGTATACACGGAAGAAGGTAAGCTTACCGACGTATGGATCTGTTGCAATCTTGAAGGCAATAGCGCTAAAGGGGCCTTCCGGATCAGGCTCGCGAGTGACTTCATTCTCCGTACGAGGTATGTGTCCTGTTACAGGAGGAATGTCAATCGGGCTCGGCAGGAAGTCAATGACTCCGTCTAGCAGAAGCTGAACACCTTTATTCTTGAATGCGGATCCGCAAAATACCGGAGTAATGTCCAGGCTCAGGGTAGCTTCACGTACTGTCTCCCGCATTTCTTCCGGCGTGATGTCCTCGCCCTCGAGATACTTCATCAGAAGCGCGTCGTTATGCTCGGCGATTGCTTCAAGAAGATGAATGCGCCAGTGGCGCGCATCTTTCTGAAGATCAGCCGGAATGTCGATTTCGTCCCAGGTTGTGCCCTGCGTGGCGTCGTGCCATACGATGGCCTTATTCCGAACCAGGTCAATCACGCCCCGGAACATGTCGCCTTCGCCAATCGGGATCTGCACCGGGACAGCGTTTGCCTTGAGGCGCTCGTTCATCATTTTGACGGCATCCTCGAAATCAGCGCCCGTGCGATCCATCTTGTTGACGAATGCAATTCGCGGGACCTTGTACTTGTTTGCCTGACGCCAGACTGTTTCAGACTGGGGCTCCACTCCTCCAACCGAGCAGAACAGCGCAACAGCACCATCCAGAACCCTCAGTGAGCGCTCAACTTCGACCGTGAAGTCAACGTGGCCGGGCGTGTCGATGATGTTGATTCGATTATCCTTCCAGAAGCAAGTCGTAGCGGCACTTGTGATCGTAATCCCGCGCTCTTTTTCCTGCTCCATCCAGTCCATGGTGGCACCGCCATCATGAACCTCGCCCATACGGTGCAAGCGACCGGTATAGAAAAGAATCCTCTCCGTCGTCGTCGTCTTCCCGGCATCAATATGGGCCATGATGCCAATATTGCGCGTATTCTCGAGTGCTACCTTCTTCTCAGACATTGTATTTGTTCAGCCTAACGTGACTGTTGTTTTAGAACCTAAAATGAGCGAACGCCTTGTTGGCCTCGGCCATGCGGTGCGTGTCGTCTTTCTTCTTGATGGCACCGCCTTCGCCATTTGCTGCCGATAACAGCTCATTAGCCAGGCGTGTGGCCATGCTCTTGTCATTCCGTGCTCTCGCATACTGGATAATCCAGCGGAACGCCAGAGCTGTCCGACGATCCGGCCGAACTTCAATGGGCACCTGGTAGGTAGCACCACCGACACGGCGGCTGCGAACCTCAACAAGAGGAGCAACATTATTAACCGCTTTGCGAAAAACTTCGACCCCGGGCTCTTTTGCCTTGGACTCGATAAGATCAAATGCCTTGTAAACGAGGCGTTGCGCCGTGCTCTTCTTCCCGTCCCGCATCACGCTGTTAACGAAACGCGATACCAGCACATCAGCATGTACCGGATCTGGCACGACCTGGCGTCTTTCGGCGCTCTTTCTACGCATAGTAAACCCGTCTAAAAATTGTCTTCGGGAGCCGGCTGCCCTGGCCGGACAACCAGCTTCGATAATCGATTATTAAGGACAGAAACCTAGCTTTTCGGCCGCTTGGCTCCATACTTGGACCGAGACTGCATCCTGTCAGCTACTCCTGACGTGTCAAGTGCCCCTCGTACAATGTGGTACTTAACACCCGGAAGGTCCTTTACCCTGCCGCCACGAACAAGAACAATCGAGTGCTCCTGCAGATTATGACCCTCACCCGGGATGTAGGCGATAACCTCAACCCCATTTGTAAGACGGACCTTGGCAACTTTCCTCAACGCCGAGTTCGGCTTTTTCGGAGTAGTCGTGTACACACGCGTACATACACCGCGTCGCTGCGGACACGAACTAAGTGCAGGTGACTTGGTCGTACGGACCTTGTTAACCCTGCCCTTTCTTACAAGCTGCTGAATAGTAGGCACTACGTCTTTTCTCCCGTGTTTGAGTGCAATTTCTTACGTGACGACAAATGTTTGTCCAGTCGCACAATATACTACACGGGACTATGCCAACACAACTCGATCGGTGAAGATACTGCTGAGATGAGCTATTAAGACGTGTTTACCCGACATCCGAAGAAAAACAAACGACTATATTGGTATATCATTATATACCAATATATCTCATGTAAGCTTCGGTGTTTCGTCGACAGAGCTGCCATCACCGGATGAATCCGGTGTTGATGTCAGGTCTTCCTCGGGTTCTTGCACACCCTCTTCGGGGTGCTCAGGGGAAGGAGCGGCCTTGTCTGAAGCGTTCTTGCGCCCATCGCCGTTGTAGGCAACATACTCACCGTGCGGCCGCTGACCGAGTATTTCGACAAGGTCCCTGGGGCCAAGGACCTCCTTCTGGAGCAGCGCCTGGGCCATCTCCTCCAGTTTATCGCGCTTCTCCTCCAGAAGCTGACGGGCACGCTGGCGGCTCTGGTCAATCAGAAGCCGGACCTCTTCATCGATTACCCGGGCAGTATAGTCTGAGTACGGTTTTTCAAACATCGGGCTATCATTCGAACCGCTGACATTAAATGAAACGTATCCGACGCGTTCGCTCATCCCGTAATCGACGACCATGGCATACGCCATCTTTGTGATATTCTCAAGATCGTTCTGAGCTCCGGTAGAGATCTTGTTGAATATGATTTCCTCTGCCACCCTGCCACCGAGTGCCATCGTCATCCGATCCGTCAAGGCCTCCTTGGTATACAGATAGCGTTCTTCGGGCAGGTACTGGGCGTAGCCGAGCGCTGCCAGACCACGCGGCACAATGCTAACCTTGACGACGGGATCTGTATTTTCAAGAAACCATCCGGTGATTGCATGACCGGCTTCATGATACGCTACAATTTCTTTCTCCTCGGGTGAGATAAGTTTGTTCTTTTTCTCGAGCCCTGCGATCATTCGGTCGGTGGCTTTTTCAAAGTCGTCCATGTGAATGGCCTTCTTGTCCTCGCGGGCCGCAAGGAGCGCGGCTTCGTTACAGACATTCGCGATCTCGGCACCGGCAAAACCGGGTGTCTGACTCGCAAGGACAGCCATGTCCACGTCTTCGGACAACGTCAACTCTCTCGTGTGGACCTTGAATATCTCCTCACGCTCGACCCGGTCGGGCTTATCGATAAGAACCTGGCGGTCAAATCTTCCCGGCCGCAGAAGGGCCGAATCAAGTACATCCGGACGGTTTGTGGCAGCCATGATGATGACACCCTTATCCGTATTGAATCCGTCCATCTCAACAAGAAGCTGGTTCAGGGTATTCTCGCGCTCATCATTCGCACCCATCATCATGCCGCGTCCCCTGGATCGACCGATCGCGTCTATCTCGTCAATAAAGATGATACAGGGAGCCTTTTCTTTCGCCTGTCGGAATAGATCGCGTACCCGAGCGGCACCGACACCCACAAACATCTCCACAAAATCGGAACCCGAAAGTGAGAAGAACGGTGTTCCTGCCTCACCAGCAACGGCTTTTGCCAGCAAGGTCTTTCCGGTTCCAGGAGGCCCGACGAGCAGCACGCCTTTGGGAAGCTTCCCTCCCAGCTTGGTAAACTTCTTCGGGTTCTGCAGAAACTCAACTACTTCGACAACCTCGTCCTTCGCTTCAGCAAGACCGGCTACGTCCTTGAACGTGATGCGTTGGTCACCCATCGCGTCAAACAGGACGGCTTTATTCTTTCCAATGTTGAGTACCTGCGAACCGGGATTCATCCGGCGGATGAAGAAGACCCAGAGAAAGACCAGCAACAGCAGCGGGAATATCCAGAAGAGAAGTCCATCCAGCCAGTTTTCTTCAGTTTTCGCACTGAACTCTACCGTCGCCTCGTTTTCTGAACGAGCCTGTTCATTATAACTCCGGAGAAACTCCGTGAGCTCATGGTCAGCAGGCTTGGTGGATGTGAAAGCGTCGTTTGGTTCATCAACTGTATTCGACAGAATGTCTTTCTTCGGGCGTCCAATTTTGACGCGTTCGCTCGTCACTGCCTCATCGGTGTACTTACCCCGGATCTGGCTGTCGTTTACGACTTCAACTTCTGCGACATATCCGCTCTCGACATAATCCATGAAAGTCGAGTACTCAATTGAGTTTGGGTCAGCGCTGTTGAAGAATAGAAGGACGTGCACGACCAGTAACAACAGCATCGCCATATAGATGATCACCGACAGCTTTGGTCGACGATCCCCCAGGCGCGGCCCTTTGTCGGGACCACCATCGCGTGGATTTGGATTGGCGTTCTTGTTGTTATCCTGATTCATTCCTTAACGTGCTTTAAGCGGATTGCGGCTTCCGCTCTGTGTGACTACCGAACTTGCCGAACAACCACTTTACTGCTTTGGTTCCTCGCATGTTACACTGTCATCTTTCGACCACACTGCAGCTTGAGAGGTATCGACGGGAAGTGGTCTTGTTTGAGCCCGTTTCTTATTGCCGTGCGCTTAGCGGCGAAAACTCTATCTCAAGCTGCATTTTAAACGCGACGGGCTGCGATTTTGCGTTGATTGCCGGCCGAAAGCGCGTTTCCCTTATCACACGAAGCGCCTCTCGATCAAAATCAGCATTCATTCCGACAGCAACCCGCGGATTGGACACGAAACCGTCTGATGTGACTACAAATTCGACTACGACGGATCCTCCTTCCGGAAACTCACCAACCTCCTCCGGAAAGATGACGCGGTTTCGAATCGACTCCATACCTCCAATAACGACAGGTTCGGACGTCACTTCCACGTCGGATGCGGCTACAGCTGCCGTCTCGTCCGGTGTCTCCGGTTTGGCGGCATTCCCGTCGGGTGGCGTTCGACTCTCTTCCGCGCGTACATCTCCAGGTCGAATTTCACCGTCCGCCCGTTCGAGTTCTCCTCTGCCGGACCGCTCGGGGCGCTCCTCCGAACTGGAATCAACGTCAACATCTTTTGACGGGCGCTGGCGATCACGGGAGGCAACAGGTCGTTCCGCCTCTTCATCCGATACAACACCTTCATTCACCACCAGCAAACGTGCCTGATCGGCAAACTCACTCTCCGGAAATCGTGTCTGGATGGTTGTCAGGATGTCTGACAAATACACTGGTCGAATAGCCGTTGAGTCGGTGTTTCCGGGATCTGCCTCTGCCGCGTATGATGAATCCGCCGGGATAGTAAAGGGCGGCGCGTCGAGACTATCCGGGAGACTGGCCGGTAGTTCGTTCGTAATGCTGTCAGCAACAGCCAGTGTAGAATCTACGGCTGGACTGTTCGAATCCCGTGTACCTGGCACCAACTCAGAACTGTCGGCCGCAACGATAATACCTGAGAGTTCAATGAGCGAGTCGGCGATTTCGAATCGAATTGGCCCCAGCGGATTGACATCATTGAGTCTCGCCCAATCGTGATAGATTCGCGTTGACGC
>JABDKO010000254.1 GCA_013002165.1 Rhodothermales bacterium | reverse complement strand
GGCCCGACAATGTAATCCGACGTAAGCTCCGGATTCCAGGAGGGTATTTGCTATTGCATAGCCGATGCCACGACTTGCTCCAGTGACGAGGATATTCTGGTTGTCTACGCGAACATTCATGGATAGTGCTTTTCTATATTTCCGCCATCGAAAAAGTCGGTCCGAGTAATTACCCGGGACATCAACATACGCCTGGCAGCAATGATGTATGAAAGATCAATTTCAATATAAACTAGTCCAGGAACTGGGATGGACACCTACTATTGAAGCCACCCGCCAATTCCATTCAGGAATGCTACCTCTTCCGGCGTAAAGGCGCGATCGAAGATCAGAATTTCATCAATCTGGCCGCGAAAATAGCGGTTAGTTTGATAAGCCCGACTGTTGCCAATATACATTGGACTGCTGTTACGGGTGGGGCCCGAGAACGTGACGCTTTCTGACGAGACAAGACTTCCGTCGAAGTAAACTGCAAAAACCTGTTGTGCAAGATCAACGGTCATAACGAAATGATGCCACTGTCCATCCCAGGCACCGCCAAGATCAATTCGATTTACCGTTGACCCGTCGTAAATCGCACCGTGGATATTCATCGTGTCAGGCTCTGCACGGACGGAGAACGGATAGGGCGTCCCGATGAAATCATCCCATTTATCCAGCAGTCTGGAGCTAGTCGAAAAATCCGATCGCGCCCACAAAGAAACCGAATAGCTGGTGTTTGAAGCGCCCACATCCAAAGAGACTGAATGTGGAACAACAATTCTATCATTTTCACCGTCGAAGTCGAACGCCTTTGACAATTGTCCGAATCGGTCTGCTGCCGTGTTTACATCTTCTATTGTCCCATTATTGTTGTTGCCGCTGATGTCATCAGCGTTACCATCGAAGGAATAGAACGCGAGGATTTCTGATCGGGAAATATCGGGTAGAAAAATCGCAGAGACACTGACATCCGTTTCGATCGTCAATCGCTCAGGATTATCGTCACCTAATAGATCGCCTTCCCATCGATCGAAGATCCAGCCGTCATCAGGAAAAGCCTCGATGTCAACTTTGGTGCCGGCGAGATAGTCCCCCCGGCCCGGTTCGCCATCCACTGATTGCATCACGATTCCGCCACCCTGGGTTGCAATATCAACTGAAAACACCTGGCGCTCAAAAACAGCTGCAACGGTCATGTCTGAACTGATGACGATGGTGTCCGGATTGTTTGATCCAGAAATGTCACCTTCCCAGCGTACAAATATCCATCTTTCGATCGGATCGGCACTGAAGACGACCGATGTCCCCTCCTCGAAAGTCGAGCCGTCAGAAGGGAGGATGGTGCCAGACGTCGCCGGTATCGAGATAGTATCAACCCTGTACGATTGTGGTTCGTTGGAATCGCAACTTGATAGCACAAGCAGCGACAGAAGTAACACAATGGCGTAGCTTTGGAGCTTCATGAACTTCCCGATTGATGTCGCGCGGCGACTCGTATCGCACCATTATAGTTACCATTCGATAGTAAAGTAGGTCACTTTTTTTTCGCTGTCCCGCAATTCACGGCGACAGCAGAGTATCGAGAGCGACCCCGGCATTGTTGATAATCGCGTCGACCTTGCCCGCTTGAGCTTCAAAATCACGAAACAGTGTCACGGCATTGCCGCAGTCGGAGAGGTCTGCAACGTGAATCGAACATTTCCCCGGGTACTGCTCAACAAGTCGCTCCCGCATATCCACGTTGGCCCGACAATGTAATCCGACGTAAGCTCCGGATTCCAGGAGGGTATTTGCTATTGCATAGCCGATGCCACAACTTGCTCCGGTGACAAGGATATTCGGGTTGTCTACTCGAACATTCATCGGCTACCTTCAGATAGAATTTTTCTGATCGAACACATCGGGCCGCGAATAATGACCTACCACGTCAAACATCCGCTTTGCGGCTATAATCTCTGACAGGTCGATATCGGCATAGAGAATTCCTTCTTCTGCTTCCAATGGTCCCGCGACAATTTTTCCGTTGGGCGCAACTATACAACTGTTGCCATGATTTATCCACTCACGACCTTCGGGATACAATTTTTTGAATCCCAACTCGTCGGGTATGTCCTCCATACGCAAGGCCTGGCAAACGCTTATGACGAAAACACCACCCTCCCTGGCGATGTGCTGCATACTAATCCGCCAGTTGGGACTCTTATCCCATGTGGGAGTGGCAATAATCTGTATTCCCTTTTTGTACAGCGCATTTCTTGCAAGCGGCATAAGGATTTCCCAGCATACCAGACCGCCCAGTTTCCCTGAAGATGTTTCGTATGTGTTGAGTGACCGCCCATCGCCCTGTGCCCATATCAGACGTTCACCTCCTGTCGGTACCAGTTTTCTGTGTGTGCCCAGGATTTCTCCTTTGCTATCAATGAATAGAATGCTGTTGTAGAGACTCCCACCGCTGGTCTCCGAGTTCACTTCGTTAATCCCGATAACGACATTGATATTTGCTGCTTTCGCCGCCTTGCATAATTCGGCTGTGGACTCATCGGGGACACGTATCGCAGACGCCACGAGTTTCTGATAGAGTTCATTCAGCTCGCTTCCCTTGCTGTTCGGAATGAGCCAGACCCAATCCGGATATCCAGACACGAACGCTTCAGGAAATACGACGATCTCGGCTCCATTGGAACCAGCGTCAGCTATTGCTGAGCAGGCTTTCGAAACCGTTTGTTGTTTGTCCAGATATACGGGAGAAAGTTGTGCGGCAGCTACTTTAATGATCTGTTCCTGGCGTTTATCCGTGTTGGGTGATACTCGCCCTATAGTAAGGTCATTTTGAAGGTGTCGCAACCTTTGGCCGTCGCCAGAGAGGTACAGACGAACACGGCTCACCATACATTACCTTTCGAGCCACTTCGAGAAGCTTTGTAGTGGCATGCAAATAGGCGTCTTCGGGAACGACAGTGGAACTGCACCCTTTCACAACGACAATCTTGTCCTGATAAACCGACCAATCAAACGTATTTAGGATATCACGAAACATGGTCTTCGCGAGATTGTCCGGTCTGCCATGCACAACGAGCTCAGCGATACCGTTCAGTCGAACACTAATCAGCATGTACGCCCACGTCGGCACAATAGCGTCCGTCGAGCAATAAAGAGCAACATTCTTACTCTGAAAGGTGCTCCAGTCGAATTCCTTTACCGAGTTTCTGAATTCCTTCTCGCGCAGAATGAAGCCCTTGTCGAGGAACTGTGATATATCGAGCTCCGCAAGGTCGGATCTTTCGATAAGACTCTCAAGGTTAAACACCTCGATCTCACTCTCTGCCACTCGATTGATGAGAGGCTCCATGCGTTTCCTGTCGGTTCGAATTATACGGAGGCTTGAGTGGCCGCTAGCAATTCATCGTATGCACCACAGATGATGTTGCAAGCTTTGTCGACATCCTCAATTGTTGTCAGGCGGCCGAAACTGAACCTTATACACGAACCTGCAACTTTGGGTTCAACACCCATTGCGGTGAGGACATGGCTTGGTCCGCCTACGCCGGTCTGGCAGGCACTGCCAGCCGATACAGCCAGCGATCGTAGTTTCAGACCAAATTTTATCTGGGGTACATTTGGGAAAGCAACATTGGCAGTTTGCGGCAGGCGCTCGCACTCTCGACCGTTGACAAAAACACCGTCACATTGTGTCAGCCGATCCTCAAAGTGCTGGCGCATGCTGAGCCATCGCTCTCTATCGGCTTCGAGGCGATCAGGAATTAACGCCGCCGCCTCACCCATTCCTACGATTGCCGGTACATTCAGAGTACCTGACCTCAGTCCATGCTCCTGCCCTCCACCGGCGATGAGTGGTTGTATCGATCGTGAAGCGGAATTGATGTACATCGCGCCAATACCTTTTGGCCCGTAAAACTTGTGTGCCGAGCATGCCAGATAGTCCACGAGGCTCGCATCAAAATCTATTTTGCCGACCGCCTGCGTCGCATCCGAAAAAAGAGGTACTCCGCGATCTCGTGTCAGCTTCGAAACCTCTGCCATTGGTTGAATGACTCCTGTCTCATTGTTCGCCCACATGAGGGCTACCAGGACAGTTTCGTCAGTTATAGCATCATTGAGATCGGCGATTGAAATCAGACCGAGTTCATTTACCGGCAAATAGGTTATCTCGTAGCCCTGGCTTTCCAGATAGTCGCACGTTTTGAGAACTGCTTTGTGTTCGGTGCTTGTTGTAATAATCTGTTTTCCTTTCGAGCCGAGAGCGACCCCCTTTATGACAGTATTGATTGCCTCTGTTGCACCCGATGTAAACGTTACTTCTTCAGGTTTACACTTCAGCGTGGCGGCTACCTTTTCTCGAGCAGCCTGAACCGCAGATTCGGCATACCATCCATACGAGTGACCTTTGCTCGATGGGTTGCCGAAGTTTGTAGAAAAGAACGGAAGCATCCGTTCGAGAACAACCGGGTCCACCGGTGTGGTCGCGTTATAGTCGAGATAAATGGGTTGTTCCATGAGCTGTTATCGATGTGCTGAAACCGGAGAGATATTCGATGACTGTACTTTTCCGTCAATCATTCAGAACGGTACAATTTGGGAAATTCACTGCAGTTGTTCGGTAGATTTACAACGTCGTAATATACGTAGTCCGGCAGAACGGGTTCTTTGCGACTTCGTGACCCGATGAATCCCGGTCAAGTTACCTTGTCAAACCTCACTGGCCCTCTTAAATGACGGATTTATCGATCAAACAGGTTGAAAATGACGCTGAATGGGACGTTGTTCGATCAATCCGGGAGGAGATTTTCGTCGTCGAACAGGAGTGTCCACCCGAGGAGGAATGGGACGAATTTGACTCAACTGCCACCCATTTCATTGCCTACTGGCGTGGGTCAGCCGTCGGGTGCGCACGAATGCGAACGCTGACC
This sequence comes from Rhodothermales bacterium, assembly GCA_013002165.1. Lineage (GTDB taxonomy): Bacteria > Bacteroidota > Rhodothermia > Rhodothermales > JABDKH01 > JABDKO01. Next base: position 29,975 of record JABDKO010000254.1, on the reverse strand, counting down.
AAGGAGACCGAAACCGTCGCTAAACTGGAACGCTTCGCAATCTTGAAACGATGGCGCGGTCTTGGTCTCGGAAAACGGCTGGTTCAAGGAGTCATGACCCGGGCAAAGGAAGCAGGACATAACCGGCTCTATCTGCACGCACAGGCTCACCTGGAGGCTCTGTACGCCGATCTTGGCTTCGAACCGGAAGGTGATCTGTTTGACGAAGCGGGAATACCGCACATCGCCATGTCACTCAGGGTTGATGATTAGTCGTCCTTTTTCGGTGCCGCCTGCTTCTTGAGGACGTTGTCAATGAGGCCGTAGGTTGCGGCTTCATCTGCGCTCATCCAGTAATCTCGATCCGAGTCATCTTCAATCTGCTCAACCGACTTACCGGAGTGGTCAGAAAGAATCTCATAGAGTTTCTGCTTGGTCTTCAGAATCTCACGAGCCTGGATCTGGATATCAGATGCCTGTCCCTGTGCACCGCCGAGTGGTTGATGAATCATGATCCGCGAGTTCGGCAGCGCCGCGCGTTTTCCGGTGGCGCCGGTGGCGAGTAAAACGGCACCCATTGATGCTGCAAGACCAACGCAGATCGTCGCTACGTCACAGTTTACATACTGCATGGTATCGTAGACCGCCAGTCCGGAATAGACGGATCCACCGGGAGAGTTTATGTAGATATTGATATCCCGTTCAGGGTCCTCACTGGCCAGATACAGCAACTGCGCGACCGCGAGATTTGAGATCGTGTCATTTATCGGCGTTCCAATAATCACGATCCGTTCCTTCAACAGGCGGCTGAAGATATCGTAAGAGCGTTCACCGCGGGTCGTCTGTTCGACGACCATTGGGACGAGTGCACCTATCGGCGTCTCTTGAAACGGCCCGCTGTAGATGCCTTCCGGCATTGACGTCAGGCTCTTGGTAAATTTTACAAAATCATCAACCATGGTCATCGTGATCTAATCTTCTTGGTTAGTCTCTTCCTTTTCGGCTTCTTCGTACGCGTCTTTATCTAACTCAACGATTGTAACCTTTGATTCGATAAAATCGAACACCTTTTTACTCATCTGACGTTGTTTCAATCCGTCCATCAGGGCCGGCATTGATCGATAGTATGCCTCCATGTCTTCGGGTGAAAATCCTCCACCCTCTGACGACTGCTTGAAAAATTCAGCCATTTCGTCATCCGTGACATCAAGGTTTTCAGTTTCAACAAGACGTTCGCGAATCAACATCCACTTGGCCTGCTGTTCTGCTTCGTCTCTATTGGCGAATCGGAAAGCATCTTCATTGAATCCTTCAGGTGCCTTACCCTGATTTCGTCGGATTACATCTTCGACAAACGAGTCGAGATATATGTCGATAATCGAATCAGGGATCTCAATATCGTGCAGATCGAGGATCTTTAGCATCAAAGAGCTCTCGAGCAACTCACGCGAGCGCTGCTCCCAACCGGACGCAAGCTGTTTACGAATTTCCTCTTTAAATGCATCGACCGTTTCGACTTCGCCCTTAGAAACTGATTTCACGAACTCATCGTCAAGATCTGGCAACTCCTGTTTTTTTACCTCTTTGACCTCAATCTCATACGAGTGTGTATGAGAATCACCATGGTGTTCATCACCGTGATCGTGCGGTTCGTCGTGGGCGATATCTACGCGTCTTGTTTCCCCTGCAGACATTCCTATCAGCGCTGTGCGCAACTCACTCTTGAGTCGATCGTCACCAATGTGCACCGTCATGTCATCCTGCTTCTCTCCGATTATCGGAGTACCGGATTCATCATCCAGGGCCTGCATGGACATCACGACATAATCATTGTCTCCTGCCGGTGCATCGAAAGGAGTAAGATCCGCTTCCGCTTTTTGCAGCCGCTCAATCTCCGCGTCCACATCCTCTTCGTTTGTGCCATGAACCATCTTGTTCACAGTCAGAGTCGAAATATCCTCCAACTCAAACGTGGGTTTTACGCCGAACCGAATCGTTGCTGACAGGTCACCATCCAGTTTGTATTCGAAACGTGTCAGCTTCGGTTTGCCGACCACATCGTGGGTCTCTGCCTCGACAACTTCGGTTTCGAATTTCTCCTGGATGGATTTTTCGGCGATGCCATACGCCAGTGCCTCCCCGTACATCTTCTTCACGATCGAAAGGGGTACCTTTCCGGTTCGAAAGCCTTTCATCTTCGTGCGCGCACGTTGCGTCTTCAGGGCGCTGTTAAGATCTGGTGCCAGTTCATCCGCAGTCGCGCTGATTTCAAGCTCATATTCAACCGATGAGACCTGTTTGATTGTCGTATCCATGTCCAATTATTTCCGTTCCGCAGTAAATCGTGCAACCGACGTAGCACTCATGAGAAGGTCAAAAGTTGACCCTGCATGCTAATTTCATAGACTAGCCAGTTAGAAATCGAGGCCAACGGAGACGTATACATGCCGCTGTCCAAACCTGATCCCGTCGAATGGCCAGGCAACATCGATGCGAGCAGGGAATCCAAATATCAAACTCCGAATACCGCCGCCGGCACCGACGAGCAGGTCCTGAAAAATGCGTTCGCCGGAAGCGTTCTCTCCGAAGATATCTAGTCTGCGTGTTTGCGGAGCACCACCCCACAATGATCCAGCATCGACGAATCCCGTCATTGCTACGCTGCGGACAGGCAGTCGGTTGAGAATCGGAAGTTCTGGTCTATCAGCGACCGGTATGCGAAGTTCTACATTCGTCAGGACGAAATTCGATCCATTTCGCTCATTGACATTGAATCCTCTCGCGGGTAGTACCGGACTGGCAAAAATAAAATCTGTGGTGTTTTGAATAGGAAATCCGTTCGTATCGTTGATCCCTCGATTTATCCAGTTTTGCACCCCGGACGTGTAGAATAGCTGAGGGTTCTTCCCTGTCGAAACACCTGCCGATAGCCGGAGAGCCATTGTTATGCTTCCGGATGATGTCGAGAAGTATACGCGCGAATCACCGATGGTCGTGACGAAACGTGCCTGCGCACCTTCGATTGCTGCCGGGCTCCCTGCAACACCAATCGCTATTCGTCTCCCGGAAGTTGGAGAGTACGGGCCGCCGCTTGTAAGATCGCGTGTGAACGTAATGGATGGGTAAATGAAAGAACGCGTTCGCGAAGGGACGCGAGCCGCCGTGATGTCTGCCTGACTTCCCCGGACGAAAGATATGTCAGTGTCAAGGCGGTGGAACTTGTCAAACGGATAGCTTGCGCTGATTTTGAAGCCCGACTGTCGAAACCGAAAGTAGGTAGGACGGTCGGACGCGAAATCCGGAAGTAACCGTGACACCTGGAATACTGAATATTCCCAATCCAGTCTCGTTGACAAATACTGGTATGCAAGAACGTAGTCTGAATTTCGGAGATCGATCAACAGGTTAGTCGTCAGCAGCAGTCTATGATGCCCGATCATGTCAGAAACGCGCATCTGTGTTACTCCCTGTACTCCGTACAAAATGTCATAGCCGGCAGTGCCATATACGAGGTCCGGCGAGAAACGCAATTTATAATCGTGCACCTTGTACGAGCCATCCTCGGCCATCGCTTCGGGAAGAAGTCGGGCGTTTGCGGGTTGTGATTCTTCGGCACTACCAAATCCGGGTTCAGCGCTGGTGTCAAAACCAACGTTTACTCCCGCACGACTGGAGTCGCCAGTCGAATTTATGAGCGGAAATACTTGAGCTTCGGGATCGATTGTACCAGATGATCCCGAGACAGGTCTTCCCTCATCGTTAATCGCAAGAAGTCCAGGCGAGTTGTGAGACTCCGCAAACGATACTCCATCGAGGGCATCGCGGATGAAGGGATTTGATTGCTCGACACCGGAGCTGGCAATTCGAGCGGCCACCGAAAGGCCTGACGTTCCTGCATCTCGGCGTTGGGCCCAGAGTGTCGGCGGCAACTCTTTTATCGGTAGTGTCTTGCCAAAAGGTGCATTGATTACGAACAATCCGATGGTGCCGTCCATCCTTGACGCGAAGACGATCCGGGAGCCGTCAGCTGAAATCGATGATTGTTGTACATCCCGGATCAGATTAGTAACAGGGCGCTCGCGACCCGTAGACAGATTCAATTCGTACAGGTTGTAGACACCGTTCCGGTCCGATTCGAAAACTATCATATTCGGATCCGTGCCAAACGATGCGTTGCGGGAGTTCCAGGAATCGTGAGAGGTCAACTGCTCTATCCGCCCGGTTCCAACGTCGATTCTGAACAGATTCGAGACTGATCTTTCCAAAGTAGTCGGCAGATCCAGATCTCGTCCGTGCCGGTCTGACCTGTTGCTATGAAAGACGATGTGCGACCCGTCTGAACTCCAGATAGGACTATGAGCGCCCAGAGCATCGTCCGTAACCCGCTCGACAGTTTCGCCGTCGACCGTAACGGTAAAAATGTTAGTCCGTCCATCTGCGGATGCCTCAAATGCCAACTTCTCGCCATCCGGATGCCAATCGATTGACCTCAGGTAGTCTACCGCCGGGACGACAAGTTTCTGTCGTCGTCCCGTGCGAATATCAACCAGGACGATCGCTTCGTTTTGTCCGCTCGAAGTGGCTATGGCAAGGATTTCACCGGTCGGATTCCATGACAGCCCATCCGAAAGAATCCTCAGAGATTCAAACAGCCTGGTTGTTGTGCCTGAAGCAATCTTCTCTGGTATCGCCGAACTACTTGTCGACGCGACATAGACGTTGAACGCCCCGCGATCCGATGCGATATACGCGACGCGGTCACCTCTAGGCGATATTTCCGGTGCAGCATGGTACTCGCCACTACGGATTGAAACTGACCGTGCGATGGATTCCAGGGCTTCCCGTGCTGCAACCTCCGGGAAATGTATTTCGCGAAGGGCCCTGTGCCACTGCCTGGACAAGTCTTCGATTCCAAGGCCTGTCGATTGTTGGAACGCAAAATCAATCGATCGTGTCGCCTTTAGAAGCTGCAGTATTTCGGCAACCTTCTGATGACCATACTGTGATGCAACGTAATCCCAAACACTCTGCCCTCCCTTGTATGCAAAGTAGCCTGACAGCTCGGGGATCTGAGGCAGAGTCCCGGATAGCACTGCATCGCGGATGTATCCGTCCGACTCACTGTCCCATCCGATGGCAGCATACTCTGCCAGCCCTTCATCAAACCAGGCCGGGAGCCGCATGCTGAAGTTCGACCGGAGGAGCGATTGCACGGTCCCACCGTAGAGCATGTCGTTGAGGACGGCGTGGACTATTTCGTGATGGAGGACGTTGCGAAACTCGGAATAGTTGCCAGAGAAAGGAAGGGCAATTCTATTCTTGAAAGACTCTGTTAACCCACCGACTGCTTCCGTGACAAATGGCAAATCGACAATTCGGGTTACTCCGAAATCAAGTGGATCAGCATATATCAGGATAGGAATCCGTTTGCGAATTTGATGTCTGAAAAGATCTGAAACTCTCTCGTACGCGTGCTCGGCAGCCTGTGCTGTGAATGTGCTCAGGTCTGAATCATCAACGTAGAAAAAGACATCGAAGTGAGCTGTTTGTATGTATTTCCAATCTTGTTGCTCGTACTGGACGCGGTTTTGACCAAATTCGTAGTACTGAGCATCGACGGCCTGCGCACTGAAGCCTAGAATCACGGCTAGTGCTGTCGCGAACGCTCGATATGTACGACTTTCGTAGATCATTGCCAGGATTACCACTCTGTCCCGATTGTAGTATATCGAAGTATTCGAGTTCCTGACAGGGAATTGTCGATCCGGATTCACCGGTCATGCTTCTTTGCCGAATAAGTCTTGCTGCAGGGTCGATTGAGGGTCGCAAAACAAATCAGTGCGTAGTTCTGGCGGTCCTGGTTGCAGCAATAGTTTGTCCATCTGCAGATTGTAGACTTTCTTGATAATGGCCGCCCATTCGCCCTCACCCCTGTGCCTCGATCCGAATCGAGAATCTGACATTTTCCCGTCACGTATTTGCTTAATGCGATTAGTGACGCGTGCTGCTCTCATCGGATTTGTTCTATTCAGCCATTCAAGAAATATCTGTTCGACGTTGCCTGGAAGCCTCATGATGAGGTAGTTAGCGAATGTTGCTCCTGCGTCTCGCGCTGCCTTCAGGATTTCCGGCATCTCTTCATCTGTTAATCCCGGTATCACCGGGGCTACATTCACGCCCACGGGGATACCTGCGGACGAGAGCATCTCAATTGCCCGAAGCCGCCGCGAAGGCCGTGACGTCCTGGGCTCCATTTCGCCGATCAGGTCATCTCGCAGGCTGGTAATCGAGATGGTAACGGTCACCAGGTTGTTTGCTGCAAGCTCGGAGAGAATATCAATATCTCTTGTTACCAGGTAGTTTTTTGTAATCAGTCCTACTGGGTTTCCATACTTGCGAAAAACATCGAGGCACTGCCGTGTGATTTCCAACTTGCGCTCGACTGGCTGATAGGGATCGGTGTTTCCAGAAAAGCAGATCACCTGCGGCTTCCACGATGGACGTGAGAATGCTGCAGCGAGCAATTCAGGCGCATTGGTTTTTACCAGAATCTTTGATTCGAAGTCTACCCCGGCCGAGAAGCCAAGGTACTCGTGTGTCGGACGCGCGTAGCAGTATATACACCCGTGCTCACACCCGCGGTACGGATTGATGCTGAAATCAAAGAACAGGTCGGGGCTGGAATTCCTTGAGAGGATACTCTTCGACGCATCGCTAAAAAACTGCGTTTCGGTCGACAGGCCGTGCTCTTCGGCACATTGTGGATCTACCTCAATGTGAAGTGATTCGAATGGATTCGGAGTGTTTAGGGCCGCGGCGCGACCTTTTCGAGGGATTCCGATCAAAATGGCAATCGCTGGTTAATCATGTGTGTAATATATGTGTATTACACACATGCTTCCAGTCGCAGGCAGGATTTATTTTGAGGATCGCTCGCGAGGTGAAGAAGTCCCAGGAAATGTCCTGGACAATTATCTAGAAGTGTTCTAGCACAAGTCTATTTAGTCAGCGATTTGAGAAATGGATAACTTGATAGCGGGGCGGAGGTTGGTGGCCCCAGCCGGTTTTTGGGATTGATATAGACCAGGTTCAGGAGCGCGTCGAGAGTAGCGTTTTTCGCGAGACCATCTACTTGACGGAGTCACCTGCACCGACACTGATTACAGAATGCCCATCGACGAGGCAGGAATCGGGACCAGATACTGATTTTCAAGCACATCTTCGTGTACTCCGAACTCGCCCGTCCCTCGAAAATCAACAGCTACGTACCTGCCCACTATCCGGGTAACTTCTCCGATGCCGTAATAAATTGGCATCGGTCCATAATACACTAATTGACCTGGCGCCAAATTTTTACCAACGCGAGCCCGCCTGTGAAATGCCGGAATTTTGGGCAAGAGCTCTACGCGATACGGAGACCGAATTGGGATATGTACGTCCTTCATTTCCACGTCTGAAATATAATACAATTTATCGGACGGGAGGGTGGCTTATCTTAAACTTGAAGGACAGGAAAGAGACGTAAAAGATTGCCACACGGGAACGTCACACCAGAAAAGCTATTTAACAGATTTGCAAGTCTCGATTGAAGAAACGTCGATACACCACCGTTTTTCCCATTAGTATCAATCGAGCTTCTAACTTATCTCCCGGATCCATGGACGCTTCGACAAAAATAAAAGATCGTCAGGTCGGCCGAAATGCCGAACTTTTCGCCCGTTCGATCGGCGGCATGGATACTATTGAAGGACGATATCCGTACGTGCGAATACTTGTTTCTATCGTAGAGCAGGCGCATCCTGAATTGAACCAGGCACCGCACAAACCACAGCAGATCGCTGCTCTCGTCGCCAGCCTCTCGGGACACACAATAGATGAAGAGGAGATTGCAGAGGTTGTCCGTGTTCGCGACGAAGAACGTGGTTACTACTACGAGAAACCGAAAGATTAACCGGTTTCAGTTCAGAGTATTCGGTCCGGGTTTGACGCAATAAATGTTGCCCAGCCTTTGCCTTTTTTCTGCGACGGACGTCCGCCCCGATGTACATGGCATAGTGAAACTGCGATCGCGTCTGATACATCGTAATTCATCCCGTCATTCTCGTCGCTGATCGACAGGATCGATCTGACCATAAACCAGACCTGCTGCTTCGACGCATTTCCGTTTCCGGTAACAGCCTTCTTGACCTCTTTGGGCGTGTACTGCACCACAGGAATCTGCCGTGTCAGCGCCGCCAGCATGGCAGTCGCCTGCGCCCGGCCAAGTTTCAGCATTGCCTGCGGGTCTTTACCATACACAGGCATTTCGATTGCACATTCATCGGGTTTGATACGATCAATCAGTTCGGATATCCGCTCAAACAACGCGAGCAGGCGCAACTCGTGAGCAGCCTCAGAGCGAACATCAAATTTGCCGTACTCGACTACTGACTGTCCGCTTCCGGCTACATCTACGACGGAGTAGCCGGTTGTTCTCGAGCCTGGATCTATTCCGAGAATGATCATTCGTAATCAGGCGAGTGCATTCACTGTATCATCATCCAGCTCAAGCGTCGAGTAGACGGATTGAACATCCTGATGCTCTTCTATTTTTTCCAGCAGGTTGGCAACCTTGCGGGCATTGTCAGGATCGAGTTTTGTAGTTGTGTTCGCGATCCGTTGGAGGCCGGCTTCGATTACGGTATGACCTGCGCCTTCGATCGCGTTGTTGACTGTACCAAACTCAGCGACGCTTGTCGTAACCACGAACGAATCTCCGTCCGACTCGACATCGTCGGCACCTGCATCGGCAGCCAACTCGAACAGCTCCATCTCATCAACCCCGTCGGCAGATACTTCGATCACTCCGCGCCTGTCGAACATAAACGATACGGAACCATTCTGGCCGAGGCTTCCTCCGTGTTTCGAAAACAAGTGGCGAACGTCTGCGACGGTCCGATTCGTGTTGTCGGTAAGTGCTTCAACAAATATTGCAATTCCGTGAGGACCGTAGCCCTCGTAGTTCATCTCAACATAGTCCTGCCCCTCAATCTCGCCCGTACCTCGTTTGATGGCACGTTCGATATTGTCTTTGGGCATGTTTTCGGCCTTGGCCTTATCAACACACAGCGAGAGGCGAGCATTCATTGACGGATCGCCTCCACCCTCGCGAGACGCTACCATTATATCTCTGGTTATCCTTGCCCACGCCTTGGATCTTCTCGCATCCGTCACCGCCTTGGCACGCTTGATTTTTGACCATTTATTGTGGCCTGCCATACCTGAGGTTCCTGTTTTGACTACAAAAGATAGTTGTACAGCACTGGAGTTACTTTTGGTTCTCCACGCGCATCGATTTTGGAATCACAAATTTCAAACCGGACCAGGTTTCGTCGACGGCGCACACTTTAACATCCACCAGGTCTAAACCAAGTCCGCACCGACGAACGACATCGCCGGATAAATCTGTATCAACCCCTGACGCCTTTTTCGGCCAAGATACCCATATCATTCCGTTGCTCTTAATCTTGCGTCTGAAGGCGGGCAGAAGCACCCGGAGCTCCTCCTCGCTGTCCGCAAAAAAGTGTATGAGATCCAAACTCTCCCCGTCCTGAACTTCTTTACATTCGGCCGACATTCCTGCAACCAGCGCATCGTAGTCCAGAGGCTTGTTGATGACCATAAACTGGTAGCCCGGCTTGAAGCCGATCTTTTGCCAGAGTGCCCTTCCCGAATAGTCAGCCATCAGACTACCCGGTTGATCGCATCGACGCGTATTTTCCCGACTATGTCCTGCCCGTCAACCATGAAAACCTGAGGCTGATTGTTCATGACAACGCAGGCATGGTTCGGCACAACGCGGACGCGATCGCCCACATCGAAAGTGGCGGCGCCGGAGACGCTCACCCAGCCATGTTCCTCCGACAAACTATGCAGCGTTGCATGTGGTAGTTTCGTCATTGTACGAGCGTTGTACAGCAGCGTGCCATACCCGTCCGTTCCGTAGCCCGTATCTGATGTAAATATTTTTTTGCCGGCATCGAGAAACAGCCGTTCCCGACCGTTGCTGTCAGCCTGAACGCTGATCACGGTTGCAAGAACAGTGAGTGCGCATTCTTCCAGCGATGCCACACCAAGGCCCACCTGTATAGCATCATTAAATATGTAGTTGCCTGGTCGAATTTCTGTGATGGTCTGGCCGTCTGAAGATGTCCGGTTCTCGAAGGCAGACATTGTCGGCGTAGACCCGATACTAACGACGGCAGGTTTCAATCCCTCCTGTGCCAGACGATCTGCCAGTTCAATCATTCGATCTCGTTCCTCGCTGGCGACCCGTTCCAGTGCCTGACGGTGCGTCTCACTGTCGGACGATGGTCCCTTGTAAGAGTGGCCGGCGTGGGTCATGATGCCTTGAAAGCGAAGTCCCGGCGACTTGTCGACCTGCTGGCAAAGCTGAACGATTTCGTTTGAGTCCCAGGGCAAACCACACCGATGATATCCTGCGTCCACCTCAACAACCACACTGGCATCGTTGCCGGCACTTGAGAAGAACTGACCTGCCTGCCGGGCGCCCTCTAATGTGTCCACGCAGAACGAGATTGTCGCGCGTCCCATCAGATTCAATAGACGACGATATTTCTCCTCTCCTATAACTGCATAGGCCAGAAAAATATCTTCGAATCCATGATCGACGTAGACCTCTGCCTCGCCGACTTTGGCGACGGTCAACCCCGAGGCACCTTTCTCAATCTGTCGCGCGGCAAGATCCACAGATTTGTGCGTCTTCGTATGAGGCCGAAGATCGCATGATTGCGCGTTTGCGAGCTCCTGCATTCGATCGAGGTTTCTCATCATTCGTGAGTGCTCAATCAGAAGAGCAGGCGTTGGCAGTTCCAGAAGTGATTCCATGGCATTCGATTCGACTCAACAAAAAAAGCCCGCGGCTTTCGGCGCGAGCTTTAGTATAGAAATTAAATCAGTACCTATGAACTACGCTTCGAGCCGACTGAGCTTAACGCGACGCGTGCCCTGTTCCGAGCCCTTTCAAGTGCCACTTCAGCCTTTGTTCGCTCCTCGGGACTTGCCGCCTGCAGGGCTGCCAGTGCTTTCTTCTCAGACTCCTTTGCACGTTCAACGTCTATCCCCGACGCCGGCTCTGCTGTTTCTGCGAGTACTGTCACACGATTATCAAGCACTTCAAGAAAGCCGCCGCTCGTTGCGAAGACGATCTTTGAACCATCCGTAACGGTCACATAAATCGGACCGATGTCGAATGCGGCAAGCATCGGAGCATGGTTGTAAAGTACCTCGAAAGACCCTTCTGTTCCGGGTGCCCGAATACCTGTTGCTTCGCCCTGGAAGACGCTGCCGTTCGGGGAGACGATATCTACAAAGATTTTACCCGCCATATCCTATGCCTGTGCCAGCATTTTTTCGCCGGCTTCAATGACTTCTTCGATGGCTCCCTTGTACATGAATGCTGACTCGGGCAGATGATCCAGTTCACCGTTCAGAATCATTTTGAAACCACGAATTGTGTCGTCGATCTTTACGTACTTGCCCGGTGTACCGGTGAACTGCTCTGCAACGAAGAACGGCTGACTCATGTAGCGTTCTGCACGCCGAGCTCTACCAACCGCCATCTTGTCATCATCACTTAGTTCATCCATTCCGAGGATCGCGATAATGTCCTGCAGTTCTTTGTACCGCTGCAACAGTTCCTTCGTTGCCTGTGCTGTATCGTAGTGTTCGTCGCCGATGATACGCGCATCCAGAATCCGGCTCGTTGAATCGAGTGGATCAATGGCTGGATAGATTCCGAGTGACGAAATCCGACGTGAAAGCACCGTGGTAGCATCCAGGTGAGCAAACGTGGTTGCCGGTGCAGGGTCAGTAAGGTCATCGGCAGGAACGTAAATAGCCTGTACCGACGTGATCGAACCGTTCTTTGTGGATGTAATACGCTCCTGCATCTCGCCCATCTCGGTTGCGAGTGTCGGCTGGTAACCTACCGCGCTCGGCATCCGACCCAGAAGTGCTGATACTTCAGATCCTGCCTGAGTGAATCGGAAAATGTTATCAACAAAGAAGAGAACATCTCGGCCTCCAAGGTCACGGAAGTACTCCGCTACCGTCAGACCGGAAAGAGCAACCCGTGCACGGGCGCCGGGAGGTTCGTTCATCTGCCCGAACACCAGTGAGATGTTACTGTCCTTTACCTTGTCCATATCGACTTTGGAAAGGTCCCAGTTTCCTTCCTCCATCGACTTGAGGAATTCTTCGCCGTAGTCGACAACGCCACTCTCAAGCATCTCTCGAAGAAGGTCATTACCCTCACGAGTTCTTTCACCTACGCCGGCAAAAACAGATAGTCCGGAGTGCTCTTTTGCAATATTGTTGATCAGCTCCATAATGAGCACGGTCTTACCAACGCCCGCGCCGCCAAACAGGCCAATCTTACCACCACGTGAGTAGGGCTCCAGGAGATCGACGACTTTGATACCGGTCTCGAGCATTTCCACCGAGGTCGATAGATCTTCAAAAGCTGGCGGGTTCGAGTGAATTGGCTTGGGACCATCTGACTCAGGCTGCGGCAAGCCATCAACTGCTTTGCCAACAACATTAAAAAGGCGTCCCCGAATCGACTCACCGGTCGGCATTGAGATCGCCTGACCAGTATTTTTCACTACCGTTCCCCGCTGGATGCCTTCGGTCGAGTCCATGGCAATTGTGCGGACCCGATTCTCACCGAGATGCTGCTGTACTTCGAGAACCAGCTCTTCTCCATTGTCCAGGTCAATAATGAGGGCGTCGAGAATGTCGGGCACTGAATCGGCTGAGAACTGTGCATCGATAACCGGTCCGACAATCTGAACGACTTTTCCAGTAGTAGGCGCTTGCATTAGGAACTGTGTTTTTCGTCAATTTTGGTCATTCTACTTCACGAATCGCTCCAGACGGGAGGCTGAATTCGAAAGTATCCAAAAATACTGCCTTCACGGGCGATTTGCCTACACGCAAATTGCACAAGTGCGCCTCTGATCGCAAAGAAATAGGGAATTTGTACCCGCGATTTGATCTTCGCCGGTGGACAGTCACCGATCTTATTCCTGAAGATGATAACACAATTCTGCCCGGTGACTGACATCCCACCCCATTGCACCGCACGAACAGCGGTTACCGCGCATGTACAGAGAGTCGCACAATTTCTTTTTTCATCGAGGGTATGCCGGCCCTGCTTTCTGAAATCCTGACCCGATCGACTACGGAATGACGAATCAGCGGCGGCGATCGAGCGATTTAGAATTTCAACAAATTCAGCAGTATCATAACTGGGTTGACTGAGAGTCCATCTCTCGAACCAGCAGCTTGCCGATAATTCGACCGCTTGAATCAGCAGCAGCGAATTAGCAAGAGGCCAGGCACAGACCTGCACATTAAATAAGTGATCTTTCAATGGCGACGTTATCTCAACTCCCGGCACGCACCTCTGGACCCTTGAATCGTTACCAGCACCGCTCGCGATGGCAATCGCAGATTCGGTTGATCGTGATACTCTGTGTTACAGGCTTCTTGCATTTCGGTCAAATAGCGATCGGTCAGGTCGATGAGCAGAGTATTGATGACTTCACCGCATCGTTTGAGAGCAATGAAGGCTTCTTCGATGTGTACTGGGATGCTGCCGAAGGTAAAATCTGGCTGCAGATCGATCGGTTCAACGAACCCTTCCTGTATCTAACATCCCTGCCGGCCGGTCTCGGATCAAATGATATTGGACTTGATCGAGGTCTCCTGGGGAGCGAAAGAATTGTTCACTTCGAGAGGATCGGACCCAAAGTGCTTCTCGTGGCTCCGAATCTGGACTACCGTTCTACCTCGTCGAACGCAGCGGAGGTGAAAGCCGTGGAAGATGCATTTGCCCGCAGTATCCTATGGGGATTCGACATCAAATCTGAATCGGATGGAAGTGTACTTGTGGATGTCACGCCGTTTGTTGTGCGCGATGCACAGGGTATTGTGAATCGCCTGTCAGGGTCGGGCCAGGGAAGTTTCAATGTCGATCAGTCGCGATCGACGCCTAATCCCGAAGTAATTAAATCTTTCCCGGAGAATGCGGAACTGGAGGCATGGCTAACGTTGACAAGCAACCGGCCGGGAGGACTGGTACGCAGCGTTGCGGCTGACGCATCTACCTTTACGTTGCGTGTCCGACACTCATTTATCAAGCTGCCCGACGCGAACTACGTTCCGCGTCAGGACGACCCCAGGTACGGGTTTGGCGCGACTTCGTTTGCCGACTACTCAACTCCGATTGGCGAGCGACTTCAGAAACGGTACATCGCCCGGCACCGGCTGGAAAAAGAAAATCCGGGGAGAGCTCCGAGTCGTGTCAAGGATCCGATCATCTACTACCTCGATCCGGGTACCCCTGAGCCTGTCCGCAGTGCTCTTCTTGACGGCGGGCGATGGTGGGCCGACGCGTTTGAGGCGGCGGGGTTCATTGATGCCTATCGTGTGGAGATGCTGCCCGACGGAGCTGACATGCTCGATGTCAGATACAATGTAATCCAGTGGGTGCACCGCTCGACCCGCGGATGGTCTTACGGTAATTCGGTGGTCGACCCCCGAACCGGCGAGATCATGAAAGGCCACGTGTCACTGGGATCACTGCGCGTCCGGCAGGACTACCTGATTGCAGAAGGATTGCTGGGTCCATACGGAGATGGTGCCAGTAGAATATCACAGGAGGCGCTCGAAATGGCACTCGCGCGAATCAGACAGTTGTCGGCACACGAGATCGGTCATACGCTTGGTCTCTCTCACAATTTTGCGACATCAGCGTACGGAAGAGAATCTGTAATGGACTACCCGGCTCCTCTCGCATCCGTGTCATTTGACGGATCGATTGATCTTTCTCAGGCTTATGATGTCGGCATTGGTGATTGGGACAAACGATCCATCATGTACGGTTATGGCGATTGGGGAGATGACACCGACGCAATGCTTGACAGCTTGTTGAATGATGCATCTCGCAACGGCCTTGTTTTCATAACAGATATGGATGCAAGACCGCTCGGTGGAGCTCACCCGTTGGCTCACCTCTGGGACAACGGAGATGATATCATCGCAGCACTCGACAGGGAGATGGACGTCCGGCAGGTCGCTCTGGACAATTTCGGTACGGACGTTCTTCAGGCCGGTTCACCACTGGCCCTTCTGGAGGAAACGCTCGTGCCATTGTATCTCCGGCACCGGTATCAGATAGAAGCCGTAAGCAAACTCGTTGGTGGGGTTAACTACTCGTATTCGATAAAGGGAGATGAAACACCCGCACCGGCTCCCGTTGACGCGGTAGTACAAAATCAGGCCATTGATGCACTCCTTGGACTGCTCTCTCCTGCTGTGCTGCGAATTCCCGACAACATCGCATCGATGATTCCTCCCCGACCGCCTGGCTTCTGGCCAAACAGGGAGTTGTTTGATGGATACACCGGATTGACCTTTGATCCGTATGCGCCGGCGGAGGCAGCTGTTGATATGGTGGTTGCAGTACTCTTGCAACGAGAGCGATCGGCGCGTCTCATTCAGCAAAAAGACTACGACTCGAGTCAACCCGGACTGACCGGACTCCTTGACAGGGGAATGGACGTTGTTTTTGACGGAGCTACATCGCGAAACCCGGTAGATGCCGAGTTGGAACGGATGGTCCAGATTCAATGGAGCCGCGCCGTCATGTCGATGGCTGCAGACCGGGCTGCGAGTCCGGCAGTTGCCGCACGCAGCATTCAGCACTTGAAAGATATTGTGGCGTGGCTCGAAAGAAGTCAATCGCGTGACGAAGAAACCACTGCGCATAGAAACTTTCTAAGCGATGAAATCGAACGATTCCTGTTCAGGCAGTTTTCTGGCGAGGTGCCGGAGACCTCACTCGATACACCGCCCGGATCACCGATTGGTGGATGATTCAATCCTATAAACTTGTGCGGACGACTTGATGATTTTACGCCGCGTAGTCAAACACATCCGCAATCAGGAGTGGACCGCCATTGGGATTGATCTTGTGATCGTAGTCCTTGGTGTGTTCCTCGGTATACAGCTTGGCAACTGGAATGAGGCGCAAGACGAGGCCGCTCGCGAACGGTTTCTACTGGCTGAGCTTCGAGTAGAAATCGCCGAATCAATCGAGCAGTTGCGTATCGTGCAAAGCGCCTTCGATCAAGTCGCTCGCTCGGGCGAGCGAGCGGTCGCCTTTCTTGACACTGAAGAAGAGTGTGGCGATGACTGTTGGAACATAATCGTCGATTTTTTTCACGCATCACAGTGGCAACAGCTCCTCATAAGCCGCTCGACCTACGACGAGATGCGCCGCAACGGGTGGCCGCGCAGCCGCGCCATCGTCGACGTGCTTGAGGACTATCATCGTCAAAACGACCACAACAACACAGGCCTTGAGGAACCTCCCACGTATCGGGGGCTGGTTCGAGGGCTGATTCCGTTGGCCATCCACAGGCCTTATTGGACCACGTGCTACGAGCTGACGGACGGCGAGGAGCGGTACCTCGAGGATTGTCCGGAAGTCGTCGACAGAGACATCTCTGCGGCTGGAGTATCGGCCATCGTGGCGCATCCCGGTGTCCACGCTGCACTGACTGAATGGGCCGGGTATATTAGTGGGTTCGGCGCAACCCTTACAGATCAGATCGCTGTCGGCGAACGCGCCCTCAATCTCATCGATACTGAACTCGGAGATAGGTCATGATCCTACGCCGAGTCATACAACACGTCCGAAATCAAGAGTGGACCGCCATTGCGATCGACTTCCTGATCGTGGTTATCGGCGTATTCGTTGGTATTCAGGTGTCCAACTGGAATGAGTCGCAAGCAGACAGTCGCCGGGGACAGGAGTATGCCAACCGCCTGCTTGCCGACTTGCAGAAAGACCTGCAGGGCCGGCGTAACCACGTCGCCTACTTCGCCGCCGTGAATGCCAGCGCAGATCAAACAATTGCACTCCTCCAGGAACCGACGCCGGATGCTGCTATGTTGGTAGTGAATGCCTACCGCGCGACTGAGTATTCATCCGTTCGCCAGACGCGCTCGACCTGGGATGAGATCGTTTCGTCAGGATCAGTTGGATTGCTTCCACAGACGGCTGTCGAAACTGGATTGGCAGATTATTACGCTGTCGATTTGTCGGAGCGTGATCGGGCAGCCCTGGAGGCATCCCCATATAGACGGCTGGTTCGTACCACTCTTTCGCATTCGATCCAACGAGAGATTCGCCAGCATTGCAGCGATCAGCTCGATGACGCGCAGAGGACAACTGGCTTTATGGCGAGCTGCGACCTCGACATCGATCAAGCTGAATATGCTACCGCCGCGCGGCAACTCAGGGACAATCCGCTAATAAAAGATGCATTGCTTTACCAGTTTTCTACCCTCGCGATTGCAAGTGCAAACCTTCGTGGCGATATCACCTTCCTCGAACGGGCAATAGCGGCGCTGGAAGGGACGAACTTTTAGACCGATTCTGAAAGTGGCTAATGATCCCTACACCGCGTCATACAACACGTCCGCAATCAGGAGTGGACTGCCATAGCGCTGAGTCCGCCGTTAGTTCGAAGGTGACAGGAACGCACCACCGAAGTAGCTATCGGAAACAGGGTGTTCTTGTATATCCAGGACTCGAATAGAACCTTCTCCCGGAACCGTGAACTCCGTGGGGAATCCAAAAAACATCTGCCTGGCGCCACTGGATCCAGACGGTCCGAACGCACCGATCGTGCCAGCGAGGTCCGCAAAGCTGAGACATACTTCCTCCGTTGACCATACGGTAGCCTCCTGCATTCTATGTTCGTATACCGTGTATTCGCCTTCCTCCCGCGTCCTGCCCGTTCGGGCTTCGTTACGATATTCTAGGTACTCTTTCCGCGTGTTGAAAGGTGGGGGTGAAGCGAAAAGTGGAATCTTTCTCTGAAACATGTTCTTCATCATGAAACCCTGCGGGGTCGAAGCATCTATGTCTGGATATCCCCTGACGTGGTGGTACGGGTCCGTCGATGACGTGTACAATACCTGCGGATTACCCTTGGAGTCGGTCACCTCGACAGCGTACTTATCCTTCTTGAAGAAGTACTTCATTTCTGCCGGCCCATCATCCGTCTCGAACCTCCCAGTGAAGGATCCTTCAAAACAATCGCAATACGGATCTCCTACTCCGACAGCATTCCAGGCATTTGTGACCTGCTTCAACTCTTCCGAGCATTTGCCATACTCTCGTTGGACTATCGAAGTCGTAGCGTCTCGCATATCCTTAAACGTAGAGTTCGGGTGCAGCATGAAAAGACTCTTGTAGACGACCCCCACCATTCTCTCACGCCCGACCGGCTCGATGTCGTAGTGGTCCTCGTTGTCATTCTCTCCCTCACCACCCTCACTCAACAAGTAAAACCAATGTGACAGTACTGTGCTGTTATGGTGCTGCTGAAGATCGCGCAGTCCCAGTTCGCGTTCGTATGCGGTAGAGAACTCACCAAAAAAGCGTCCCTCAAATGTGTCAGGCGCCTCAGATGCATGAGGATCCTGCAGGTTGCGCACATTCGGACCAACAAGCTCGGGTGCGACCGACCAGTTGTTCCTGCCATTCTGGAATTTGATGTCCGTCATAAAAATGTCAGCAATGCCCTCTTTCAATGCACCTGACTCTTCATAGTAGTTCAGGTCGACAATTGACGATTCAACCGCGTGTGTATATTCGTGAGCGACGATATCAAGTACGGTCATCGATCTGCCGTAGCTTCCGCCGTCGCCGTAAAAAACGCCCGGCATGTATTTGAACCAGAAGGCATTTCTCAGACCTTGATCGTAGTCAACGACGCCTCTCAGGTAGCCGTTGTTACCGTCAAAACCGGTGCGGCCATGCGTGTTCTGAAAATAGTCGTAGGCTACCTGCATACCCCAATGGACGTCGACTGCTGCCGGAGAACGCTCCCAGATATTGTCGTCCTCGATTACGTCGTGCGAAGCGAGGCTGTAGTTCCAATCTGCCCAGTTTATAGTACCGTCGTCCTGAGGATTGAAGAGGTATTCCATACCCATGGACGATCCACCCGATGATACCGTATGCAAATTTCGCGTCGTATCCATTAGCCGAAATCCTTCCCTCAGATCCTGGATAATAATTCCGTCCTCGATGGGTGGTATCTCTGTTGTATGCTGAGTATTAAGTTGGACTGATCTTCCGTCAGATGTCGTACCAGTACCGTCCGGCAGTGCCGAGACCATGACCGGTTCTACACGTACGATCTCTGCAGTGTCGGCGTCGGTGAAAACGTTTCCAGCCACGTTCGTGCCTTTATCAAAAACACCTGTTCTGTAGACAAGAGTGAACAGGGTCTCTTCACCACTATATGCCGGCAGAACGACCAGCGTGCTTCGATCCATTATCAGCCAATCGGGGTTTTCCTCCAGCAGCAGGTTAGAGGTTTCACCTGCTGACAGGTCTGCTTGAGTATCTACATCGATGTCATCATAAACCTGGCCGGTGACAGACCACACTAAACCATCCTCGAAGTGCGCAGTGTAGACTGCACCCTCAATTGGAATATCCTCATACATCTGTTGATACTTTACATGACTTTCGCTCTGGTTTTCGGTCAGTCGTACAATGGGTGCCAGGGAAACATCCAGATTCGTTGCAGCCCATTCCTGAAATGAACCCGCGGAACTCAGTTCCCCCGTTTTGAACAGTACAGACGTAGGAAGACTGGACAGATTTCCATGGGTCGCATACGTGTGAATCTGCGGACCTCCTGCGTTGTTGTCGAAGTAAATCGCCCTGATTCCGCGTTGGGTTTCAGAAATCAGACTGCAGCCAAAAAGCAGGAAAATGACGGTCAGAAACGTTAATCGGCCGGAGTTGGTCATGCGGTAATTGTCATGTCTAATTGTAAAACTCAGTTCCGGAGATATCACACTCAGGAGGTGAATCTGGAATGGAGTACGGTATCCCATTTACTTAATGCACGATTTGTGTTCAAATTGTGTCATCATGTTTGAAACACTACGGCAATAGTAGAAATGTATCCGGCGCATTTGCCGATAGACCCCGCGACCTCGGGTGCTTCATTCTGAAAAATCCCAGAACGCAATCACGTATTGTCGGACACGGGGTGGGCTTCCAGAATCAGGTTTCGGAAGCGAGACAATTTGAAAGCCGGACCCGGACAAATAGCGGTTCAGGAAGACCACCGGTAGACAACCATGTCGGACTCCTAGAAATGCTTAAATCCCTTCGCTTCGAGCGGAACCACCTGGCTGTTTGGAAATCTCAATCTGACTCCTTCGGATTGAGCCGTGAATGTCCCAATCACGTGTGTCGCACTCGGATTAAGCTTATCGAGGTCATTAGGATTTATAGCGAACATCAGTTCGTAGTCCTCTCCACCATACAGGACAAATTCAGCAAGTGCCGCTTCGTATTTCTCCGCCACACTATTCGTTTCCGTTAGCACTGGCACCTCGGCAAGATCAACAAGAGCTCCGAGTTGACTGTTACGGCACAGATGGTTTACCTCGGATGCAAGTCCATCGGACGTATCAATCATGGCGTTGGGTCTGAAGTCAGCCTCGTGCCAGCCCTTGATCACATCAACACGGGCCGCCGGCATCAATTGCCTGTTGATAACCGTTCGGTAGTCATCGATATCAGGTACGAATGCATCGCCCTGCTCCTTCATCGACTTTTGCTGCTCAAGCAAAACCTTCAGACCGGCGAATGCCGATCCTGCATCTCCAGTGACACAGATCAGGTCTCCCGGCTGGGCTCCTCGCCGGAAACTCAATCGCCGCGTCTCAACACGGCCGACAATAGCAACAGATATTGTGAATTGTCGTGCCCTCGAAACGTCTCCGCCGACAATTGTCATCTCATACATATCGCAGGCCTGTCTGATGCCACGATAGAATTCCTCAACCATCTCGACGGACACACGGGGCGGTATTCCCAATGATATTGTCGCGTACGATGGCAGTGCATTCATGGCCGCAACATCGCTTACGTTCGATGAGATCGCTTTTGCACCGAGGTGACTCAACGGCACATACGAAAAATCAAAGTGAACTCCTTCGACAAGCATGTCGGTCGACAAGACGAATGAATGATCATCGTCTGCTCGAAAAACTGCGGCGTCGTCGCCGATGCCCAGAATCAGGTCCGGATCAGCAGACTCGCCAAGGATGGCACTGACACGATCAATGAGTTCGAACTCCCCGATATTTTCGATGGGTGTGAATTGAGGTTCCATAGTATCGTTACTGTTGATGATCTGGCGGGGGTAGACAAATCTTGCCCAGAACTGTCCGGGCCGACGCTCCCGTAGCCGACGGGACATTCGATGGGTTACCGTCTATCGTCTCGTTTGCAAGTACTGCAAAGCAAATTGCTTCTTTAGCGTCGGGATCAATCCCGAAATCTGCAGTCGTGGCCACCCGCGATTGGTTAAAGGCTTCCTCTAACCCGTTCATGACGTGATCGTTTCGTACCCCGCCACCTCCGACGATCACATCGTCAACCTGCACATCTGAAGATACCGCGTGGTCGACTCCAAGTCGGACGGACTGCACCGTCAGTGCAGCTGCGGTAGCCATTACGTCCTGCGTTGAGTCTATGCCAGCCTGATGTAGTATGCCGACAAAGCGGTCAACAAACTCGTGCCCAAACGCCTCCCGTCCGGTTGATTTCGGCGGACGTTTCTGGAAGAATGATTCGCCAAGGACGGTGTCGATCGTCTCCTGATGTGGTGCTCCCGAGGAGGCGACAGAACCACCGTTATCATACGGCTCGCCGAGCAACCGCCTGGCAAGAATGTCCATCACCATATTGCCCGGACCCGTATCGAAAGCAATTACGTCTGCAATCGAGCCGCCGGCACGGAGAACCGTTATATTCGCAATTCCGCCGATGTTGAGTGCGATCCGCGTTCGGTCCGAATCATTGAACATCACATAGTCAAAATACGGGACCAGCGGCGCACCCTGTCCGCCGAGAGCGACATCAGCAACCCTGAAATCTCCTACCACCGGTATACCGGTTAGGTTTGCAAGGGCCGAGGGGTCGCCAATCTGAAGCGTGGCAGTTGACGAATGCTTTCCGGCCCGGGGGAGATGACAGATAGTCTGCCCGTGGGACCCGATCAGATCGATCGATGCAGTTGATATTTCAGCAGCATCGCAGACGTCTTCAAGGGCGGACGCATATGTCCTTGCGAGGTCGAGATTGAGTCGTGTGATCTCTTCCAGTTTGGCTGACTCATTTGCGGAGTTACGAAGGAGTCGTTCGCGCAGGTGGTCAGAATACGGAATTGATTCAAAAGCCACTGTTGCCAGTTGAATGCGTTCATTGCGCACGATCCGAACAACTGCGACATCGACACCGTCAAGCGACGTGCCACTCATGAACCCTGCGACAGTGCGGGCGCCCTGCTGCACTAATTTCTGAAGTGCGTTCATTGGCAGGTTGTCAGTCGGATACTCGCGCCCTGGCCTCGTGGGCTTTCTCTATAAACTCCTCTGCCCTGTCGGGCTGTTGATCAGCGAGCAGCTCGTAGACCCGCGCTGCCTCGGAGAATTGTTGTTGACTCAGATAGATCACGGCCAGGGTCTCTGAAGCAACATCATCAACGTCTGCATCCAGGTCGGGAGTCGGAATGGAATCAGCATCCTGACGCGGGACGATACGGGCTCCTTCCAGACGCCCGATCAATTCGTCAAGCTCATCGAGTGCCATTGATGCATCGCTTTTCGGCTGCTCGGGTTCGGCCACTTCGTCTGGCGTCGAGACTGTGTCATCAGTGGCGAACTCGGTTAAATCAAAATCGAGCGGTGTAACCATTGGTGTGGGATTGGTGCTTACCCCGACAGGTTCGGGGTTGATGTTCTCAACCTCTGACCCAAAGCGCTCAAAATCAGCGAGGGTTTCCGACGGTGGCGTTGAAGGTTTGTTGGGAGCTGACTGATTCAAAAGCATCAGAGAGGATCGCAGTACGCCGTTGCCGATTTTCTCTGAGTCCGGCAGTAAAACATGTGCTTGTGACCACAGCTCGAATGCACTTTCCCAATCACCGTCCCGTTCAGATGACATTGCGAGCACAACAATCGGCGTTACCCATCCTGGATTCTGTACTGCGATAGTTTTGACTGTGGGCGGGACCTCTTGAATCTCACCCTGTGCGAGCTGATTGACTATTGACGCGAATGGCTGGTGGTTCATTGACTAAAAATCGACGGCGGTTCGTTGACGCTTTACGATGATACCGTTTTTTCGTCGGCCGTTCAATCGAATTAATCCCGGGCTGCCATCACCCTGTGTTTGACACCGTATGTAGCCATCAAACCAAATCCGAGTGCAAACAGCAGCTGGAAGGGAACGGCCGCCCATTGCCCGAGCATGATGATGACAACCAGTCCGACAATCGAGTAGATCATCATTAGGGCTTCGAGAAAGACCTCGACGGACAGACTGCGACCGGCATAAGCAGACTTCCACCAGTGTCCACCTGAAGCGCCGGTCGAATTATACTTGGGTGTGCGGACGAATGGCGATTTTCGGCCAGCAAGACCTTCGAGGATTGCACGAGTGTTGTTGACGGCCATCCCCATGCTGCCGGCAACAAATACGGGCATGATCATCATCCGCTGTAACCAGTCGTGATGCAGATCGCGCTGCGAAAATATTTGTGACGCGACGAAGCCTGCAAATCCGATCAGACCGATGCCGCAGGCAGCGAAGAACCATTGGCCGGGCCCGGTTCCAGTTTGTTCAAACCAGACAAGAGGTGCATGCAGCAGCGCGACGAGAAGAACGAAGGGAAATACGAAGTACCCCGTGAGGTGCACGGTCCCTTCCAGTTTCTTTGCGATAGGCAGTTCAGATCTCCAGAATGAGGGTAGCAGCTTGCGGGCAGTCTGAACCGCTCCCTTGGTCCATCGAAATTGTTGTGCGCGAAAGCCGCTTATTTCAACCGGAAGTTCTGCAGGAACCTCAATTGTCTCATCGAAGACAAATTTCCATCCTTTCATTTGGGCACGGTAACTCAAATCCAGATCTTCAGTCAACGTATCGGCGTTCCAGCCGCCGGCGTCTTCGATACAGTCACGTCGCCACATGCCTGCCGTGCCGTTGAAATTGATGTAGCATCCTGTCAGATTTCGAACGCGTTGTTCAATCATGAAATGCGCATCCAGGGCCAGCGCCTGTAGTCGTGTAAGTATTGAGTGGCTCTCATTCAGGTGAGTCCACCTTGCCTGAACTACTCCGATATCAGGTGCACTGAACCCGGCAAGGACGCGCTTCAAATAGAACGGGGGTGGAATGAAGTCGGCATCGAAAATGGCGATGTAGTCTCCGCGAGCAATTCGCAGTCCGTTTTGCAATGCACCGGCCTTGAACCCCTGGCGATCATCGCGATGTACGTGCAGGATATCAAAACCCTGTTTCTTCCAGTACTCCACCCTCTCGCTTACGATGTCGAATGTTTCGTCGTCAGAGTCATCCAGAACCTGTATCTCCAGTCTGTTCTTCGGATAGTCGAGTTCGATGCACGCATCGATCAGTCTTTGAGCAACAAGTGCCTCATTGTAAATAGGCAGCTGCACGGTGATCACTGGCGGGTTATCCGGCAGGTCGGGAAGAATACCCGGCTTTGGTACGGGTCCATCAATCAGGCGCTGATCCCGAACGAGAGCGACAACAAGAACGAGGAGGTTCAGGCCGAATGCCAGAAGCACCAGCATCGAAACACCGTATAGAATTGCCGAGATCATAGTCTACCAGTTTGATGTCGCCGCAGTAAACACGTCGTCGGCGATTTTCTCCAGAGCAGCCGAGGCTGCAGCAGCTTCTCCTGTCAAACCCGTCTGAGGGTCCAGTGGATCATACTCCTCAAACCCGGAAAATGCCCGGTTGAGCACATCTGCATTGTTAACCTGATCTCTATATGTCACAAAGACAGAAATCGTTACACGATTAAGGGTCGCCTGTTCTTGTCCGCTTACTGAAGTAGGCTGATTGGAGTATCGATCTATACGGGCAGTCAGTAGTGCGTCTGACGAAACCTCGCTTGTTTCCAGCGATAGTCGTGTCTGGCGGACGAAGCGGTCGATCAGCAGGTTGGTCAGTTCCTCATCGAGATTCGTTAACGTGTTCGTCGAGTTATCATCAACAAGCGGAATTGACACTGTGTTCAGATGCGCAGGGATCGAAGCACCGCTGAATGAATACCAGCACGCTGTCAGTGAGCACGAGAAAATCAGCAGGGCGAAGAATAGAACGCTACTCGGCGGCTGTCGCATCATCTTCCATCTCCTTGATCTTTCGATAGAGCGTGCGCTCGCTTATTCCCAGTGCCTTTGCTGACTGCCGGCGGTTGCCCTTGAATTTTTTCAGTGCCTCGGCTATCAACTCCCGTTCGGCATACTCCAGAGTAGGCAGTTCACTCTGGCTTCCGTTCTGTTTGATCGCGTCGTTTTCTTCGCGAGCAATGCCTGAATCTGGAGTCTCCTCATCCTGCTCCAGTTCGTAGGAAGCATCTTCTATAAAATCATCAACTGATTCATTTTGTCTCCCTTCATAGACGATCATCTCACGCGGAGGCGCCTCGAGCAATCTCGTGTCGTACGACACGCTACCCGGAGACTGGGCCATTTGTTTGACCAGTTGCTTGAGTTCCTGGATCTCGACCCGCAGCTCGACGAGAGCACGGTAGAGTAATTCTCGTTCCCTGTCCGACTCTGTTGATCCGGGCTGCTCCGTCATGCGAACGAGACCGGACGATGAGCCTTCGGCAGATACGCCACGCAGGTGCGGTCTAAGATGTTCGACATCAATGGTGTTTCCGATAACCATTACGATCGTCCGCTCGGCTACGTTGCGAAGCTCGCGGACGTTGCCGGGCCATCGATACTCGGTAAGCAGTTTGCGCGCGTTGTCCGTCAGTCGCTTCGAAGATGTATTGTATTTTTGGGCGATCGAATGGACGAAGCTCTCAAAGATCGGGAGGATATCTTCTTTCCTTTTGCGAAGCGGCGGAATGGAAATAACGACGGTACTTAGTCGATAATACAGATCTTCCCGAAAGCGTCCCTTCTCGACCTCCCGGCCCAGGTCCTTGTTTGTGGCAGCGATGATGCGTGCATCGGTTTGCCGAATGGTTGTCGCGCCGACCCGACTATACTCTCCCGATTCAAGAACTCTCAGCAGTCGCACCTGGGCATTTGTCGGCATCTCACCTATCTCATCGAGGAAGATGCTGCCCTGATCAGCTGCTTCAAAGTAACCGGCCCTTTTCTCGACTGCCCCGGTGTAGGCGCCTTTCTCTGTACCGAACAACTCGGATTCAATCAGTCCTTCTGGAATCGCACCGCAGTTTACAATTGTGAGCGGCTTGTGACGCCGGTTTCCCAGTTCGTGAATTGCCTGGGCTACCAGTTCCTTGCCGACTCCGCTCTCTCCCTGGATGAGAACACTAGCTTCGGTCCGCGCAACAAGACGTACCTGATCGATCACGTGCTTTATTGCAGATGACGTACCAATTATCCCGAAGCGCTCTTGTACTGATTCCCTGTCCATAAATACTTTTTGGAGATTAAACTATCACTGATCCAAACAGTGTGGCAGACGTCGAGTCTGTTATCAACACATCGACGTATTCCCCTTTCTGCAAATTCGCTCTGTCGAAGATGACTGTTTTGTTCGTGTCCGTCCGACCCCGAAGACGTTCCTCGCTCTTACGGCTGGTACCTTCTATCAGCACACGATGAGTGTTACCGATCTCATTATGGTTTCGTCGCCGACTGATCTCACCCTGCAATTCAATTATTTCAGCGAGCCGTTTCTTCTTCACGTCATGTGGAATGTTATCGACGTACTTGCGCTGCGCATAGGTGCCCGGTCTTTCCGAGTACATGAACATGTACGCATGATCGTATTCGACCTGTTCCATGAGAGAAAGCGTATCACTGTGTTCGTCGGGGCTCTCATCGCAGAAACCGGCGATTATATCCGTCGACAGGGCGACTCCGGGAACGATTGACTTTACCCGATCAATGAGTTCCAGATATTCATCCCTGCTGTATGTCCGCCTCATCCGCTGAAGCATCTCCGAGTTACCGTGTTGTACCGGTAAATGAATGTAGTTGCAGACGTTTTCGTTTTCTCTATGAACGTGCAGGAGTTCATCGGAGCAATCCTTCGGGTGGCTCGTGGAGTAACGTATACGTAGCTCCGGCGATACGGCACTGATTCGTGTGAGCAGCTCCGGAAAAGAGACGAGTGATCCATTGGATTCATCTCGATACGAATTCACGTTCTGCCCGAGTACGGTCACTTCCCGGTAGCCCGTTTCAAAAAGCGTTGCACATTCATCAACGATACTGGCGACGGGCCGACTTCGTTCGCGACCGCGTGTAAACGGGACGACGCAGAACGAGCACATATTGTCGCACCCGCGCATGATTGACACAAACGCAGAGACACCGTTCGAATCGTACCGGACCGGCGCGATGTCGGCATAGGTCTCTTCTCTCGATAGCTGCACGTTTACCGCAGCCTGTCCGGATTCATCTGCCCGGAACAGTAAGTTGGGCAGATCGCGATAGGCATCGGGACCGACGACGATGTCAACCAGTTTTTCTTCGTCAAGCAGTTTGGTCCGAAGCCGCTCGGCCATGCAACCAAGAACGCCTAACGTCAGATCTGGCCTGTTCTTCAACTTCTGCGCGCGGAGTGCGCTCAGACGATGGCGAACCTTTTGCTCTGCATTGTCACGAATGGCACATGTATTGAGCAAAATGACATCGGCTTTGTCCGGATCGTGTGTCAGACCATAGCCCCCGTCTCGCAATACGGAAGCCACTATTTCACTGTCCGACACGTTCATCTGACAACCGTAGGTCTCAAGATATACGCTTCTGTGACCCGGTGTCTCCACTCCGGTCAGCCGGGCCTCGTCGAGATCATCGACTACTGAAATGTCTTGTATGAGATTTTCTTGTAGCACGTATGGTTATTTGCAGCCCAAATTGGGCAATGAGCAAGACTAGTTGAACGATCGGAGTACGGGTAAACGTTCCCTAGGAACCCTTGTCTGAAAGCGATTCACGGGAGATTTTGAAAGATTTCAGGTCTGATGATGCGTTCTCAAGATATCCGACTACATATTTGCCAAGCATATCAAATTCGATATTGACGGTATCGCCGGTACGCCAGAGGGCGGCGTTCGTGTTTTTGAACGTATGGGGTATTATTGCAACCATGAATGACCGCGCCTCAAGGTTTGCAACCGTCAGGCTTATTCCGTCGACCGTAATTGAACCCTTTGGGATCAGATATTTCCGATAAGCAGGGTCTATCTCGATGGTGAATTCGTGGCTTGTGTCCAGCGTTTTTATTCCGGAGATACGCCCAGTTGTATCAACGTGCCCCTGAACTATGTGTCCATCGAGTCGCGCATTCATGGTGATTGCCCGCTCGTGGTTCACAACGCTGCCTTCTTCGAGTTCTCCAAGCGATGATTTTGACAGTGTCTCTTCGACCGCAACTGCCTCGAAGAAATCATCGCCCTGTTTGACTACGGTAAGGCACGCGCCGTTGACGGCTACACTTTCATCGACCCGCAATTCATTGCCGAATTCGCACTTGAATCGGAAACGTCTTCCTCCTCCGAGTTCCTCAACCGACAACACGGCGCCGGTACTTTCTATGATTCCAGTAAACATTAGTTAAAGCTCCCCTGGATGCTACGTCTTGTGGCATCGAGTTCTGTAAAAGTACGAACCAGGCAGCTATTCGTGAAGAAGAGGGATTGACAGAGTGCTCGCACTACTCGACTCCGTTACGTCGGTACCCTGTAAAGAGGACATCGGGTCCGATCGTTTCAACCGAGTGATCAACGAAGCGGTAGGCGTTAGATAGCGCTTCGATTCCAAGATCGCCGAAACTGGCAAGGCCCTCACCAAGTATTATTGGTGCGGTGAATACATAGAGCCGATCGACAAGGTCTGCCTCAAGAATGGCTGTCCCGAGACCGGGGCCGGCTTCGACCAAAACATGATTCGCCGGAAGTCCGCCTTCGCCACCCTCCTTTCCTGCCCGGTCGAGTACATCTGATAGATCCAGCGTGTCGCCACCGAATCTCCATACCCTTCCACCTGCCTTCTTGAGTGACTGTTCGTAGCCAGGCCTGGCGTCTTCCTTGACTACGGCAATCGTGAGGTGGCTGTACTCGTCAGAAAATAGCTGCAGACCAGGATCCAGCTGCCCCTCAGAGTCGAGAACCATTCTGACCGGCTGTCGTCCATCAACATGCCTCACGGTCAGTCGAGGGTTGTCTACCTTTGCCGTACCACGACCCGTCAGGACGATGTCCGAGAACGTTCTCATTTCGTGCACTCTCTCGCGGGATCCGGACGAGGTAATCCACTGGCTTTCTCCATTCTTCATGGCGACAAAGCCGTCGAGTGATTGTGCAATCTTGACCGATACCATCGGGCGGCCGAGTGCGACCCGGGTATAAAACGGCTCATTCAGGCGAAAAGCGGCATCGTGAGCAACATTCTCGATTACCTCAATGCCCCTTTCGCGCAAATATTCAGCGCCACCAGCCGCGTCATGGTTAGGATCCGGAGCCGCAAACACAACTTTCTTGATTCCCTTTTCAGCAATAAGATGTGAACACGGTGGTGTCTTCCCGTGGTGGTTGCACGGCTCCAGGTTAACAAACAGCGTTGCGTCTCGCAGCGCTTCCTCCCCGTGGAGCGATACCGCCTCTTCAATAGCGTGTACTTCGGCATGTGCCTCCCCAAACTTCCGGTGCCACCCAACACCAAGAACCTCGTTGGTGGTTGAGACGATTACGCAACCCACTAGCGGATTAGGATTCACATAGCCGCCACCCTTCTTCGCGGCGTCAAGGCACATCCTCATAAAGTCAGAATACTCAGTCATGCAGTGGGTCGGAGAT
>JABDKO010000247.1 GCA_013002165.1 Rhodothermales bacterium | reverse complement strand
GCAACCTGTAGTTGTCACGCAATCCGAAAGCCACACCTTCGAGTACAGCTCGGGTCAGATGCTTTCGACTGTGGCGAGAAGTAAGACCTGCAAAGGAAGCTCGAAGATATGGGTCGCCGTGTGGTGTCCGCTCGCCCGTAAGGTATGGTTGGAAGAGAGCACCATCGCTGCCTGGATCGACTCTATCAGCCTCTACCAAAAGGTCGTCGAAATCTGTCTGCGGTGCGAACAGGTCGTGATACCAGGCGAGTGATCCTGCAGCAGACAACATGACACCCATCATATGCCACATTTCCGGCATTGCATGGGGAAACGCATGAACCCTTCCGCGCGCCTCAGTCAGGGGACTATCGCACGGAGCGAATACGACACCGGACGTTCCTATCGTCATGCCCCAAATATCGGGTTGTACGGCACCTACACCGACGGCCTGCGCGGCCTGATCGCCACCACCACCAACAATCTGCGTACCCTCCATCAACCCGGTCGCAGCACTGGCAACCGATGAGACGGCACTCGTGATAGATGGTCCTTCAAAAGTGGGAGGGAGCCACTCCGGGTTGATGTCCAACTCGGCAAGTACATCTGATGCCCAGTCGCGAGTCTGAAGATCAAGCAGCAAGGTGCCTCCCGCTCCCGACTTATCCGTTGCAAACTCACCGGTCAATTTGAATCTAATGTAATCTTTCGGCAGAAGAACGTGACGGACTTTTGCATATACATCAGGTTCATTGTTTTTAACCCATAAAAGCTTCGGTGCGGTGAAGCCGGCAAACGCGTCGTTTCCTGTTCGAGAAATCAAACGCTCCAGTCCAATCGTGTTGCGGATAAATTCGCACTCATTACTGGCTCGCTGGTCATTCCACAAAATTGCCGGGCGCAGAACCCGCGAGTCATCTCCCAGAACGACGAGCCCGTGCATCTGTCCCGTCAAACCGATGCCGGCAATGTGTGATGGATCAAGTCCGGACTGGCTCAGGACTGAATGAATGCTTTTGACAGCGGCCGCCCACCAGTCTTCCGGATTTTGTTCGCTCCACAACGGATGCGGCGATGAAATTTTGTGAGGTGTTGATTGAGCTGCTGTGACCGACCCGTTTTCATCGATAATCAGTGCTTTCGAAGCAGTCGTCGAAACATCAATGCCAAGCAAATACTTCATGTCGCGAGATCAGTTAGGCCGTACTTTTCGAGGTGTACATTCAACAGCAAATCCTGGATGTTTTGCCCGAGGATCCGTCGAAAGTAAGACTTTTTTGTGCCGCGGAAAAGCGATCGATTACAATCTTGAAAAGTGGCACATCCTGATTACATTAATCTCACAGCTACTCGCGGCTAAGCAAGGTGTACAATGACTTCTACGATCAAAGCATTTACCTTCATTATCGTTTCGGGGTTGATCATTAGCCCGCAGAATCAAGTGTTCCAAACTCTTGAGTTGCGCTCACCGTTCGAAGAGGCAGGTGGAAATTTTGGTCGGTCCGTCGCCGGAGTTGGAGATGTCAACATGGACGGCTTTGATGACATCGTGGTCGGCGCGGATCTGGAGGATGCAGGTGGTTTAAACGCGGCCGGTCGGGCATATGTGTTCAGTGGGGCAACCGGTGATACACTGTACAGTCTGGAGTCTCCATCCGCTCAAGTCAACGGTAGATTCGGCGGTTCCGCCGCAGGGCTTGGAGATGTAAATAGTGACGGGCACTCTGACTTTGCCATCGCAGCCTGGAATGAAGATAATGGTGGAGTAACGGGAGTAGGCCGTGTGTTTGTCTACAGTGGACAAACAGGATCCATTCTGTACGTTGTTGAATCTCCGGTCAATCACATGGGCGGCAGTTTCGGTGCGAAAATCGCTAATGCCGGCGACGTAAACAATGACGGTCTGGCAGACCTCGCCGTGGGTGCCTTATCTCAGGACCTACCAGGCTTTGATAACGCAGGGAAGGCCTACGTATTTGATGGATTGAATGGAGCAGAAATTCGAACACTGGAATCACCGAATCCGGAAGTCAATGGCGCATTCGGCAACTGGGTAGACACAGCTGGCGATATCAATAATGATGGACATGCCGAATTAATAGTTGGTGCATTCTTCGAGGAGTCCGACTCAAGTCCATTTGCTGCCGGTATGGCTTACATTTTCGATGGACAATCAGGTTCGGTACTCCATGAGCTTTCATCTTTCAATGAGACTTCTGATGGCTTTTTCGGAGGATATGTCGCCTCTGCGGGAGATGTGAATAACGACGGAGTACTCGACGTCCTTGTTGGTGCCCGCGGCGAAAACTCGTCGGAAGCAGGATCTGGAAGGGTATACGTTTTCGATGGGATGAGTGGAGATAACTTGTTCTCACTTGAATCACCGTCTCCTGAACAAGATGGCCTTTTCGGATCCGTAGCAGGCATTGGCGACGTCGATGGGGATGGATTTGATGATTTCGTCGTCGGTGCGGCCGGCGAAGCTGGAGGAGCGGGTCGCGTCTATGTCTATAGCGGAATGACAAGGGATACACTGTTTACGTTTTTGTCACCTAATGCGAGTGAAAACGGATTCATGGGCGCTCGCGTCGAAGTAGCAGGAGATGTTGATGGTGACGGTAAAGCAGATGTGGTGGTGTCGGCAACGCGAGAAGAACCAGCCGGCTCACCTGTTGATGCTGGACGTGCCTACGTGTTCTGCCTTCTGAATCCAACAGTCGACGGTCTGTTTGATGAACCTGCGGACCATGGTCAGGGCGTGAACATCAAGTCTGTGTTCCCGAATCCCGGCCTCCGGGGGACGACGATTGAATTCGAAACCAGGGTTCTATCGCCGGTTATAGTGGAGATTTTCGACACCCTCGGACGACGCACAGTTCGATTGATGGAATCGACTCTTCCGGATGGTATCCACTCTGTCGAATGGAATGGGAATGACACAGGTGGAATGGCCGTTCCTTCCGGGACGTACATTGTAAGGGTATCATCGGGGAGCTTCCGTCATTCCCGCCTTCTCCGTGTAGTTCATTAGTATGTCAGATGAACTTCACGTTGATACTCGAAGCGGGCGAAACAGAAATGGTTGACTAGTCATATAAATCATAAACAAGTACAGAATTAGTTAGACGGAGAAGCAATTATGGAAATGACAACACCCACTTTACCAATCGATATACAGATTGGGATTGATGAAGATAAGAGGAGAGCGATTGCGGCCGGCCTGTCGAATTTCCTGGCAGATAGCTACACGCTCTATCTAAAGACCCACAACTTTCATTGGAACGTCACCGGGCCAATGTTCGTCACGCTGCACACGATGTTTGAAGAGCAGTACACCGATCTTGCGACCGCAGTTGATGAAATCGCCGAGCGAATTCGGGCACTAGGATTTATGGCTCCCGGGTCATTCAAGAAGTTCGCAGAGCTCTCTTCAATAGAGGAGGCAGGCGAGGTACCCGATGCTAACGAAATGATTCGTCAACTTGTTGTAGGACAGGAAGCGGTTGTTCGGACAGCTCGTGCAGTCCTTCCGATTGCGGGCGATGCAAATGACGAACCGACGGTTGATCTGCTTACGCAGCGCATGCATGTTCACGAAAAGAATGCATGGATGCTGAGAAGTTTGCTGGCGTAGACCTTATCGTCGACAAATTGAAAGCGGTGCACGCTCTGCGTGTGCCGCTTTTTTTATTTGGTCTGCATTTTCCGGCGACATGACCGACTTCGTTGACGAACGACGGGTGCAGTCTGCTTCCCGGTTTCGTCCGGGAAATAAGTTGGTCATTGTAGACTTCCGGGATACACACAAAATGGCTTGACCCTGCCATCTTTCGAGGGTTCAATACCGGTAGCGTGACATATCTGAGTCAGAGTAGCGGCAGCGACTAGTCATTATGCCCGTACTTGTTTGAATACTTCTTGTATAGTGCCTGCTGTCGACCGTCCAGTTGGATCGGGCTTCCCATTATGTAGGCGTAGACAAGGTCGTTCGTTCGCATGTCGAAGACGTCGCCTTTGGATACGATGATATTCGCATCCTTGCCGACCTCTACGGTGCCGGTTCGATCGGCGATGCCAAGCACCTCCGCCGTATTTGCGGTAACCATCTTGAGAGCATCTTCCGGATCGGCTCCCCACGTTATGGCGGTGCCAACAAAGAACGGCAGATTCCTCGAGTTCATTGTCCCCGAATACCCCAGGCTGACTTTCACACCGGCCTCTGCCAGGGCGGCGGGAAGTTTATACGGAGAGACGGTGTCCTCATGATCGTAAGACGGCCGACGATGAACGTTCGCTAACACAACTGGAATATCTTTTTCTACCAGAAGTCCGGCAACAAGCATGGCTTGCTCACCACCAACAACTACAATCCGTCGAACGCCATGCTTTTCCGCAAAGCTAATGCTCGCGATGATGCTTTTCGCATCGCCTGCATGGATGTGTAACGATTGGGATTCGTCGAACAAACCTTCCAATGCCTCAAGTTTCAGGTTACGTCTGTCAGAGTTTTCTGCGGCCTCGTAGGCAATCGCATCCGTAAACAACTTGTCAAGTTCGTCTACAGTCTCGTCGTAGGAGTCGTTATCCCTGAATGCCGTCTCACCAAGCCACCATCTGGGTGAAAGGAGCTGTTGGGGCCAGTTCAAATGAATCGCATCATCGGCGGAATAGACCGCATCCTCCCAGTTCCATCCATCCAGCTTGACAATAGATGAAGATCCTGAAATCACGCCGCTTGTCGGTGTAGCCTGTGCGAGAAGAATTCCATTAAAGCGGAGCGTAGGTATGAGCTCCGAGTCCGTGTTGTACGCAACCAGCGCGCGGACATTGGGATTGTACTGGCCTGTCTCGGACTGGTCAACGGTCGCAGCAACAGATGAGACTTCGTTCAGGCCAAGAGTTGTGTTCGGGAGAATAAGGCCCGGATACAGATGCATTCCTGCCACATCTACGACATCGTAGCCTGAACGGTCGGTCACCTCGGCAGCGGGAGCAACAACTGTTATCTTCCCGTCAACAAACCCGACAGCTGCATTCGGGATTACCTGACCGGTACCCAGGTGCGCCATGGCACCGACGAGCAGCGTCGGACTGCTCTGCGTCCCAGCGGGCATAATTTCCGTTTGTGCGGATGCATCTTCGACTTGGACAGCGACCAGCATCAAGAAGCAGATCAGAATGTAATTGCTTTTCATTGTTGCTTCCTGTTTAATTTTCGCGGTGTACGACAACATCTT
Source organism: Rhodothermales bacterium (assembly GCA_013002165.1). Classification (GTDB taxonomy): domain Bacteria; phylum Bacteroidota; class Rhodothermia; order Rhodothermales; family JABDKH01; genus JABDKO01. The sequence goes on along the minus strand of JABDKO010000247.1, from coordinate 6,372 downwards.
CGCACTGCCATGTGTGACTTGAACTCGGCATCGCCGACTGCGTCGGCTTGCCTCCGGATTTTGCCGACTGCATATCGCCAACTATCCGCGCACGGTTGCGCGCAATGTCGGCTTTTGTCTCCTGGTCCCGTTCGGCATCATACAGGAGTACACCATCCACAAACGTTTTCTCAACTCGAGCATAAATTGAAAGCGGGTTGTCGGACCAGACCACGACGTCCGCATCTTTGCCTGCATTGAGGCTTCCCATTCGCCCGTCCAGATGAAGGAGTCTCGCCGGATTGATTGTCACCATCTTCAATGCATCGTATTCGTCGAGGCCGCCATACTTGACTGACTTGGCAGCTTCCTGGTTGAGTCTCCGCATCATCTCACCATCGTCGGAGTTAATCGCGGTCACTACACCTTCACGCATCATGATTGTAGCGTTGTATGGGATAGCATAGCGTACCTCCCATTTGTACGCCCACCAATCAGCGAATGTTGAGGCTCCAACTCCATGCACGGCCATCTTGTCGGCGACTTTATAACCCTCCAGAATGTGGGTAAAGGTATTTATTCGAAAGTCGAACTGATCCGCGACCTTCATGAGCATGTTTATTTCAGACTGCACGTACGAGTGGCTCGTGACAAAACGCTCGCTATTCAGGATCTCCACCATTGTATCCATTACAAGATCCCTGCGCGGTGCGGGGGTTGTCCGCTTTTGCGCTGCCGACAGGGCGTTATAAGAACTCCACTCACGTTCATAGTCCCGTCCAGAACTAAACGCATCCATATACACTTGCTCCACGCCCATTCTTGTTTGAGGGTATCGAATCGACGACACAGAACGGGACCGCTTGACATTCTCACCCAGTGCAAATTTGATAAAACCATCAGCACCCTTGATTTTCATCTCTTCGGGAAGTGACCCCCATCGCAGCTTGATAAGTGCAGACTGGCCGCCGATCGGGTTTGCCGAACCATGAAGTATCTGCACTGCCGTTACACCACCGGAGAGTGCGCGGTAGATTCCAATGTCATCGCTGTCAATGACGTCTCCGATGCGAACCATTCCGCTGTTGGTCGCGACATCATTGATTGACGCAGCTGCGATGTGAGAGTGCTCATCAATAATTCCGGGTGTTACATGCTTTCCTGTTCCATCCACGATGGTGACTCCACGCGTCGAAAGATCCTTGCCAACGTCGACGATTTTTCCATCGCGAACAAGGACATCCGAATTTTCCATTACGCGGGTGTCATCCTCCATCGTCCAGACAGTTGCATTCTGAATCAGGACGTTTTGAGCTTCCGGAATTTCGGTAAATCCGTATGCCGTAAACGGGTACACAGTTTCGGGAGAAGCACTTGCCGCAGGCTCTTCCGTTTCCTCATCTGGAGAATCTCCTTCAGAGGCTGACTCTCGCGTCGCGGACCATGTAAACCAACCGCCTTCAGGCGTCTGGCCGGATCCGTCGAAGCCGGCTTCTGTCAACCAGCCGGACATTCGCAGTGTACCCGAGGCACCTTCTGCGCCATCCGGATCAAACGACAACGAAATACTTGAGTGGTCAAACTCGATCGACGCCTTGTGCGATGTCGAGTCGTTGACTACAATTTTCGCAGAGTGCTTGTCAGGCTCACCCGAGATTTCCAGCGAGTAGGTCGCGGTGGGCGTCGTTACCGAGTAGACACCTGCAAGGTCGGGACGATTTGTATCCTTGATTTCGTAGCGCTTACCCTGAATCCAGTTCTCGAGAAGCATTGTCTTTTCATCGAACAGATTGCCGGATGCGACAATGAAGTTCGCTTCTCTACCTTGTTGCAGCGAACCAATCCGATCCTCGACGCCAAGGATACTAGCAGGTGTTGCCGTCAGCGCTTTGAGCGCTGCGGTTTCTGATAACCCGTGTTTGATCGCTTTCCTGACATTGTCCCAGAACTTCTTCTTGTCCTTCAGATCGCTTGTTGTGATCGCGAAGTCGATTCCCGCCTGTTCAAGTTGGGCAAGATTGGTTGGTGCAGCTTCCCAATGCATCATGTTCTCGTACGAAATCCTGTAGGCATCCAGCGGATCATCAACGTCGTACGCTTCCGGAAAGTCAACTGGAACGATCAGGGTTGCTCCGGTCGCCTTGACAGCATCCACCCGGCGATACTCATCGCCACCACTTCGGATGACGTACTGAATACCGAACTCATCTCCCAGTTTATCCGCTCGCAGTACGCTCTGCCAGTTGTTTACACTGAAGATCTGAGGCAGGCTTGAGTTTGCCGTCCATGCATCGAGGCTTTTGTCGACGAACGGTTGCGGATCAAGTTGTGTATACCATGCTGCATCATAATGCGTCTGTCTGACAAGTGCGATGTAGCCCATCAAGGACGAAGGATACATTTGTCGCGAGGTGCCCTTGTCGAAAGAGTAGTGTGCTGCAGCTTGACTGGCCACCATCACATTATTTTCGGTGTCGTTCGCCAGAGTAACAACGGCGGATGTGCCGCGCGCAATGCCGTCAGAGCGATACGTATTTACTGCTCCAAACCCCAGATCGCGATAGGCCTTTGCTGCTTTGTCGTTGACCTCAAATTGGGCAAAGGCATCGTATTCTGATTTGATGGCTTCATTTGCATTGAACGGGCCTTCCGTGTTCGTTTGAATCTGCTCGGGCTGAAATCGTTGGGCCGGTTCACGCTTCGGTTCAGGAATCCCGTAATTTGAATCGATATCGATAAGCGCCGGATAGATGTGTCGTCCCTTCATGTCGACAGTAACATATCCGTCTGGAACGGAAGCCGTGGAGGCGTTGACAGCCACAATGCGGCCGTCCCGGATCAGAATAGATGCATCTTGCCGTACGGTCTCAAAGTCAGTATGTACCGTCGCGTTTACAAAAGCGTAGGCTCCGGTCCGGATGTCGTGAACGTCGTTAACAGGACGTGTCTCCTGCGCGTTCGAAATCAATGGAGCGGACCAGAAAAGAGCGAGCGCGAATAATAGCCTCATCGTTGATCAGATTGGGTGACAGGAAAATTGGAATCAGAAGTGGATGTTACCATAATAACCACGACGAATTAGTCTGACAAGGTAGGGTGCTCTCGAGTTGCAAATCTTGGCCTGTAAACAACTACGCCAGATTACCGGCAGGTTCGTCCCGGGCGTCGACTATGGAATCCGTCAAGACGTTAACCACCTTGAAAAGGTAAAATATTTCGTAGTTTACTCGTTCGCGATAATTGAATGCATCTCATTTACTTTATGAATCGTCTATTCGGCGCCATGCCACTCGGGTCGTACACTGCGGCCTGCAAAACCGGAATTCTGACACTCTTTGCTCTGATTTCCGGAGTGTTTCTAATCGCCGGTTGTGACACTACTTCGGGAAGTGCTGATCTTGCGCTTACGAATGGAAAGATTGCAACGGTAGATTCTTCGTTTTCATACGCAGAAGCCGTGGCAATCAAAGGTGACCGAATCGTTGCTGTTGGCACAACAGAAGAGATAATGGAAATGGTCTCAGCCGGAACAGCGGTCGTCGACCTCGAAGGCCGACTGGCAATTCCAGGGTTCATCGAGGGTCATGGTCATTTCATGGGTCTCGGCAGCGCCAAACTCAATCTGGACCTGTCCACGGCACAGAACTGGGGAGAGATTATCAGCATGGTTGCTGAGGCTGTCGAGGATGCAGAGCCTGGCGAGTGGATCACGGGCCGGGGATGGCATCAGGAAAAGTGGGACGAGGTGCCCGATAATACCGTGGAAGGAGTACCGACACATCACCAATTGTCAGACGCATCTCCCGACAATCCGGTCTACCTCCGGCACGCAAGCGGTCATGCAGCATTCGCAAATCAGCTGGCGCTTGAGCTCGGACGTATCAGCTCTGAGACTGCTAATCCTGACGGTGGTGAGATCGTGCATGATGTTCGCGGCGAGCCAACTGGTCTGCTTCGGGAGACGGCGCAGCGGGCTGTGGGCAGGGCGCTTGCGGCATATCGTGAACAAATGTCGCCTGAGGAACTACGCGCAGAGTCAATCGAAATGATCCGACTGGCAGGTGAAGAAGCACTACAACACGGTGTGACCAGCTTCCAGGATGCCGGGTCAGGATTTGCGACCATAGATCTGCTGCGCGAACAGGCCGCGGAGGGACAACTGCCAATAAGATTGTATGTCATGGTTCGAGGGGCCAGCGCCGAGGAACTCGAGGAAAACCTTGACAACTACCGAATGATCGGGTTCGGTAACGAATTTCTCACGGTCCGTTCGATAAAGCAGGCGATTGACGGCGCACTCGGCTCGCACGGGGCATGGTTGCTTGAGCCGTACGAAGATATGCCGTCGTCAGTTGGACTGGTCGTAAATCCGGTCGAAGAAATCGAACGCGATGCAGAGGTTGCTATGAACCACGGCTTCCAGGTAAACGTGCACGCAATTGGCGACAGAGCGAATCGGGAGACGCTGGACATTTATGAGCGCGTTTTTGAAAAGACCGGTAACGGTGAGACGGATCATCGCTGGCGTATTGAGCACGCGCAGCATATTCATCCCGATGATCTTAAGAGATTTCCGGACATGGGCGTCATCCCGGCATTTCAGGCGGTCCACTGTACGTCTGACGCGCCGTGGGTGTACAAGCGCCTCGGAGCTGAACGCGCGGAGAGCGGTGCATATATGTGGCGCACGTTGTGGGATCTCGGTGCTGTAATCACAAACGGAACTGATGTACCTGTTGAAAAAATTGATCCTTTCGCTTCTTATTACGCAACTGTCAGTCGGAGGCTTTCCGACGGAACACAGTTCTTTCCGGAAGAGGTTCTAACCCGGGAGGAAGCGTTGCAATCCTATACGATCAATAACGCGTACGCCGCATTCGAGGAAGATGTGAAGGGTTCTATTGAGCCCGGTAAGCTTGCCGACATCGCCATCCTGTCCAGAGATATTCTGACGATTCCCGAAGATGAGATTCTCGACACTGATGTCGTTCAGACTATTCTCGGTGGAAAGATCGTGTATACCCGCGGTGGCGCTGAGGACTAATGCAATCGGACGTAACCATCAAACATGAGAGGCGGACTGGCGCAAACAGGCTTGAGCGTGTTAATGTCCGCATTTTTGAGGACTCGGAAAGTCTTTCTAAACAGGTTGCTGATCGCATAGCTGAGCTGATTCGTTCCAATCAGAATCGGGGACGAAACACGGTGCTTGGTCTTCCCACCGGTTCGACTCCGATCAGTGTTTACCACGAGCTGGTCCGGATGCATCGTGAGGAGGGACTCGACTTCGGCGACGTGATTACGTTCAATCTGGATGAGTACTACCCGATGGCACCGGATAGCCTGCAGAGCTATCATCGGTTCATGTACGAGAACTTTTTCGATCACGTCAACCTGGACCGGGCAAATATCCATATTCCCAGTGGCAGTGTGGACAGGAGGGACGTCGAAAGTCACTGCGAAGAATATGAGCTCGCCATCAGAGCGAGTGGTGGAATTGATCTTATGCTTCTCGGTATTGGGCGGAGTGGTCACGTTGGATTCAATGAGCCCGGAAGTAGCGCCGAGGACAGAACCCGGCTGATTGTCCTCGACGAAATCACGCGGAAGGATGCGGCTAGCGACTTCTTCGAGGAAAAGTACGTTCCGCGCGAGGCGATAACGATGGGAGTGGGCACCATCATTGAGGCGCGCGAAATCATTCTGATGGCGACGGGCGAACACAAGGCGCCCATCGTCAGAAGAGCAGTCGAGGAGAAGAAAAATAATCACGTCTCCGCTACGTATTTGCAGGACCACCAGAATGCCTCGTTCTTTCTCGACTCAGCGGCAGCCAGCGACCTTACACGTGAGCAGACTCCATGGTTGGTTTCGACCGTTGACTGGGACTTCGATATGGCGACACGAGCGGTCATCTGGTTGTCAGAGCAGGAAGCGAAAGCGATTCCGCATCTCGAAGCCGCAGATTTCCAGCGCCATCATCTACATGACCTCGCGCATCTGTATGACGGAGTAGACGAGTTGTGTCTGGAGGTGTTCGAGACGCTCCGTCGCAAGATTCTTTATGCGGAAGAACTGCCCAAGAACAAGAAAGTGATTGTCTTCAGTCCTCATCCGGACGACGACGTGATATCGATGGGTGGTATGCTCGGTAAACTGGTTTCAAATGGCAACGATGTCACCGTTGCATACATGACGAACGGGTCCGTTGCCGTATTTGACCAGGACGTGACAAGGCACCTTCGCTTCGTCGAGATGACCTACAGCGTCCTGGCAGGTGCCCAACCTGCCGAGTCGTTTGTTCATCGATCAGATGAGATTCTGGAGTTTCTTGAAGACAAGGCACCCGGACAGGTCGACAGCGAAGCAGTACAAAAGATCAAGGCATTCATC
>JABDKO010000224.1 GCA_013002165.1 Rhodothermales bacterium | reverse complement strand
CGCTCGTCCGGCGTCATGCCTTCGGTAGCGGCACTTCGCTCCTCCCACATCCTGGAACGAAGCCTTCGGTACTCATCCCATTTGTCCGTCGAGTACCTGTCCTTCTGGCTTTCGATTTCTGCGATACTTGTGACAGGATTTATCTGACCGGCAACCATCGTTGCTGCGCGTGGAACGATAAGCACTACGACTACCCACAAAACAAGCAGCGTGAGAAACGAGATGTTCGAATGTCGCGTCAAAGCTGATACGAGTATTCCAAGCGCAATGAAAAATGAGAAGTACAGCACGGAAACTCCTACGAGTGCGCCGAACTTCTGCCAGTGCACTGCTTCAAACGGTACCCCCAGCACAATTACAAGTAAACACGCAATCAGGATGGGAATCATGAGAGGTATGACCAGACCGACCCATGATCCGGCAAACTTTGCAAGTACGTATTGTGATCGCGGAACGGCATTTGACAGTGCCAGCTTCAAAGTGCCGGATTCACGTTCGCCATTGATCGCGTCATAGGTAAACAGGATCGCGAACAGCGACAGCACTACCTGAACAATAAATGTGAAATCGATAAACCGAAATAAAGCAAACAATGGGTCCTCAGAATAGGAGCTTTGTTCGAGCTTGATTTCGTTCCATGTAGAAACGTCGGACAGGCGACCGATGTCGTTATTAACTCCCGACACGAACACCTGCATGGGGTCGGGCTCCCTGAAAACAGTGTTGTCAACGCTCCACCAGTTGCTTGACTCAAGCATTCCCTGCTGTGTGAGTTGAACAGCGGTTTCATACTGCGCCCTGCTCGACTCATACTCTTTAATCCCGATGAATACGCTCAAGAGGATTAGAATCGTACACACGCCAAACGTGGCGACAAACTTCGGGCTGAGGAGAATCGCTTTCAGCTCTTTCTCAAATAGCGTTGAAAACATAAGTCGTCTACAAGAATCTATCGGACGTCATAGCGTAGAAATGCGACGAACGCACCTACGAAGAAGACAATATTGAAAATAGTTAATAAGCCAAGGTCGAGCAGACTCTTGCTAACCAGCGTCGCAGCCGTCGGGGCGTCAAACTCGAACACGGGCAACTCGTACGGATCGATTGGTTCTTCCTCCGCTTCGTCTGTGCTTCCACCACTGAACCAGAAACCGCCGGAACCGCCGGTTTTCTCTTCAATGAATCTGGTGTAATCATCCCGGTACTGACTTACCTGATCCTGATATTGCTGCTGGAGCTCCAGGGATGTTCCGGCAAGGTCTGTTGCGGCGAGAGAAAACACGCTCGTCGGTGAAATACGAGAAATCCCAAGGGCAATTCGCTGTTGTACGCGTTCTCGATTCCGTCGATCTTCGCTGAGACGGGCACTCAGGGCACGTACTTCCTGCTCCCGGGCATCGGCCAGCTCGGACCAGTAGTTCCGGAACCGGGTCATCATCTGATCACGTGTTTCAGTCCCTGTTTGCGGGTTCTCACTCCAGTATGCTCGAAGCTTCGAGTCGTCCTCCCGGCGCAACTGATCAGATATCCGGTTCTTTTCAAAATTTATCTCATCCATTGTCGGCACATCGACGGCACGACCCGATACCAGCACGGCCGTACGCGGGACGATCAGGACCGCAATTATCCAGACAACGAGGAGCAGCAGAAAGCTTGAAGAGGAATGCTCGGTCATGGCCGAGATGAAAATCGACAGCGCAAGGAAAACGCCGAGGTAGAGATATCCGCAAGCGATGATCATTGCCAGGCGCTGCCAGTCTCCGGATTCCATGGGCACGCCAAGGATGGGCAGCAGCAGACAGCCGATCAGGATGGGGATAAGCAGCGGTACCGACAGGGCTAGAAAAGAACCTGCCAGTTTGCCCAGAATATATTTGTCCCTTGGAACAGCATTTGCAAAAGACAGCCGTAAAGTACCTCGCTCCTTCTCTCCATTGATTGCGTCGTATCCAAACAGGATCGCGAACAATGAAAGGACAATCCCGAAAATAAACTCAAGGTCCAAAAACCGGAAGACGGCAAAGAGCGGATCCTCATTGAAGCGGCTATTTTCTGAATTGAGTTCGCCGCGTGTCCGCACCTCGGTAGTCCTTCCGATATCGTTTGCAATGCCCGTTACCAGTGCACCAAGCGGCTGCGGTTCAAGAAACACGCGGTGGTCAATCCGACCCCAATCCGTGAGCCCGGCCATTTGCTTTACGTTCTCTGCAACGGCGGCCTCGTAGTCGGAACGGCTAACATCGTAGCTCCGCCCGCCAACGTAGAACGCGATAAGGATCAGCGTGGCGCAGACAGAAAAGGTGACAACAAACTTTGTTGATCCCAGAATCTCGCGCAGTTCTTTTTCGATTATCAGCTTCAGCATTTTATGCGACCTCTTCCGCGGCAACACCCGCATCGTCCATGTAGCCTGCCATATACTCAACGTATATCTGCTCGAGGTCAACGCCCTCGAGTTCTGCACTCGTTTTCTGCATGACGATCTTTCCCCGGTTCATGATTCCGACTGTGTTCGAAATATCCTTTGCCCGGAAAATGTCATGGGTTGACATAAGTATTGCCCTTCCCTCATCTCGTAGCGATTGCAGCAGTCTTGTAAATTCCAGGCCGGCCTTCGGGTCAAGCCCGGACGTGGGCTCGTCAAGCAGAATGGCAGGTGCATCTTTCAGAATGGCGATCGCAATTCCACACTTCTGTCGCATACCCTTTGAAAAGCCCTTGAGGCGACGATCGTGAGCCTCTTCCTCAAGACCGACGCGCGTCAACACCCTACGGTAATCATCCTTCGAATAGCTGGTTTTACCACCCAGTCGGGCAAAGTAATCGAGATTCTGCAGCGCCGTGAAGTTCGGATAGAGCATTACGTTTTCGGAGACGTACGCCAGTTTCGACTTTGCCGCCAGCGGGTCAACATGAGTCACGATTCCATCTACCCGCGCTTCCCCCGATGTTGGTTCAATGAAATTGAGAAACAGGTTAATGGTCGTCGTCTTACCTGCCCCGTTACCACCGAGCATCGCGTAGACTTCTCCCGGATAGACCTTGAAACTGACATCATCCAGTGCCAGCGTCCCGTCCTCGTAGCGTTTCGTGAGGTTGATCGCCTCAAGGAGCGGTGAATCTGTTCTAGTATCTTCCATACGCTCTTTTTATCCGCACTACCTGCGCGTCAATCGAATTCCGAATATCACAATACCAACTACGAGCCCTACGATGAGCAGGACCAGGATCGTTGTGCCAAACACATTGGCTTCCTGGTCTATCTGGATGGTAATTGTTTTGTCTTCACCACGGATTGTCTGATCATCCGAAAGCGATGTAGTCTGCACACGCACCTCGTATCGTCCGGGTGATACATCTGGCGGCGGCGCAAGATTCAGCGTTACCCGCTGTTCACCATTGATCTCCATCCGTGGAATCGTCTCAGGTGAGACAGAGTCGATCCAGTTAAGGGGAGGATCGACATCAATCTGAACGCTGTTCAATTCTCTTGAACCCTCGTTGACGATTTCCAACGTTATATCAACACTCTCAGACGGTTTGATCGTGTGGAATAGTTGAGGGATACGTACGAGGATCTCGCCGACACCACGTGGTACTAATTCAAGTCGGACGAACCCAACATTGAGCGCCTCGATCTGCTCCTGTGTCATGACCGCGTCCCGGAGGTCGCCGATCTCTTCAATTCTGTCACGAGGAATGGCAAGTGCATAGAACTGGATCGGGTCATCAATAGAGACCGTTTCCGTAGGTCGCTCCGGCAGGAAAACGCGTAACGCAGCCTGCCGTGTATTTACTCCTTCGGTGAACTGAAACTGACTGAGCCGATTCGCTGATGTAGGATCAAGGAAGTACCTGTTGATGCTGGACGGTAGGTTCACGACATCCAGCTTGAAGGTATTTTGCGAGCCACTGAATAATTCCAGAGAGAGCGGGAAGTCCGTTGATGCTCCCAACTCAACTTCCTGCGAAAACTGCTCGGCTTGAATCGCCGCAACGTTGACGGAAGAATCTTTCTGCAGGAAGACCTTGAGCCGTCTTTCTGAGCCACTTCCATAGATCAGGTTTACTGTCACCACGTCGACATCCTGCAGGAGTGTAAAATACAGGGTCGACGGCTCGCCGAATTTCAGTTCATTTATCTTTGCTTCGTACGGAGAGCTTATGATCGCATCCTCGTCGTTCAGCAGGGAGACATAAACGTTATTTACGATATCGGGCTGAAGAGATCTGAATAGCTCATCTTCAATGTTGATGAGTTTCTGAAACTCGGCACTACCGCCGGCGGCATTACTCAATTCCAGGCGCACGCGCTTCGACCCGTTCCGTCCCTGAAACTTGATTGCTTTCGTGACCGTCACATATTGCTGTTCGAACAATACCGCCAGAAGTGACTGCTGGTAATTGACCTCTGCATCGGCGAATTGCCGACGCGCCTGTTCCTTCTCGGACTCGGAAATCAGCTGTTTTTCGAATAGCTGAAGCTGGCGTTCATAATCCGTTTTCGCAACATCATATGCCTCTTTGGCGCGTTTAAGGCCGAGGAGCGTATACTGGTCGTCGCGTTGGTTGAAGAAACTTCCGGATTGACTGAACGCCACCTCCGGAATGAAGAGAAGAAATGCCAGCAGCAGTACCGGTACAAGACGAGTCATCCGAATGGGCCGAATTGAGATTATGAAAGTGTAAACCGGGCGTCAGAGAGGGACAGCCAACGTAGTTAGACGCTCCTCGACACGCGGATATTCCATCGCGATCCTTTTTTCACCATTTATTACCGCTTAAGCAAATAACAACAGAGCCAGACACGTTTTCATTCTATGCAAAACGCCCCATTCCGACAGATCATGCGAATCCCCGGTCTTGTTGCAAGCGGCCTGGTGCGCGTGTATCAACTTGTAGTGTCTCCTTTCTTCCCGCCGTCGTGCAGATTCTCTCCATCATGCTCTGACTATTCGATTCAGGCCTTGCGCAAATACGGCCTCTTAAAGGGTACCGTGCTTTCCATCCATCGTATATTGCGGTGCAATCCGTGGGGTGGACACGGTTACGATCCCCCGGTATGGTATTCGGAGCGAACGGTAAACGATACCGAAGCAGACATGAACGTAAAGGAAGACGACAATGGGATATGAGGACCACAAGGAATCTGCCGGAAGTCCGTCGATACGCTGCGCTGTCGTGACGGTGTCAGATACCCGTACCGAGGAGACAGATAAAAGTGGTTCCATCATCAAGGAAAAGCTCCGGAGTCATGGACACGCGATTGAACACTACTCAATAGTCCCGGACCAGATCGACCGAATTGAAGAAACCCTTGAAAGTGCGACAGGATCTGCCCAGGTCGTTATTTTCAGCGGCGGAACTGGAATCAGCAAGCGCGACACCACCTACGAGATAATATCGCGCAAGCTGGAGAAGACCCTCCCGGGATTCGGAGAGATTTTCCGGATGTTGTCGTATGACGATATTGGATCCGGCGCGATCCTCTCACGGGCCACAGCCGGTGTTTACAGAGATACAATTGTCTTTTCGATTCCGGGCTCATCAGGTGCCGTCACCCTGGCCATGGATGCACTCATCGTCCCGGAGCTCGCTCACCTTGTCTGGGAAATACTGCGTCAAAAGTAAGTATCTTGAAATTCCAACAGCCCACTAGCTGATGACCAACACTGATTTCTCGAACATGTCGTCACCGGTATTCAGACTGCATAACACTCTTTCAAACCGGATCGAACCGGTTGAACCACTGGAGCCCGGGAAACTTCGATTCTATTCTTGCGGGCCAACCGTCTATTCCTATGCTCATATAGGAAACTTCAGGACTTTTCTCACGGCAGATCTAATCGTCCGGACTGCTCGCGAAATTGGTCTGGAAACGCACTACGTTTCGAACATCACCGATGTAGGACATCTCACCGAGGACGACGTGGCAGACAGCGGTGGCGAGGACAGGATGGCCCTCGCCCTCAGCAGCAAGGAAGGGAAGAGATTTGCAAACGTCTGGGACCTGGCGCGCTTTTACGCAAACGAGCTCCTTCGAGATTGGTCGCGGTTAAACATGATTGAGCCGGACGTGAGGCCGAGGGCCACAGAACATATCGCTCAGCAAATCCGAACCGTCGAGGCACTCATCGATTCCGGGCATGCTTACGAGACGGACTCCGGCGTGTACTTCTCCGTAGATGCGTTCAAGGATTACGGTCGACTGTCGGGCAACATCAGCGGGGATAATCTCAGTGAGACAACACGGGAACTAGTAGTCGATGATGAAAAGAGAAATGTTCGGGACTTTGCCCTCTGGAAGAAGGATCCAAAACACCTCATGCAATGGTATAGCCCGTGGGGATGGGGCTTCCCCGGTTGGCATCTTGAGTGTTCCGTCATGGCGCTGGAATACCTGGGAGAACAAATTGACATCCACGGTGGAGGCGAGGATCTCATCTTTCCACACCACGAATGTGAAATAGCCCAGGCTGAAAGCTACTCGGGCAAGCAGTTTGCCAGGTACTGGGTACATACACGATTTCTCCAGGTTGAGGGAGAAAAGATGGCCAAAAGCAAAGGCAATTTTCTGACGGTACACGAGCTGGTCTCGGACGCAGCTTCGGGTGGACGCGGGATTAATCCCATGGCTCTGCGACTATCCTTGATCTCGGGACATTACCGCAAGCCGTACAATTTCACGTTCGATACTCTGCGTGCAAATTTGAAGCACATTGAGAGGCTTGAGCAATCGCTGGACGTTGCAAGGAATGCTCCGTCCGGCACGTCGGATGTTGCGGCTCGAATTACTGCTGCCAGTGAACGACTACTGGCGGCGATGCTTGATGACCTCAACACTCCGGAAGCGATTGCAGCTTTGCTGGATGGCATAAAGACTATTCTTACCTGCAAAGATGGTATCTCGGACGAGGACAGATCTGCAGCGCAACAGTTTCTATCGCGGGTGGACTCGGTGCTGGGCATCATCAACGAGGAAGGCAGTGACTCACCCGAGTCTTCTGAAGAGGATGATGAATTTGCTGCTACGATCGAAGAAATGCTCGACCGTCGTCAACGCGCGCGAGCGTCACGAGACTTTGCCCTGGCTGACTCGATTCGAAATGAGATCGAAGAAATGGGAGTAGAGGTTATGGATTCGCCCGACGGTGCAAAATGGAAACGCATTACCAGTATTCAAGGCATCGACGCGGGCGAATGAATCACCGCGGTCGACCACATCCATCTATTTCCTAATGTCGAAATCATCATCTGCTAAACCGATTGCCCTTCTCGAATACACAATGGAGGGGGGCCTTGCTCGAATGCTGGATCGCTATCGCGATGAGGGCACGCTCACCGGTGATCTGGCCGCAGACGCATATCTGTCAAAAAACGCCAACGGTTTGCTGCTCGGACTTCTGTATGATCAGCGAGTCCGGGCTGAATACGCATTCACCGGCCCGATTCGTCTTCAAGATCGTCTCGGACACCTCGACATGGCGAAGATCGCTGCAATGGAAAGCGAACGTTTTAAAGTTGAGTTCGCGAAGCAACCTGCCGTACATCGGTTTACGAATAAAATGGCGGACAACACGCAGGCTGTAGCCGAGATCATCGCGCGCGACTATGGCGGCAACGCCGCAAACATGTGGAATGATGGCGCAGACTTTGACGTCATTCAGAAACGAGTCCAGGCACTTCCCGGGTTTGGCAAAGCGAAGGCCATGAAAATGAGATATGTCCTTCACTACTTCGGCTATCGCGATTTCAGCTAGCGTGGTAAGTGCGATCTAGTCTTCGCCGAAGGACATCGTGACTGAATCAATAATCGGTTGAACGTTATAGTCGGTTACACGGTCAGTGCGGAACTCGAAACCGAATCCGATCCCGGCCGGGAGATCCGTCAGGTCGATCTCGGCAGGAGTCACCTCCACCACTCGTGCAAAACCTGGCTTTCGGCGATAGCTCTCAGACATGCTCAGCCAACCTGTCCAATGATCAATATGACCGTCGCCGTCGGTGTCAACTCCTGCTCGGGCTTCAACCTCGTCTACCCATGGCCCCGGACTGACATAGTCAAATTCTGAACGCTGAATCATCAGGTAGAATTGCCCCTCGGCGAACCCGATTGTCGGGTCCGGATGTCCATCACCGAAAGAGCCGATAAACTCGAATGGTCGGGCAATCGAATCCGTAGCGAAATATCCGATGCGGATATCCCCCTGATACGGATGGTAATCACAAAACAGATATATCCGTTCACCCACTTGTATTAACGTGAAATCGCCAAACGCGTCTTGCCCCGGCTCGTGCACCTCATATTCCAAAGGTTGATCGCTGGTATAGCGATGAGAATAGGTGCCAATTTCGCCGGTCGGCCGTGTTCGATGATCGATGGCTGGCGGGTACTCACCGAAGACAAAACCGGTGACGCCGTCGGGGCTGTCAACGTGTCCGGCCAGGGGCGAATCCCAACTTTGCTGTGGTGCATTGACAGGGCTCCAATCCTCATAGATGAGATGAAAGATCCCGTCCCCGGTTCGAATCACTCCAGCGTCCGAGCCATGCGATGGATCGTCAAACACTTTCCCAATCGATCTCCACGAAGGCGTAGTATTGATGTTTTCACCGATTACAAGGTGAGGGTCCTGGTCGTTCGGCTTATCGAAGTACAGATATATTTTGCCGTCGGCATACTCTGCAGTTGTCGCCCACCGATGGTCACTGGCGACACCCTTGTGCTCCCACGTCTCCATATCGGAACTCCGCCAGGCGTGATAGCCTTTCCCGAGATCGGGGTGCTCGGCAAAAAACCAGTAGTTGCCGTCTGAGATCGGCAGGAATATCGGGGCATCGCTGGCACCTTCAGGTCCAAGGTTGGGCACTTTACTCCAGTTGTTCCAATCAGGAGATTGTTGAAACGTAATCACGCTGGCCTTGCGTGGCGAATCAAACGGGCGGACTTCGCTTTTGAAAAATGATCTCTTCGCGTTTGGGACGGCCGTGCCGTCGCGCAGGTCCAGACCGTCGGAAGTTTCGAGTGCGTTCACCCATTGTTGGTGCGAGTCGATTTGCCAGACAGCCGTGTTCTGGCCCACCAGAGAACCAGCGGGAAGCAAGAGTAGCAGTGCAGCGGTCAGCAGTCGCAGCATGATCCTATCGTCGCCAGAAAGTCGGGAAGAACAGAATCAGAACGGTAAACAGCTCGAGCCGCCCTGCCATCATCATCAGTGCCAGGACCCATTTCGCAAGTGCCGGCAGGTGTGCATAGTTCTCAGCCGGTCCCAGTGTCCCGAACGCCGGACCAACGTTACCGACCGATGAAATCGCTGCTCCCAGCCCCGTCAACAAGTCGAGTCCAAGGAATGACAATACAATCGTACCTACGACCAGAAGTGCCAGGTACAGCACAGCAAATGAAAGTACATTTCGCATAACATCTGCCGAGACGACTTTTCCGCTCAAGCGAATCGGAATCACGGCACTCGGATGAATGAGCTTCTTGATCTCTCGAAACGAATTCTTGAAAAGTAACACGTGGCGAACAACCTTCATCCCGCCCCCGGTCGATCCTGCCATACCTCCGACAAAGAACAGAGCGAAAATGACTCCTATACCCAGGGCTGACCAGAGCTCGTAGTCGGCTGTCGCGAATCCCGTAGTTGTGATGATCGCGGATGCCTGGAACGCTGCCACCCGGACTGCTTCACCAAGACTGGCTATACGCTGTCCATCTTCACCCTGAACCAGAAACGCGGTGCTGTCCCATAGCGATATCGTCAACAGGACAGTCGCGACGGCAACGATCGAGAGATATACTTTGAGTTCAGTATTCCGAAATACCGAACCTATCTCGCCGCGCAGGATGCGGAAGTGCAGCGCAAAATTTACACCCGCAAGGATCATGAACAACGTTATGATCCATTCAACGTAGGCGGACCCGAAGTCGCCAACCGATCCATTACGTGTCGAGAATCCGCCCGTTGCCATTGTAGCGAATGCATGATTGACCGCATCGAAAACACTCATGACCGGGAGGAGCAACACTATTTGTGCAACGGTTATCCCCACATAGATTATCCAGAGCTGTTTTGCTGTATCTCGAATACGCGGCGTGAGTTTGTCTGCCGATGGGCCCGGGACCTCTGCCTTGAAGAGCTGCATGCCGCCGACTCCGAGAACGGGAAGAATGGCGAGGGTGAGGACGATGATTCCCATGCCGCCGATCCAGTGGGCTAGACTTCGCCAGAAAAGAAACGAGCGCGGGATATCCTCTATCGCCGGATTGCCAGCACCGCCCAGTATCGTTGCACCGGTCGTTGTGAAACCGCTCATGGTTTCAAAAAAGGCATCTGTATAGGTTTCGAGTACACCGGACAGAACAAATGGAATGGCGCCTATGATCGACAAGACCAGCCACGCGAGCGCGACTACGGCAAAGCCCTCGCGCACCTTCAAATCTTTCCGGTCACTGGCGAAGCCTCTAAACAATCCGCCGCCGACAACCATGGAGCCGACCGCTGTAACAAAAAATGTCCACGACACGCTCTCGGAATAAATGAGGCCGACAATACCTGGCATCAGAAGTGCTATTCCAAGAAAGAATAGCAGCGCTCCCATCACTCCAAAAACGGCCTTCAGGTTGAGGATCATGAGCTGACGCGATCAGGGACTGTTGAAGAGAGATTCAGCTTGCTTAATGTGCTTCGGCATGACAAATACTATTGCGCGATCGCCGGCGTGCAGCTCGGATTTTCCCGCGGCTATGGTTGCCTTCTTGGATGTAATGATCGCACCAATTATGAGACCTTTCGGAACCTTCAATTCCATAATTGGACCATGTGTAATC
Organism: Rhodothermales bacterium; assembly: GCA_013002165.1. Taxonomy (GTDB): domain Bacteria; phylum Bacteroidota; class Rhodothermia; order Rhodothermales; family JABDKH01; genus JABDKO01. The sequence continues at coordinate 5,303 of JABDKO010000224.1, read as the reverse complement.
GGAGCGCGAGGTTGTACTTCGATTTCGAGAATCTCGGCATCGAGACCATGGAGTGTGGCGACACTCATTACATGTTTTCCGCGCAAGTACTGTAGAATTTCCCGCGATACAGCGAGCTTGGAGCTGACAGCGGCATCCAGGCCGATGGTCTGGCTTATCGGAATGTATGCGCCCTTTGACAGCAGTGCGACAGTTTTTTTGACGCCAAGATGTTTTGCTAGCAAGCAGGTAACAAGATTTGACTCCTCGTCATCCGTAACGGCGACGAATGCATCCATCTCGCCCAGTCCCTCCGTGGCAAGAAGATCAATGTCAGTTCCCTGCCCGTGCAGAACCAGGACGTTGGGCAGTGTCTCCGCCAGATGTTCTGCGTGTTCGCGGTCGGGCTCGATAAGCTTCACTCTTTTGTTTTTCTCGCCTGCCAACGCCGACGCGACTCTGGCGCCGATCTCATTTCCACCGAGAATCATCACCTGGTGGAGTTTGCTGTCACTCTTGCCCATCTGTTTGAGCACTGCAGAGATTTCTTTCGGACGGGTAAGAACAAAGATCTGGTCGTTTGCACGGATTACATCGGATCCGCCCGGTATGATAGTCCTGATACCGCGACTAATAGCCGTCACGCGATATAGCAGGGAGGGTAACTCCTGATCGAGCTCGGCAAGTGACTTACCCACCGCGGGTGAATCCTTGTTGATTCGCATACCCACCAGTTGAAGTCTACCATCCGCAAACGTCAAGAGATCGGTCGCACTGGCGCGACGTATCAATCGTACTACCTCGGCGGCGGCGCTTTCTTCCGGATGAATCAGAAGGTCGATTCCAAAATCGCGCGCGTTGAGCACGGTATCGGAGGTTGCAAGCTCATCGGAGCGGACTCGCGCGACGGTGGTCTTTACACCGAGTCGTGAAGCCATCATACAGGCAATGATGTTTACCTCGTCGATAGCCGCGACCGCGACCATCAAGTCTGCCTGCTTGATACCCGCTTGATCCAAAATGGAAGCGGAAGTACCGTTTCCATGTATGGTCAGAACATCAAGTTTATCGGAACAGTTGGCGAGTGCTTCTGAATCAATATCGACTACGACGACGTCGTGCTGCTCCATCGAGAGTATGCGCGCTACATCAAATCCAACCTCGCCGGAGCCGACGACAATAACCCTCATATCCTTGCAGTACTAGTAGGTGTGGCCAACATCTGCGGTCTGTATTGATTGCAAGATAGTAATGTCAGCGCTTCTATCCACGGTCGGGGCCGCTATCTGTGTCATCGCCCGAATCTATTCGCGGGAGTTTTATCCAGAAAGTCGAACCGACGCCGACCTGAGAATCAAATCCAATCTCTCCACGCATGTCTTCGATTGATTCACGCACAATAGCCAGACCCAGACCCGTTCCTGATGTTTTTGTAGAAAAGTTCGGGACGAATATTTTATCCCTGTCGCCTTCGACAATTCCGGAGCCGTTATCCTGGATACTACTATAGATGTAGGCAGTATTTGCATCCAATCGGGTGGTGACGACTACCTCCACGTCCTTGCCCTCAGGTGCGGACTGGAGAGCGTTTTTTATGAGATTGATATAGATGCGTCGTAATTCTTCGCGGTCGGCTGCCACCCAGAGTGGACTGGCGGCTACGTCGAGACGAATGCCTGAGCTTTCTTCAGCCTGCATCAGCGATACGGCCTCCTGAACAACCTCGTTTAGCTCAAGCTCTTCGACAACACGTTGCGGCATTCTTGCAAAGGTTGAAAACTCGTTTGCAATTCGTGCCAGAGAATCTATCTGTTCAACGAGCGTCCTGGTGATGCGGTCGAAATCGCTGTCAAATTTTTCGTTCTTTTCGCTTGCGGCTCGAGTCATACTTCGACGCAGGTGCTGCACGGACAGCTTCATGGGCGTCAGTGGATTCTTGATCTCGTGCGCAACCTGGCGCGCCATTTCTCGCCACGCGAGCTGGCGCTCCTGTCGTGTCAATCGTCTTCGGCTTTCGGCGAGCTGCTCCTGCATGTCATTGAACGTTGTAACGAGCTCACTGATTTCATCGCGAGTTTTCAGCGGTGGAATCTGACTGAATCTGCCGCGAGCAACGGCGACAAGCCCCTCGCGCAGCCGGCCGATCGGTCTCGTCAGGGCATTTGCCAGTAACGATGCTGTGATCATTACAACGAGCACGAGCAGCAGTAATGCGCCGAAAAGATAAGCGACTGTTCGGGCACGTTCCTCTTCGATCCGCTCCTGCTCCGGGAGCGTCGGAACCGAAACAACGTAAATCGGCTTTCCGGATTCATCAGGAAAGGCACGATAACCTGCGGTATAGTGAAATGTCCCGATTTTTTCATTGGATGTTGTAAAGCGATAGCCTCCGAAGTTAAAGGCTTCGTAAACACTCATGGGTAACCGTGTAGCAATCAGCCTGTCGCGAACGAGCTGGGGTCGGCTGGATGCGACCAGTTCGGTTCCTCTGTAGACGTTGAGGTCGAGACCGACTCGAGCGGCGAGTGAGTCAATACTGGTTCGCTCGAGGGTTCGTGACGGAAGCTCACCAGGTTGGGCGTCGAGAAGAAGCGTATTCTCTACGCGCTCAAGATGCTGGCGCAACCAGCTCTGGATTGCCCGGTCGTTCTCCTCGGTTACAACCTCAAGGCCAACCACTCCCATTGTGATGACCGTTATTAGACCGACAGCAAAAAAAGCGTTCAGAACCTTATCCCGGAACTGCACCCTGCGAGCTGGAATCAGGTGCAGCTGACGACGCCGGACCAATCCCACTATATATACCGGCAGAGCCACGAAAAGACCTGCAACCGTTAACCGCAGAAGATAGTAGAGGTGGTCAAAGATATTTGCTGAAGCGGTTCGTGCCGCAACAATCGATGAACCGGTAGCCATGCCGATAGAGGACGGTACTGAGGCATTCGAGTTTGCCTTCGACCGGTAGTACGTGAGATACTTTCGACCCCTGAGATTTTCGTTTATCCACGAACTCCCTGAAGCGACGACATCCGATTCGATCTGCTCGCCGATAGTGAAGCGTCCAAAACTATCTCCGTAGTTTCGAATCAATGTTCTATCGCGAAACTCGGCGAGAGATATTCCCTCTGAAACTGTGTTGTTGATGCTTGTTGGAAAAAGCACGTTCGGAAATGGCGTCCGGCTGTCGACGAGTACCGACTTCGGTTCAGCCCGGGCAAGAAGCCAACCCAGCGTATCTGCCTCGACGACAATAGAGGCAAGACCCTGATACCGGAATCGTTCGGGTTCAAGGCGACCTGTCATAGTCTCGACCAGCGGATCCCGCCGACCCGATTCCTCATACATCTGGCGGACGATTTTAAAATCCTCCTCCTCGGACGCATCGAATAGATCACGATAAAACGCTCTGTCCACAACGTAATACCGTCCGACAGGACGACCTGCTTTCGAGAAAAGTGTTAGTGACAGATCGTAACTATTGAGCGAGCTGAACAATGAGCCGCGGACGAGACTCGTCATCATTGAATCAGCCCTGTTCCGATCCGACTCCCGCGTAATGAGTCGCAGCAGATTATCATTTGACCGCACATCTTCAAGAAGTCTGTCGACCGCAAATGTAACCCGCGGATCCTGGCCCTGATCGAAATAGTCAACCGCATCGACCATTGAGTTTCGTGTCTTCGTATCTAATCCGTCAAAGAGGAATGGATAGGTAACGATTGTGATCAGGAGGATCGATGGAAGAATCGAACGCAGATTCAGGAGATTGTAGGTCAACTTCCTTTTTCTCCAGAGCAGGATCCCGGCTGCATAGCTGGCAAGCAGGAATCCGCTGTAGGATGCAATACCCAACACACCGGTAGTTCCGGCAGCACTTACCGGCACATACACCAGAGCGGCGAAAAGCAAGGCCGCTGCAATAACCAGATAAAGGGTACGTCTGTTATGGGTATCGACAATTGTGTGGAACAACCATGCCAGCAACGATCCGGAGATGGTCAATGCAGAGAATGCCAGCATCAGGGCCGCTGCTATCACAAGAATAACGAGGTTCTCCGGCAATAAACCTGTCCGCGCAAAATAGTCGAGTGTGCTGTCAACGAGCAGCCTGTTCAATACTTGACTTAGCAAGACTGCGAGTATGATCGGGGCGGACACGGTCAGTGCACCTCCGATTACAGTGGAGGTTAACCTGCCCGGAGGTGTTTCGGTGTGTCGATGTCCGGTGATAGACAGGAACCGGGTGACTAAAAGAACGCAGGCGACTGCTATTAGAGTTATGGTCGCTGCAGTCAAAAACAGTTCTCCAACTGACTGAATAGTACCGAAAGCATATTGTGACGCAAGGTGCGACGGGTCAAACAGCGGAGACAAAGGCGCCTTTCCAGGTTGATACCTCCCCGGGATATTAAGCCAGAGAAGTGCAAACCGAACGGCGATGGCAAAGACCGAAAATAGAATCAGATTGACGACGCTCCGCCCTGATACTGTCTTTTCCCTGGCTAACCGCGTCCGGAATAACGACCATGCCCGGACAAGCGCCCAGAAGAGCAGCAGTCCCAACCAGAAAACTGCGACATCCTCATAGATGGTCTCAACCTCGGCAATTAGTGATCTCGCTGAAGGCGGAGTAAGAATCGCAATGGCGAGTGGCTTCCCGTCGATGCCGAACAGGGTTTGCTCTGTAATACGTGACTCGTCAGCAGTCGTCAACCGCTCGGGATATTCAAGCGTCACGCCATATCCAAAATCGTTTCGCCATGACTCCTCGAGACGCACATCTCTCAGAAATTTGTTGCTCACGGGCGAGTAGTAGACTACGGTCCGTACGACACGGACAACGCCTAGCACATCGTTCCCTGCAACAACCGGCCACCACACGGAAATACCGACGCGCCTGTCATCGTCAATCGAGACGGCTGTCTGGAACGCTTCCAGAAATCTGGGTTCGCTTGGTGCCTGGTCGAGCGGAAAGGTATGACCGGTCCACGCCAGGAGTCGAGGTTGTGGACTGTACAGTTCTACCGAGACAAGTTCAGGGGTGTCAAGGCTTGAAAAATACGAGACGACCTGTTCTGAGGGCGCTTGCAGCGGGCCGCCTGATACTCGCAGTCCTTCTCGAATTTCGGGAGACGATCCGATTGACTGTGCCAGTTCTAGCAGCCCTGACTGCATCGAATCAAACCGCTCTTCAACATCATCGAATGCCCGGACAATCTCGGTTGTAATTCTTGTGTCGATTTCTGCGGCATGCTGTCTGGCAACGAGCTGCCCAGCCATAAAAGTCAGAAGAGACGCAAGCAAGAGCCCGACAGGAATAAGAA
>JABDKO010000214.1 GCA_013002165.1 Rhodothermales bacterium | reverse complement strand
TCGCCGCAGGACCAGTTCTTGCTCACGTCTTGCATCAGAGTCCTCACCGGCAGCAATCAACTCTTCCAGCAGCAGTTTTTGAGCAACCGAGAGCGCTTCCTCGGCAGGCACTTCGTGCTCGGGCCTTACGCCCACATACTGCCAATTCGATTGCGTTATCGGGTCAATAGACGCCGCTACCGGTACGGACATCATGAAATGCTCATGCAATCGGACATTGTCAGAAGGATGTGCGCCTCCCTGCGTCCTCTCACCCACAAGTATCGCTCGACCCCGTGCTTGCAGGGCGTAACTGAAGGCTTCTGCTGCCGAGAAGGTATTGCGGCTGATCAGGACGTAAACCGGCCTGCCTCCTCTGAAATGTGGTCCGGCTACTTCTTCTCGGGTCCAGTATTCTTCAATTTTTTTGTCCTGCCGATAACGAAGCGTACCGACGAGTGTGCCACCTTCTACCAGGTAGCTTAGCAACAGTGAAACCATTTCCGGGTGTCCGCCGCCGTTACGTCGCAAATCGATAATCAGCCCATCGGTGTATTCAACAACCTCCATTACATTGGCCAGAACCCGTTCAGAAGCCTCTTCTTCGTAATAGAAATCACGGAACTCAATGTAACCCAAATTACCGGGTAAACGCTCAATTCTTTCGAATCCGAAATTGCGACGACGCAGCAGCGCTGCGTACTCTTTTTGCTGTTCGGGACCTGGATCGAGGTGACTGTAACCGACAGGGATGGGATCTGCGTGGTAATTCACCCACAGATGCAGGTCTGAAATAACATCAAGAATCCCGGTTATTCGATACGCAAAAATCTGCGGATCGGTGATCTCATCGAAATAACCGGTCTGGAACCGATGGTTCAATTCGTTCGCTGCCACTTTTCCCCGTTCCGGGTATACGTATTCATCCTCCAGTATCTGCGCAACTTTCGAAATGATATCGCTTTTAAATGCCTGCGTAAGACTGACCTCTGCGCTCGATAATTGATGCGAAAACAGCGGCAAGGCTGCAAGAGCAAAAACCAAGAACAGTTTATTCATTTTATTCTGACTTCCAGTGTTCGTTTCCGCTGACTGTATTAACTCGCGTGTTGTTGAGGAATCGTCTCTGTCTGCCCGGGGCCGGGCCGAATCTTTACTACGGGCCTGGATAATATCTCTGAGACTTTATTCATACAGATCCTGTTCATCCAGATCCTAACCATCCAGACCCTAACCATCCAGACCGTTTTCATCCAGATCCTTTAAATTTCCTCTGGATAATATTCCGGCACATTTCGCTGAAATACGCGCCAGTAGTGCCACTCTTCGGCAATGTATTCGTTGCCGTCGGCATCCACCTCTTTCACGACAGGGTCTCTTCCCCCTCGCAATCGGGCAACCTCGGCCCGGTCGTGAATCAATACCACCGTCATTTCGTAGAGCTTCCCGCCAATCTTCAGCCGCACGCGAGGATCACGCTCAACGTTTCGCCACCACGCCTTGCCGTAAGGAAACTCCCTGTCCAACCTGAAGGTCTGCGCACTGGACTGCAGGTAGAGCTTGTCTCCACGGGGAACCAGCAGGACCCTGACGGAATGGGGAATCCCGTACCAGGTACGGGTCTCCAGGGACGTTGCGTTCTCACCGAAGGTGTCATCGAACTGATTGACCCAGTCCCAGTTCGTCACCGGCTCCCGGACAATCTCCCCCGTCAACCACAAACCCGGCCTCGCCGACCGTCCGGCCTGAGCGTATTCCCGGGCACTGGGATGTCCCGGCTCCAGACCCGTCACGCGCAATATCAGCAGTGCGCTTATAACGAAGATTAAAAGCACCGCTACGCCATTCTTAAACATTTTCAACATTTTCGTTATTTCCACCGATCAATGGATCGCTCCGCAGTGCACCTGACTGTAGACTCTATGAGCTGGGGTGTTGACCGAATAGAGCACGGGACACTGGGGGAGTCCGCTTTTTCGTTATAGTAGGGGAGTATCCCACCACGGTTCCGAATTTTCTACCGAGTTTTTCGGAATCAGGTGTCAGGAAAATTGACTTCGCTTACTTTCGCCACGGGTCGACAGCCACCGCTAGAACGTTCCGGGATCTTTAGCGGTTAAGTTTTAACCAAATGGTCCGTTCCAATCCAAAAGCGGAAACTGTCTAAATTGAAATCCCGTCGTATTAGTCGCTTTATCGAGCAAGCGCTCTAAAGG
>JABDKO010000211.1 GCA_013002165.1 Rhodothermales bacterium | reverse complement strand
ACCATAGCCGGCGTGTCCAGCGTCCGTCCACCCTTTGCAGCCAGCTACCCCGCGATGGCACGTACAGGTAGGCGGACGCTGCGTGTGCTGAAGAACATTACTTTCGGCCGCATTAGTTTTTCGAGATACAATACGGTTTGCACATGACTGACAACAGACTATTCGTATCTCTTCTGGTATTGAGCGCTTGCGTCGCGATGATCTCTTATGAGGCACGCTCTCAAAGCGTCGAATTCGTGACGCACATCATTACTCCTGGCAGCTCAGCCTCTACTGATGGGGCCGTGTACGCGTATGCTGTTGATCTCGACCAGGATGGTGACACCGATCTGTTGTCCGCCTCTTGGGCAGATTCTCGTGTGGCATGGTACGAAAATGACGGTAGCCAGAATTTTGAGCAGAGAATTATTACGAATGGAGCAGACGGGGCTACGTGGATTGACGTCGCAGATTTTGATGGTGACGGAGACCTCGATGTTGTTGCATCGTCAGCGTTTGACGACCGGGTACGATGGTTTGAAAACGACGGCCAGCAGGGCTTCACTTCCCGCCTGGTCACCGGTAATGCCGACTTTGCTTTTTCAGTGGCCGCATCGGATATCGATGGAGATGGAGACCTTGACATTGTCTCGGGCTCAAGGAATGACAACAAAGTTGCCTGGTACGAGAACGATGGGAATCAAAATTTTGCACAGCACGCCATCGACAATTCACTTGAGGGAGCATCGGGAGTTACCATAGTTGATCTCGATAGTGATGGTGATCAAGATGTCGTTGCATCTGCACGAAATGGGAATCAGATCAGGTGGTACGAGAACGACGGATCAGCTGGTTTTTCGACTCATACGATTGACGGATCGGCAAACGGTGCGCGAATGACGAAAGCAGTAGACCTGGATCGTGACGGGCACATTGACGTAGTTTCGGCGGCGTGGGATGAAAAGGTGACATGGTATCGGAATGATGGTACCGCAAATTTTGAGGCGCATCTCATCCTTGAGAGTGAGTACGGATCCGGATCTGTAGATGTCATCGATGTCGACGGAGATGCCGATCTTGACATTCTCTTCGTTGCAGCTAATACGGACATGATCGGCTGGTTGGAAAATGATGGAACTCAACAGTTCGCAAGACACGTTGTGCGAACAACTCCGACCGGTCATTTTCCCGATACGATAGTCGGAGCCGACATCGACGGCGACAATGACATCGACTTTGTTTCTGCTTCAAACGACGGAGACGAAATCGCCTGGTATGAAAACAAACCAATTAGTACCAATCGTGATGAAAATCCGTCTTTAGGGACGAATGAAGACTTTCATCTTTACCCAAATCCTGCAACGACGATGCTCACCATTGAGTATCTCGGTGTATCTTCAATTAGTTTCGATATCGCTCTAATTGATATCCTCGGGAGGGAGCTTCAATCTCTGAGAGTTCGTCCACAGTCACAGGGCAAAAATACGCTTGAGCTCAATTTGGCCGCAATCTCCGCAGGCGTATATCTAGTCAAGATGACGGCACGAAATTCTACCTCTGTGCGAACGTTCGTAGTCAAATAGTCGAAGCAGAAAGAAAGCTATTAGTACGTCAGTTTTCGATCGCCAATATTCCCTCAAAACTTATCTGCTTGCGCAAGCCGAGATTCGAGACCCGGATTCATTCAGAACCGCGAGCCAACTTTGTGACGTATAGCTGGTTACGACCAGCCTGAGTTGTAAAGTGCCCGGTGATAATGCCTCCACCGTCGGATGTCGGCTGTACGGTATAACCGAGACTGGAAGCCGCACTGGAAACTGGCAAAAACTTGTTGATCTGTCGAACTTCCCCGGTTTCCGACAGCGTAATAACGAGTGTGTTTCTGGCAAGGGTCGAATCATTGTCCGAGTAACCCGTCAACATGTATCCACCTCCTCGCGTTTGTACACCAGTAATTGTTCGAGCCGGTTTCTCCATTTCAATAACTCGGGACCAGAGTTCGTTGCCTTCTGAATCAAGCCTCAATACTACGGGGTTGTCAACGCCAGATGCGAAGCTCGCTGTATATCCTGTCACGAAAAAGCCACCGTCGTGTGTCGGTGATATACTGTGCGCGATATCAGATGCTGCGCCTCCCCATGTCCGGTTCCATTCTTCCTCGCCGGTAGAGTCTGTTTTTATCAAGAACATATCCCGGTCACCGCTGCCGAAGCTATACGTCTGCCCTACCATCAACAATCCTCCATCAGCCGTTGCTGCGACACCGAAACACCGGTCGCCAGATTCGCCACCGAACGACCTGGTCCGTTTCTCGATACCATTTGTGTCCGTTAAAACCAGATAGCAGTCGTCCTCTCCGCTAGCGTTAAACTGCGTTTCGCCGACTACTGCAAGTCCGGACGCGGTTGATACGACAGCCCAGCATCGTTCTCGTTGTGCAGATCCAAATGTTTTTTCCCAGTTGATTGTACCGGACTGATTTGTGCTTAGCAGGTAACAATCAAAATCGCCTTCGCCATAGCTTTCTGTGAATCCAGCAATGACAACGTCATCATCCCTCTCGACAACTGCCCAACCGTTGTCTGCATCTGATCCGCCAACTGAAAATGTACTGGACACAACGCCGCTTTCATCGAGAAATGCTATCAATACATCTTCGCTCGCGGTTTCGGTATCTTGCTCGACTCCTACCGTAACGTAGCTGCCATCGACGAGCTCTGTGACATATACACCCAGGCTGAGATACGTAGACGGGAGAGTGCTGGTGAATGATTTTTCCGCTGCGCAACCAATCATCATGACGGATAGAGCACCGTAGACTCCAAACGACACGATCTTCTTACTGTAGTTTTTCACGTGAGATATCCTTTTTTCGACTGCATCAAGTCTCAGTCACCCTCAAGTATCGCATCTATTCGATCGACGACATCATCCAGGTGATACCTCGTCGCAGCATCGCGCGATCGACGTGCTGCACTACGCGCTTCAGTCTGAAGCTCCTTCAGTTGACCCCTGACAAGTGGACGGATGTCCGACTGACTGACGTCAACAGCTCCATAAAATGAAGCAAAACGACTGTCGGGTTCCTCCGTCATCAGATACTCCATACGCTCGAGGTAACCGCGCTGCAGATTTCGGCGGAATGTATCGATCACAGGACGTGAATCTGACAATTCCGTCCAGACGCCATTCTTTAGATCACCCATAAACGCAACAAGCGGATAACCACCTGATCCATCTACAGCATCTGCCTCAATCAGTCGTTGCAGGCGCGCCGGAAACAGGAGATTGTTGAGGATGCTCACCTGCCGGCTACGAACGCGATCTACAGCTCCGGCATGTTCAATGCGTCGTAGCAGCTCACCGTCGAGCAGCCACGTTGGCGTCTGAAAAACATTGTCAACAAGGAATTGAAGAGCCTCCTCCTGGTCGACGCGCGGTACAATCTCGTATACAACGCCTTCCTGATCACTGGTCTTGGGTGTTACATGGACACCGCCGATCAACGTGACGACATGCGTCATGTAGCGCTGCCACATCCCTTGAAGCTCTCCATAAATTTCTTCGAGATCAGAATAGTCTTTACCATCTGTCGACGTCCAGTCGACAAGATTAGGCACTACCCTTTTCAGGTTTGCGACAGCGTAAGTGCTTGCCATTACTGGATCATCACCCATGTCCTCGGTCTGCGCATCCGGATTATAGGATCCGGACCCTGAGCTGAAGCGATACATTGGATCTCCTGCATGCTCCATCACCAGTGCATTCAAGAGGGAAGCTTCATCGGTGGGCTCGTCTATGTTCGGAAACCATCGATAACCCCATTCAATAACGTAGTCGTCGTAGGGTCCAATCTTCCTGACGAAGCGCGTTACACCGTCGCCTGGTTGGGCGATATAGTTCTGTCGTGTGTAGTCCATGATGGTTGGCGCAACGCCGTACTCGGATGTAAAGGTCGGCGAGCGCAGCGAGTCGACCGGGAAAGACGAACTTGCAATCATGTTGTGAGGCAAGCCCAGGGCGTGGCCGATCTCATGCGCGATTACCTGTCGCATTGTCTCTCCAATCAGATCATCGTCCTGCATAAGCGATCGAGCACCCGGATTCGCTGCACCCGTCTCAATCATTAATCTGTTTCGATACGATCGAATATGATTGTGATACCAGATGATGTCGCTTTCGATGATTTCGCCAGAGCGTGGATCCGAGACACTTGGCCCAACGGCATTTCGTGTTGTGTTGGCAACATAGCGTACTGTTGAGTAGCGAACATCTTCGGGATCAAAATCCGGATCTTCCTCTTTAGTTGGAGGCATGCGACATTCGATGGCGTCCTTGAAGCCTGCAGCTTCGAACGAACGATTCCAATCCTCAACGCCCATGCAAAAGAATGGCCGCCATTTTTCCGGTGTACCCGGGTCGAGGTAGTACACGATTGGCTGCACCGGCTCTACG
>JABDKO010000174.1 GCA_013002165.1 Rhodothermales bacterium | reverse complement strand
TGTCGGAGAAGACAGTTTCCGTGATGAACGAACGGCTCAATTCGTGACTCGTCTGCTGGAATCACTGCGCGCATGGGCCAGGAGCCTTCAGGCGGTAGCAGTTCAATCTACCTGAGGTAAGAATGAGGAAGCAAATCTACGACGTCTATTCGCCATCCGGATTCCATTGGGTGGGAAACGGATTTAAAAGCAACAACTATGATATACCTCAAACGGTAATCAAAAAGTTGCTCGACCCATTTCTAATGATCGGCCTCGCTCCACCGAAAGCATTTGAGCCGACAGAGAAGCAGCGCGGTGTAGGGTCGCATCCTCATGCCGGATTCGAAACTGTAACCCTCGTATACGAGGGAGAGCTTGCACACGCAGACTCGGCCGGTAATCGTGGTGTCCTCCGCGAAGGTGGGGTGCAATGGATGACAGCAGGACGCGGACTAATGCATGAAGAGTTTCACAGTGCAGATTTTTCCCGACAAGGTGGCGTTCTGTCGATGTCACAGCTCTGGGTAAATCTTCCGAAGTCACTTAAAAAGATCGATCCCGCTTATCAGGATATTGAACCGGAAGCCATACCATCAGTCGAGTTATCTGGCGGGTTACGCATTCGTGTTATCGCCGGAGAATACGCAGGTTTAAAAGGTCCAGCTTCTACCCATACCCCGATAAGAATACTTGACATTAGCATCCTTGCCGACCGTGAAGCGGTGTTAGATATTCCTCTCGATCACAACACGTCAGCGATCATAATTACAGGCAATGCTTCGATCCTGGGACGGTCCGTGTCCGCCGAGGATATCGTTCTGTTTGACAGGGGTGGAAGCACACTTGACATCAGTGCAGAGGAAGACTCAAGAATCATACTTCTTTCCGGGTTGCCGATCGAAGAGCCGATTGTTCAGTACGGACCATTCGTTGCCAGCAGCCAGGAAGATTTGATGTCCATTTTCAAGGACTTCGAGTCCGGCAAGATGGGATCGCTCAGCTGACTACCCGATACTCACTTTTCTGCAATTCACCTCGACTCGACATGTTGCAAAGAATTATATCCACAGACGACAACATCACACTAACAATACTCCGCGTCACATTGGGCGTTGTCATGTTCGCACATGGGGCTCAGAAGCTCCTCGGGTGGTTTGGTGGCTCGGGGTTTACAGGGACAATGGGATGGTTGACAGGCGCCATGGGTATCCCATACCTGATCGCTTTACTTATAATTATCATTGAGTCCATTGGCGCGCTCTCTCTAATTGCTGGTTTCCTGTCAAGGATCTGGGCGTTAGGGATCGGTTTCGTCATGATAGGGGCAATCGCGCTGGTTCATGCGCAGCATGGCTTCTTTATGAACTTCAATGGCCAGCAAGCAGGCGAAGGGTTCGAATATCACCTGCTCGTACTTGCCATAGTTGCGGCGATAACTGTTGCCGGCGGTGGAAAAGCGTCCGTCGATCTCTGGCTACATAAACGGTCAAGAGCTCAGGCAAACCAGGCAAGTTGATCTGCCTCGCATGAGCCAAAGATCACGTGTTTAGCGAATCATTTCGATTGATAACTCGTGGCCCCATTCTGTCCCCCACATGTCGGGCAGTTCAACACCTCCGGGGAGCCGAAAACCGTGCTGTTTCAAGGAGGAAAGATAAACTGTTACCCCTCCACTCGATCCTTCCCCGGAGACCGCCGATACGTTGAGGTTGGCGCTTCGTCCGTCTTCGGCTACTACCAGACTCAATGTCAGATTGCCGAACTCCGTCGGTACGTCATCCAGGATGAGCAATGCTCCGGGAAATATCCAGGTGTGCGGTATCCCTTTCAGCAGTTCCAGACCGCGATCGTCTTCCATAGCAACCATGTAACGGATCAGGTTTACAAATTCTGCTGATGCGCTCGAATGCGGAACGTCGCCGGTTGACCGCCTTCGCCCTGTACCCGGACGTTGTTCCTCGATCCACACATGCGTAGGCGCAGCATGGTTCGCGATGGCATAGAGTTCCTGCTGAACTCGTTCCGCCTGGCCGAGATACAATCTAGCGGAGGCTTCGGTATTTTGAATAAACGGCTGTACGCCGCCATCCAGCCAACCGGTACTCAATGTCAGCCCCTCATCACGCGGAGCAGCGGCCAGCATTGCCATATTTCCTGTTACTATAGGGTCATCTTTCGAAAACAAACGCCCTGGATATACGATATGCGAAAACTGCGTCTGCGATCTTTGCGGCACATGCTTTTCAGAGTCAAACTCCATTCGAATGGGTAGAAACCAGTTTCCATCTTGATCACGTTTCAGATCCCGGCGGGCTGCTTTTCTGAACGCCGACATGAAACTGGCGAATTCACCATCGAATCGAAGGGACTCTTGTTGTCGATCCAACCATGCCGCACCGTCAGCCATGTTCTTGAGCGCCTGCAGGCTCCAGTAAACGGTTGTGTACTCGGGAATGATGCCTCCTACACCTCCATCTGACGTACCGGAAGGCATTAGGCCGAAATTCAATGCGGTAGAATCCGTTGTCCTTTTCCGCGATTCAATCAACCAGTCAGCCGCCGCCACGAGTTTCGGCCAGTACGCTTCGAGAAACTCCTTGTCGCGCGTCATTCTTGCATGCAGGTATATCGAATGGACCGCGATTCCTGTTTCCTTGAGTAACGTCGGTGGTGTCAGTACGAGGATCTGACCGTCATCCTCCTGATGACTGAACGTTGCTTCGAATGATGACCTCGGTGTTTCGTAATCACCCAGGTGCGTAAGTGCCCGACCTACGCGCGGCTGATTCGAAACCCATAGTCCTCGGTACACAGACGGTCCCGGTTGTGTTTGCAACACTCCATCGACCCTTTCTGCGAGCTGGTACATCGTCCGAATACTGCCTTCGAACAATGCCTGCATGGACGAATCAGGAATTGTAATTTTATTAAATGGAATGGTCGCCGTGCCGAGCCAGTAGTCTTTCACCCTGAGCCGCTCTTCATCAAAGTCCGGTTCGGTTCGACTGTCTTCGATTAAACCTTCAGTTGTAACCCGGACAACGATGTCGCGAGTGTTTTCAGGAAATCGCAATTCCCACCCTGCTTCCGTCTGCCTGATATGGTCGGGGGGCGGTATCGATTCAACGAACGGTACTTTTCCAAAATGTAAACGTCCATCTGAGTCTGTCTTGAGATCACGACGTGTTTGTACTCTGATGACAAGATTTGCCTTGGCAGAATCTGCTTGCATTCGCACGCGCATCAGATCAACGCGGCTACGCCTCGTCAGAAGCTGCTGATCGCGCCCACAGTCAACATGCATTTCAGCGATACCCGTGAGCTCACCCCGAATCAGCGCATCCTGATCTATGTCCATATCCGGCTCGAAGACCCAGATCCCGCTGACAAAGATGTTACCATCGATAGTGGAGATATTTGCGTCGATGCGAATTTCAATCCAGCCGTTTTCATTCGCATCGATTCCAGCAAAAGAAATAGCAACCGGTTGGTTTTGTCCTGCCTGATTTACGACATCAAGAGTTTGTACCGCGGCTCCTTCGACCGAAAGATCCATGATTCTGGTAACATGATGTCCTTTTATCCGGTAGGGATCTGTAAATCCCAGAACTACTGTGCGTTTTGATCCGGGAGGTACCCGGAGCCTGTAATAGATTGGTCTGTTTGTACCGTAAGCGACACTTTGAAAGGCAGGATCTACCGGTTTCGGTGCATTTGCCCATGCCGACGAGCCGTTGATTCCATTTGACCGATATGCGTCTCCACTATAACTGTCGCCTTCATGTATCCAGTCGTGATCTGGTAGTACGCTCAGTGCCTCGGATACAGTGCGTGTTTGTCCGAAGACGGATTTGGTAGCAATGATCGGTACACGTGGATTATCAATTGTCTGGCTGCGTGAGATTAGCGTATCTCCTTCAACATCGACCGAGATCCTCGTGGATGCGGTTGCATACGGACCTGGCCCGAAATCATAAAGAAGGGCGCCCGTCTGATCGACCAGAGGTTTGTGCCAGTCTCCCGGCAAACCGATCGGGGTCATCCAACGCGGTGGCGGGTACCTGTAGTCGAGCTCGAGTTCCTGCCCGAGAACCGGTAACGCCGGGTAGAGGGTTACCACCAGAAAAGCACAAAGAACTACCAGTTGTGATCTGCGATGTGTCATGTCTGCGTATAGCATTAGAATGATGAGCAACCTCCGACAATTCGATTCAAGGTATTCGCTTTACATGAGGATGTAAAAAGTGGTTTCAGGATTGGAATTAATGGCCTGGCGTGTCTTCGGATAACGTTGTATAAAAAGCAGCTGATCCGGTATACTACAATATCACTTGATATCAACTCGCGGTCGGAATGAATAAACGCAGTTCTTTTCTCTTCCACTGGTCTCATCTTTGTTTACTCGGGCTGGTATTTTCGTGCGCTGGTTGCAAAGGTGGTAGCGGCCTTGATTCAGACTCCCCTCCCAATATCATTTTTGTTTTCACGGATGATCATGCAGCCCAGGCAGTCGGCGCCTACGGAGGAATCCTCGCTGAATTGAATCCCACGCCAAACATTGATCGGCTAGCAAGCGAAGGCATTCTCTTCAGAAATGCTTTCGTAACGAACTCAATTTGTGCGCCCAGTCGTGCTGTGATTCTCACTGGCAAGCATAGTCACATCAACGGAGTCATGACAAATCGTGACCGTTTCGATTCCAGTCAGGTGACGTTTCCAAAACTACTCCAGGGTGCCGGGTATCAGACAGCCATAGTTGGTAAATGGCATCTGAAGAGTGAGCCAACGGGCTTCGACTACTGGGAGGTGTTACCTGGACAGGGGAAATACTATAATCCGGACTTCCGAACTGCAGATGGCGTACAGCGGACACAGGGTTACGTAACAGACGTCATTACAGACAGGGCGATTGACTGGATAGATTCGGGTCGCGATCCGTCCAGGCCGTTTCTATTGATGTACCAGCATAAGGCTCCGCACCGCGAGTGGTCGCCGGGTCCCGGGCATCTCACCAAGTTCGACGATGAAGTCGTGCCGGAGCCAGCCACGTTGTTTGACGATTACACCGGTAGAGCCAGTGTTGTCAAAGAGCAGGAGATGGAGATTGACCGACACATGGACCTGTATTACGATCTGAAAGTTCGCCAGGCAGCCGACAGCTCGAGTGTACTTACGAAATATGCTGATCAGAACTACGATCGAATGAATGACGATCAGCGCAGACAGTGGGACTCAGCGTACGAGCCCAAAAATGCCAGATTCATGGACCTTGATCTATCCGGTGACGAGCTTGTTCGCTGGAAGTATCAGCGATATGTCAAGGACTATTTGAGAACGATAGCTTCAGTCGATGACAATCTTGGCAGGTTGATCGAGTATTTGGAAGCAGAAGGTCTGGCCGAAAATACTGTTCTTGTTTACAACTCAGATCAGGGCTTTTATCTGGGAGAGCACGGCTGGTTTGACAAGAGGTGGATGTACGAGGAGTCACTTCGATCGCCTCTGATAATCCGCTGGCCGGCGCAGATTTCGAAAGGTTTGGAGACACGGGCAATGGTCCAAAATCTGGATTTTGCTCCCACATTTCTTGATCTCGCGGGAGTCCCGATCCCTGAAGATATCCAGGGTGAGTCGTTTGCCTCGTTACTACGTGGCGAAGGAGATTCACCCGGTCGATCGGATATCTACTACCAGTATTACGAAAGCGATGTCGAGCATCGTGTTGCGAAGCATTATGGGATTCGGACGGATCGGTACAAGTTGATCCACTACTACGAGGTAGATGAGTGGGAGCTGTTTGATCTGGCCACTGATGCGGATGAGTTGCGCAGTGTGTATGACGAACCGGGGTACGCCGCGACTGTTGCGGATCTAGGTGCGCGACTGTATGGGCTTCGGGACGACTTCGGCGTGGTTGACTAGTTGAGCCTGGAGTGGTTGCTGTTATTCCGGGATAAAAAGAAAAAGCCCCATCGCGAAAGCGATGAGGCTTTTAAAAAGGTCTCGGCAACGACCTACTCTCCCACCATTGGCAGTACCATCGGCGCTGCGGGGCTTAACTTCTCTGTTCGGAATGGATAGAGGTGGACCCCCCGCGCAATAGTCACCGAGAACACAAAGGTGACATTTTATGATTCCAATAGCTTGTAGAGTACCATCGAGCACAAGCGATACTTGGCTCTCGGTATTTGTAGAAAAAGAGTGGTTATAAGCCTCATAGGTAATTAGTACGGCTCGGCTGAATACATTACTGTACTTAAACCTGCCGCCTATCAACGTCCTCATCTAGAACGACCTATAGGGGAAACCTAATCTTGTGGCGGGCTTCGTGCTTAGATGCTTTCAGCGCTTATCCCTTCCGAACGTAGCTACCCTGCGATGCAACTGGCGTCACAACAGGTACACTAGAGGTTCGTCCACTCCGGTCCTCTCGTACTAGGAGCAGCTCCACTCAAGTTTCCAACGCCCACAGCAGATAGGGACCGAACTGTCTCACGACGTTCTGAACCCAGCTCGCGTGCCGCTTTAATGGGCGAACAGCCCAACCCTTGGGACCTTCTTCAGCCCCAGGATGCGAC
>JABDKO010000172.1 GCA_013002165.1 Rhodothermales bacterium | reverse complement strand
AGGCTGGCGTCCATTGGACCCGTCTGGATTGCCGGGTAGCGCGAAATCGTAAATGTTGATGTGCCGAGGAATTTCATAGAGTCCTGGAAATACACATCAATCACTTTGACAGCAGTGACCGAAACGATGATCGCGAAGACACCGATCACCATTCCAAGCAATGTCAGTCCGGACCGCAGCTTGTGTCCCCTGATGGCCTCGACTGCCATGCGCAAAGCTTCAAAGAATGCCATTATTCGTACCGCAGAGCTTCAATTGGTTCTGACCTGGCCGCTTTCCATGCCGGCGCGAGCCCAAAGATGGTACCTATGAGAACACATATGAGGAATGCAATACCGACAACAGTCGCATCCAGAGAAGCTGGAAGCACCGCCCTGATTCCGAGGACGACTGGGATGGAAAGTATTACGCCAATAACCCCGCCGACCGAGCATACCAGAATCGCCTCGATCAGGAATTGAGTTAGAATGCTCGAAAACTTGGCCCCGGTTGCTTTCCTGATACCGATCTCGCGTGTTCTTTCCTTGACCGAGACAAACATGATATTCATTACCCCGATGCCTCCTACAAGAAGCGAAAGGGCTGTCAGCCCGATTCCAACAGAATAAATGGCAGTCTTGACTGGAGCAATCTGTGCACGCAGCGTCTCCTGCTCGTTGATTTCAAAATCATCGTCCTGTTTGGCATCGAGACCTCTGGCAACGCGAAGAATTCCCGTAATTTCATCCTTCGCGACGCTGACATCAGCATTATCTATAACCTTTACCCGGACCGATACATCCCGATATCTGGTCCCATAGATCTTTTGAAATGTTGTAAATGGAATCTGGACTGTTCGATCCCCAGAATCAGAATTGCCTCCAGCACTCGAACCCTCCTTTTCAAGCACGCCAATCACGTCGAACCGGCGTCCACCGATGCGCACTGTTTTGCCCAGTGGCTGCTCAGAAGGGAAGAGTCGTTCTGCTACTTCGAAACCCAGTACTGCTACATCTCGGGCGCTTCGGTCGTGGATATCCGAGAAAAAGTTGCCTGACTCGATGCTGACATCGTGAACACGCGAGTAGTTGGACGAAAGCCCGATAATCTGGACGCCACCAAGGTTGTTGCTCTTATAGTCAATACTTCGGGACGTCCTTACGACGGCGGTGGCTGCCGACGCAAATTGCGATCGACGCTCAACGACCTCAGCAAGATCTTGCGTGATATTCGGCCTGTTGATATAGTTCCACCAGTCACTTACAAAGCCCCAGGGCCATTTCTCTATGTAGAGTACATCGGTGCCGAGAGTCGACATATCTTGCTCGAAACCTTCCTCAATGCCGTTGACCACGGTAGCCATTGCTGTAACTGAAAGGATCCCGATGATTATTCCGAGCGTAGTCAGCAACGAGCGAAGCTTCTGGGCGTTAATGGCGCGAAGCGCGATCAGGAACCCTTCTTTCAGTTCGAGGAGTGATTTCAAAAGACTCGTGGGTTTCCGGGATGAGATTCTTCCGGGATCAGTGTATAATGGATGGAAAGATACGACAACAAGGCCGTGCGGTTGCACGCTGAATCAACGAATGGGACATGGGCAAGCTTAAGGTACTTGGCGAATTGTGGGAGTTTTTGCGAGTACGTAAGAAATACTGGATTGCTCCGATCGTAGTGATACTGTTGTTGTTGAGCGTCCTGATTGTGCTTACGCAGGGGTCGGCGCTGGCCCCATTTATATATACACTTTTCTAGGAGTCGACCGGCTAGAATTTGCGCTCGAAGCGCAGCCTGAAATCGTGATACGCCTGGTTGAAGTCCGCTCGAACTATGCGAAACCCCTCTCTCAAACCCATGATGGTCATACCGGGATGCATGTTGGGAAATGTATCGTACGCAAATCGGCGGTAGCCCATCAACTGAGCCTGGTCCATCATAGCGTACAGCATTGCGTGAGCAACCCCCAGGTTTCTGTAGGACTCCAGAACGCCGCCTTTTGCTGAGTAGAAGACGAAGCGGTTTTCTCTGTATCCAATTTTGAATCCAATCGGACGCTCATCGTAAAGCGCGATCAGCATCAGCAGATCGTCTCTATCGAACGAATTAATAATCCGTTCCTCGTCAAATATCTCAACGTTGAGTCGTGCGATTGTGGGGAGGTCATCTGTGGACGCCTCGGCAATCTCCAGGCGATCGCCAAGCTCTCGCGGCACGAACTCTGCGAACAGAGAACCAGGTGTGTGCTTGAGAACTTCCATATTATGAAAGCAGTTTTTGCGAAGATGGTGTGGGGGTCTCGACTAACGTCCAGGGTTCAAGAATCGCATCCGATATCTCATCCAGGTAGCGACTGGGTCTCACCATATAATCGCCCTGAAATCGACGATACTGAACCATCGGGTAGGTAATAAACAAATTTTCCTCAGCCCGGGTTACAGCAACGTATAGCAATCGCAGTTCTTCATCAAGTCCTCCGGGTTCCTTGAGCGAATACGTAGACGGCACAACTCCGTCCAGGGCCTGGATTACAAATACCGTGTGATACTCAAGTCCTTTAGCCGAGTGGATCGTCGATAAGACGAGTGGCTGCTCGTCTTTTTCCTCACCGTCCGCGTCAAGCGCGGTCAGCTCAATCGGGTCAAGAGCCATGGAAGACAGCATGCTTTCTCGATCCTTGAACTGGTCAGTGAGACTCGCAAATTGTTCCAGATCCTGCTCCCGCTTCGGAAAGTCCTCGTAATACTTCTCTTTCAGAATAGGATCATAATACTCGAGGACCATTTCGATTTGCCGCGGCAGGCTGATCGTCGTAACACTAGCAGCCCGCAGCATGTTGAACAGCTTCTTGAGACCGTCTATGTAACGGGGAGAGTGACTTCGCCCGGTCAACTCAAATGCTTCAGAACCACGACTCGAAATCCACTCCACCAGGTCGGCAGCCGTCTTTGGTCCTATGCCCGGCAGAAGTTGCAGTACTCTGGTCCAGGCAACAGCATCGCGGGGGTTTTCAAGGATCTTCAGGTACGAGAGGACATCCTTGATGTGGGCGGCCTCATTCAGCTTGAGCCCGCCGAACTTGATGAAAGGAATGTTTCGGCGATTAAGTTCGATTTCGAGCCCGAAGGAATTATGACTGTTCCGAAAAAGTACTGCGACCCTGTGCAACGGAATACCCTCCTCGCGGAGGCGCATGATCATCTGACAAACAAACCTGCACTCGTACTGGTCGTCTGCTGCACCGACAATTGCAGGCAGCTCGCCGTCAGGCTTCTCGGTAAAGAGCTTCTTGTCGTATCTCACGGTCGACTGTTCAATCAGTGTGTTGGCCAGATTCAGAATCTGCTGGGTAGATCGGTAATTGTGCTCCAACTTGTAAATTGTCGTTCCCTCGAAGATTTCCGGGTACTGGAATATATTCTTCGTATCAGCGCCCCGGAAGCCGTATATGCTCTGAGCGTCATCGCCGACCGCCATTACGTTCCGATGAACAGAAGCGAGGTGAGCTACCATCCGGGCCTGTAAGCGGTTTGTATCCTGATACTCATCAACAAGTACGTGCCGGCAGCGAGCCGATTCAGAATCCCGTAGTGCGCGGTTGTTCTCAAAAAGCAAGACAGTTTTCGAAAGAAGGTCGTCATAATCCATGAGGCCGTGAGTGAGTTTGTACTGATGATACTGTTCACGCAGTATCCCGATCTTATCAATCATATCTACAAACTGCGGATACTTGTCGGCCACGACCTCGGCAACGTCCTGTTCTCCATTCGAGCACGCCGAAATGATACTATAGATCGTCCTTTTTCTGGGAAATCGTTTATCGCTTTTGTGGAAACCTGATGCTGTACGCAGCACATCTATGACGTCGGCGGAGTCACCGGAATCGAGAATCGTGAAATTGCGGGGGTATCCGATAGATGGGGCGTGGCGCCTCAGGATTGAAAGGGCGTACGCATGAAACGTCCCGCCTCGAACTCGCTGACATCTGCCATCCAGAAGCTGGGATGCGCGGTTGAGCATTTCCGCGGCAGATCGTCGGGTAAATGTGAGCAGCAGGATATGGTCGGGGGGAACGCCCGTTTCCACCAGGTACGCAACCCGAAAAATCAGTGTGCGCGTTTTGCCTGTACCTGCACCCGCCACCACCAGAGAAGGACCGGCTCCCGAAGTGACAACGTCGTACTGCTGCGGATTCAGTTCGTCCTGATAATTGATAGTCAGACTAGTCCTGGCTACCTGATTGTCTGGAGCAAGAACGAATTTTCTGGCCATGTCAAAACAGACTAAAACTTACTAACATCACGATCCTGTTATTAACAACGGACCAAATGCGCTTTAAAGGTGTTTTCGTTTAGTATCCTGGGAAACAGTCTAATTGGTTGCGAACCCGTTTGTTCATAAATTATGCCCTAATCGGCGATTTTCAACGATTTCCATTGCGGAGCGTCAAAGGTTGGCCGATCGGGGACCACCTCTATTTTTACTGCGCATCTTGCAATGGATGCGATTGAGAATGATGCCGCAAGTTTCGTCACCACTGAGACCGTGTACCTCGCCGTAGTATAACCAGAGTAAACTGCAATAGTTTGATGGGAAAGATAATCGCCGTTGCGAACCAGAAAGGTGGAGTTGGAAAAACTACGACTGCGGTTAACCTTGCGACGTCACTGGCTGCGACGGAACATCGAACACTGCTTATTGATTTTGACCCGCAGGCAAACTGCAGCTCAGGTCTCGGAATTATTGCAACCGATGGGCAGCCGACAAGCTATGAGGTACTCATTGGGGCAAGCACTCTCGAAGAGGCTGTTCAGGAACCGGATGTACCGTTCCTGGATGTCGTGCCGAGCCATATCAATCTTGTCGGTGCTGAAATTGAGATGATCGACGTCCCGGAACGCGAACGCATACTCCAGAAAGCGACACAATCGGTAAAAAGCAAGTACGATTTTGTGGTCATCGATTGCCCTCCGTCGCTTGGGCTCCTGACCTTGAACGCTCTTACGGCAGCTGACTCCGTTCTCATACCCGTTCAGGCAGAGTATTTCGCGCTCGAAGGGCTAGGGCAGCTCCTGAACACGATCAAAATCGTCAGACAGAACCTGAACCCCGAACTCGATATCGAAGGAGTGGTTCTTACGATGTTCGATACAAGGCTTCGTCTTGCAAACCAGGTTGCCGATGAAGTGCGCCGATACTTCGGGCCGAAAGTCTTCAACACAATTGTCCAACGCAACGTTCGACTGTCGGAGGCTCCCAGCTTCGGTAAGCCGGTCTTGATGTACGACGCGGTCTGTATCGGCGCGAAGAACTACATCGGGCTGGCAATGGAAGTGCTTCGTAACAATAGTCAGACTCGTGACGACGAGGAACACTCAGAGCCGGAACCCGATCACAATTTACAAGACGTAGAAACTGCTCCACCAGCACTATGATCTACTCGCAGGCAAGCAAATAGGAATCGACGACCATGGCAAAAAAAGCAGTACTCGGGCGCGGTTTGGATGCACTCCTGTCGACCGCCACCGAAACTCGAGAGGGAACCGACAGATCTGACACCCACCGTGGACTCTACGACTTCGAAGATCGTGTAATCAAGCAGGGCAGAGTTTCCGAGATCCCGATCGACTTGATTTCCGCCAATCCGTACCAGCCTCGAACGTCATTCAATGAAGATGCTCTTGCGGAGCTGGCCACTTCGATCAAGCAGCTTGGAATCATTCAACCATTGACTGTCAGGCACAAGGAAGACAATTCCTACGAACTGATTTCCGGCGAACGGAGACTGCGTGCATCCAGAATGGCTGGCCTCACGAAGGTACCGGCATATGTTCGCGAAGCTGATGTTGAAGCAATGCTTGAAATGGCGATTGTCGAAAATATCCAGCGAGAGAATCTCGACCCGATTGAGATTGCTGTAGGTTACCAGCGCCTTATTGACGAGTGTGGCTTGACCCAGGAACACGTTGCTGACAAAGTTGGCAAAAGCCGGTCAACGGTCACAAATATTCTTCGACTGCTCAAGTTATCTCCTGATGTCCAGGCATTACTCCGATCAGGAAAATTGAGTGTTGGCCATGCGCGATCCTTGCTTGCAGTTGATGATCAACAGGAGCAAACAAAACTTGCGCAACGTGTTATCCGTGAGGATCTTTCGGTCCGGTCAATCGAACAGATCGTTCGCGATCTTAACAGCCCCGAAGAAAAAAAGACTGCCGTTCAGAAACCAGTCTCCGTTGTTACCTCCCGCGACAGTCTTCAGGTACAAACGTATACCGATGCTATCCGCGGGAAATTCGGAACGCATGTTCACATCAAAAGGGACGGCGGCAATGGCGGGCGTATCGAAATCTCGTTCTACTCAGATGATGACCTCGATCGCCTTGCCGAATTACTTCTCGAATAGAAGACGTCTGCGTTTGGACTCAAAAGTCCTGATCGCCGCTTTCGCCGTCTGGCTGCTCACCGGGTCTATTGCGATGGATGTGACTGCACAACGTGAGCATTCCCCTCGCGGAGCGCTGGTCAGATCGTTGGCTGTTCCGGGTTGGGGCCAGCTCTATAACCGCCAGTACTACAAGGTCCCGATCGTCTATGCAGGGCTGGGGCTACTAACGTACGTCGTACTCGATACGAACTCGGAGTATCTGCTGTACCGCCGTGCGTTCTTGTTCAAGGCGTGGGATGAAGAGGTTGCAAACGGGCAGGCAGATGTGAATCCGTTCCTCAATTTCGAATCACACTACGTTCGTCTCCTGACGCGCGAAGGTCTGACTCAAATATCTTCTGGATCACTGGAGCCGATTCGGGACAACCTCCGACGAAACCGTGATCTTGCTATTCTCGGAATGAGCATTGTTTACGCACTTTCTACGCTGGATGCGTATGTTAGTGCTCATCTTCTTGAATTTGATATTGGTGATGACCTGTCCCTTCGAGTGGTACCAAAAGCAAAGGGTGCCTCATTGATGCTCGAAATCGGCGGATAACCAAATGCGCATTCGCCCGTAATAGCGACCCTATCGCTCCGCGGCAGATATCATGTAATCATCAGGCACTCCATGGCCAAAATCATTTATGCGCTAAGCGGACAGGGACGAGGCCACTCGTCGCGCGTAATGGCCAT
Organism: Rhodothermales bacterium; assembly: GCA_013002165.1. GTDB lineage: Bacteria > Bacteroidota > Rhodothermia > Rhodothermales > JABDKH01 > JABDKO01. The sequence continues at coordinate 91,401 of JABDKO010000172.1, read as the reverse complement.
ATCCGATGAACTCCGGTTACGCGGGCACGATGTTTTTTTCTGTTGTGGCGGTACAGCTCGTGAAGTGCTGGAGTCGCGATCAGAAACAGTCATCCCGGTGCCTCCGCTGCGACAGGTTGTTGAAAAGAACGAGCTGAAGATGATCCGAACACTCTGGCGTAACGGGAGGCGGATTTTCGGACTCAACTCTATTGTCGAACAGCTCGTTGATTCGTTTCGCGGTATAAATGCCGATTTGGTTATCACGGACTTCGAAGCGTTCTCACCACGCGCTGCCGGGAAGCTCGGCATTCCCGTCTTGTCATTCAATCACCAGGAAGTCGTTACAAAAACGAAATACAAAATTCCTGAAGGGTGCAAGATGCAGGCTCTTTCGACCTCGATCGCAATCAACCTTGTCGCTCCTGCCAATGCTGTCCACACACTTCTGACGTCTTTCTATTTCCCGAAGGTCAAAGATCCGGCATCAACGACGCTGGTCGGCCCGATCATCCGCCCGGAGGTCATGAATCTTCAACCGACAATCGAAGACCATATTCTGGTTTACTTCAACCAACCCGGATCTTCCGAACATGTGCTCGACGAGTTTGTGCAGACCGGTCTGAAATATGTCATTTATAACTTCCCGGAAGAGCTCGCGCATTACAGCTCGGAGAATATTGTTTTTAAGAAGCCCTCGATTGACGGGTTCTTACGTGATATGGGATCCTGCCGTGCTATAATCTGTACCGCAGGTTTCACCTTGATGAGTGAAGCGTTGTATCTGGGAAAACCGATTCTTGTAATGCCTAATCGGGGGATTTTTGAACAGACTCTTAATGCTCACTTTCTGGTTGAATCCGGATACGGTGAAGCCGTCATTGAAGGTGACCTGAGCAGTAAACAAATTCAGAACTTCCTATCCGAATACTCCCATGAGGGAATTCGCAGGGAGCCTGTACAGTGCGGAAACGAGGCCGCAATTCGCTGTATCGAGTCTGTATTGGACGAATACACCGAATCGGCGCAAAATCAGGGAGCGAAATCATTAACAGGCATAACAGCCTGATAATACGTGTGTTACCACGGTACTCGACGCATTTTCCGAAAGTAACCCAAAAGGCGTACCTTTACAGCTTGACTATTTTGAAGCGGCCACCCCGGCTGCGCGACGTGCCCATATGAGCAAATCCAGCGAAAGGAGAAACGAGTCGAATGGTGCGGTTGAACGTGTGGTTCTTAACGATCAACCCAGGCCATCACTGTTTTCGAAGGTATCGGAGTTCATCGGGCCCGAGTCCCTCTATGCGCAGGTCCACGATCAGCGCCTTTACCCATGGTTTCGAGCGATCGAGAGAAATGACGGAACCCGTGCTATTATCAATGGCAAGGAAGTCATCATGGCTGGCTCGAACAATTATCTCGGCTTAACATCCGACCCTCGAGTCAAGGAAGCCGCAATGAACGCCATTGACCAGTACGGCACTGGATGTACAGGCAGCCGCTTCCTGAACGGCACCCTTGACTTACACATCGAATTGGAAAGTCGCCTTGCTGATTTTATGGGCAAAGAAGCGTGCGTCCTTTTCTCCACCGGGTACATGACCAATCAGGGACTGATCCAGTCTTTGACTGGCAAGAACGATCTGATCTTCTCGGACAAAGACAATCACGCCTGCATCGTAGCCGGTACACAGGTCAGCCTGGCAAAAACAATCAGGTTCCGCCACAACGATACGATTCATCTGCGCAAACTTCTTGAGAAAGCCTCGGTCGAACATCCGGATGCCGGCAAGCTGATTGTAACCGATGGCGTCTTCTCAATGAGCGGAGTTGTTGCACATATTCCGCAGCTTGTTGAATTGGCCGAAGAGTTCGGCGCTGTCCTGATGGTCGACGATGCACATGCTGTCGGTGTTATCGGACCAGGCGGAAAAGGCAGCTCAGCGTATCACGATTTGAACTCCAGTGTAGATCTGATCACCGGGACTTTTTCCAAGAGCTTTGCCTCACTCGGTGGTTTTTGCGTCGGAGCATCCGACGTTATGGAATTTGTCAGACATCATGCTTCCGCGCATATTTTCAGCGCATCGATGCCGCCGGCAAATGTTGCTACAGTCCTGAAATCGCTTGATATTTTACAGGCTGAAACGTGGCGGCTGGATCGCTTGTGGGAAATTTCTGATTACATGCGCAAAGGATTTGCTGATGCAGGCTTCAACGTCTGGACAAGTCAGTCGCCTATCATTCCAGTCGTTATTGGAGATATGATGGTCAGCTTTGAGTTCTGGCGTGACCTGTTGGACGCTGGCGTCTTTGTCAACGCTGTCGTTCCTCCTGCCGTACCGCGAGGCCAATCGCTAATGCGCACGTCCTACATGGCGACTCATACCAACGACGATCTTGATTTTATTCTGGATGCATTTCGAAAAGTCGGCCGGAAGCACGGCGTTGTTGGAACCGGAACCAGTGCACTGGCGGGATAGAAAGTAAGGAGTATGGCTCGTGGAATCTCGGTAGTACCTGCAGACTCCGGAAAGAATCTGTCACGGTTTATCGATTTTCAGTACGACCTGTATCGTGATTCTGAATACTTTGTCCCTCCCCTCAGGATGGACGTTGGCAAGGTGCTCAACCCCGGGAAGAATGCCTTCTTCGAGCACGGAAAGATTCAACCCCTGATAGCCGTTGACGCAAATGACGTAGTAGTAGGACGCATCGCTGCGATCAGGAATGGTATGCACCTTCAGACCCACTCCGACGCGACGGGCTTCTTCGGATTTTTTGAGTGCGTCGAAGATCCTGATGTTGCTACTGCACTACTGACGGCAGTTGACGAGTGGCACGTCGACAACGGCCTCCGGGCTGTCCGCGGCCCTACTAATCCGACCATCAATGACACTTCCGGACTACTGGTCGATGGGTTTGATCGCTGCCCATCGATCTTGATGCCATACAATAAACCGTATTACGAGGAGTATCTCCTAAATCATGGGTACGAGAGGGCAATGACCATGTGGGCGTACTACGTCCACAAGAAGTATGTAGAGACGGAAAGGCTTGAACGAGGTGTCAAAGTTGTCAAGCATCGAAATCCGAACATAACCATTCGTACTATGGACATGTCTCGTTTTAACGAGGATGCAGCAGAGGTCCTGGAGATTTTCAATGAGGCCTGGTCAGAGAACTGGGGCCATGTGCCCATGACGGATAATGAGTTCAAACAGCTGGCGGCTGAAATGAAGCAGGTCCTCGATCCGGGACTTGTATTGATTCTTGAAGATGATGGAGTCCCATTTGCCTTCAGTATTACGCTTCCGAATCTAAACGAGGCGCTGATCAAGGTAAAAAATGGGCGGCTTCTTCCTCTGGGGCTTCCTAAGATTCTCTTTCAGGCAAAGGTAGTTGGGATTCGAGAGTGTCGGACAGCGTTGATGGGTATTCGTCCATCCTATCGCGGCCGGGGCCTCGATGCGCTGCTGAACCTGGCTACAATTGAAAACGGACAGCGACTTGGATATTCGGGATGTGAAATGAGTTGGGTGCTCGACACCAACCCCCGACTGCTGAGTGCTCTCAAGCAACTGAACGCAGTCGTGGACAAAGAGTATGCAATGTTCGAGAAAGCTTTAAACTAGTCTGTATCAATGCCTGACATTCGGTTTATCTACTTCGATCTTGACGACACGCTACTCGATCATGGTCACGCTGAGCGGCAGGCCTTGACGGCTACCGTGCAGCAATATGACCATGTCTTCAACGGTCATGATCTGCAGGAAATCCTGACAACGTATCACAGGACCAATCTCGGCCTGTGGCGCGACTATGCTCTTGGCAACATTTCAAAACAGGACTTGAAGGACAGGCGTTTCGCCGGTCTGGTTGATTCATTTGGCGTGTCGGACGTCGATCCTGCCGAACTCAGCAACTGCTATCTCTCACACTACTCAAATCACTGGCAATATTGCAGGGGGGCCGACCGTGTGTTTCATCAGCTGGCCGACAGTTTTCCCGTTGGAGTAATTACGAACGGCTTCGAAACAACGCAGATCAAGAAACTGGATGCGTTCACAGATTTGCGTGACAGATTATCGGCGTTAGTCATCAGCGAGACGACTGGATATCTCAAACCGGATGGTCGCCTTTTCGAATTTGCAGCTGCAAAAGCAGGTCTCAGTGGCGCCGAAATATTATACGTCGGTGATTCGTACGAATCGGATGTAGAGGGAGCACAAGATGCGGGTTGGAATGTTGCCTGGTACGTACCTGACGAGACGCGACGGCGGGAAACAGATGCCTACGTTTTCGAAGACTGGGCCGAGTTTGACCTCGGTAAGATCTAGATTACAAACCGATCTTGTTCAGCAGCAAGTCGAACCAGCTTTGCGGGCCACGTCCATACTCGGAATGCTTCGCCGTCCCGGGACCAAGATGATGAACGAATTCGTCAATCTTGAACTCTTCCACAATCCAACCGCGTCGCTGCGCTGCTGCAAAATTGTTAAGTACGGGTAAACTGTGATGAATGAACGGCGGCAGCTTTCCGTACTTCATCCGATCGAGAACCATGTATGCACTGACGGCGACCGGTATTTTGCCGCGTCGCGACGCAAAGCCTCGCTTGTTTACAACGAAGCGTTCGCCAACGGCATAGACATCTTCATGCTCAAACGCGTCCAGCATCTCTTCAAGAAATCCGCCGGTGCGCGTCTCTGTATCACTGTCGAGGACAAACACATACGGTGTATCTGACGCGCTTATCGCGCGGTGCATTGCCGGGCCGTGGTAGACGTTGGTGTCAAGGTAAATAGCCTTCGCAGCGGTGCCTGACCTCTGTACGAGGTTCTCTACTACACGAACTGTCTCAGCGTCGGACCCATTGTCGAGTACAATTAGCGGTACGTCCGGATAGTAGACCCTGAACGATTCGACAGCAGTAGTCAGAAGATCAGGTGTGCGATAGTTGACTATCGCGGTCGTTATTCGCTGGGGAAGCGTAAGGATGATTCACCTCCGAGGTTAGCTGAAACAAAAAAAGCTACCACATGGGTAGCTTTTTCTGAAATTCCTCGACACGTTGGCCCTGACGATGCACGATGCACTAGGCATACATCGTATCCCGTACAGGGCCAGGTCTCTGTGTCGGTAATAATTAAATTTCCGACCCATCAATTCTCATGGCTTTCGCTAGATCCAGCTTCGCCGCATGGGCACACGGTTCCACCATTTGATGGGCTATGCTGGCTGCTCGAAAACACTTCCCGGTTTGCACCGAGCCGCCGCTTCAGATTCTCTTTTCCGACACGCTTCCAGACAGGTCATAGACCCTCCTTCCACGTTTCGATTTGCTGATTGTCGAAGCACGAACCACCACCCTAGTTACAATGAAGCAACCCGATATTTTGGTTCTCAATCAACACGATACTTCGAACGCCGAGGCATTCTTATATCGTTTCGAATCCGTTTTCTGTCAAAGACACACAGCCAGTTGTTTCGCTCGCCACATTACATAACACGTTCACCGTTTCTTGCGCCCGTAATTACGTAATCAAATCACACAGCGGATAATGCTGACAACCCATTTCCGAAAAAATGGCCTGCCACCACCTCTCGCCGGCATGACCCCCATGACAGATGAGCACTTGCGCATTCAACTACCATCGGGTTTCCCGGATATGCAAGCACATCCGGACTCATCTTCCTCAATTTGCATTGCAGAAGAGCAAAATTGCCGAAGCAATTTTGGAGTGCTCTCACACCCTGGCGGGCTAACCTCATGTTGCCCAGAGACCTCAGTCGCGTCAAGGAACAGTACCTTTCGGCACTTGCACAATGATACTCACCGACTGAGACTTTCAGCAACAAACTCGGGTTGATTTGATCCACATTATATACACACAATATCCACAGTAGCAGACTGGTGTCGCGAGCGCGGACCCGACATGAAAGCAAAAAGCCCGGCCTGCAGACGAACCGAGCTTTTTGTGCCCACTTTTGTGCGACTGAGAATCCACTTGGGACCCTAGGCGACATGAGGTTCGACAAGATACCGGAAGTGCGGGTCTTATCAAACTCAATAACGGCCTAAGGCCGACAACTATAGGCTGCAAGCCATAATTTCATTATTTGGGTTCCGTCCAATAACGGCTAACAAGCTCGCTAGACGAAAATGATATGGCTGTTCTCGCCATCAGCGAGCGCGAACATGTCGCCAACAGTGATAATGCTGTCAAGATCGTCGACAAGATCCTCACGGGTCAGCTTGAACATTTCAACGGCTAACAGACATCCATAGAGCTTTCCTCCACCCGCCACAATCATCTCAAGCAACTCGGAAACCGGAGGGATATCCAGCTTGTCCATCTCCTTCTTCATCATCGTTGAGGCCAGTGTTTCCATTCCAGGCAATCCAGCCACCATTGTGGGGACAGCTCGCATCATGGATGGATTACCCACGGTAGCAACGTGGAGATCGTCCAGTTTTTTCTTGTTGACCGCGTCAAGTCCAAAGAACGTAAAGAAGACATGTGCCTCTATACCGTCCATGACCGCTCCGTTCGCCATAATAAGTGCAGCATACACATCCTGAAGTGTGCCCTTCGAGCAGATGATCAGTACCTTCTTGACCTTGTTGTCTTTCTTATTGACAGCACCGGGCATAGTGTTAGTTGCTTCCATTGTATACTCCTTCACGTTAGTCATTCTTAAACTCACTGTTGTTAGACACAGCTGACGGGCTTGGGAATACCCGCAATCCGACTGGCTTTTTTCAGCGGACCGCCGGGAAATAGATCGTAGAATTCCTTGATCGTCACGATACCTGACTTGCCCACTCTTCTGATAGTCAACTTGGTGCCGGACTCGTATTGTGCCCGAAGATAGTTGAGTACCTCCATGTGTTTCTCCGTCAAGGGAATCTCTTCCTGAGCAGCGATTTCATTCGCAATCGACGTATTCCATTGTGAGGGATCTGTCAGATACCCTTCATCATTTACGTCGACTGACAAACCCGCAAGTGTCATTTCCATTTTGTGTTCCTCTAATCCATGAGATGTTTTATGCTGTCAGGCAGGCTACTGTGCCTCGACCAATTCCTTCTTTTGCCCGTTTGAATGCTTCCGTCCATTCTGTCTTGTCTTTCCACTCATTGACATATTGGTTGAAACAGGCAGATCCTTGCCCGTAAGCAACAAGTGCCAGTAGATCCACTTGAATGACAGTTTGCCAAGGTGGTTGAGACGTGTCTCTTTCAGCAGGCTCATTGGACCTACGAACGGTGTCGGAAATTTCCCCGGAAGTGGTTCTGTTTCATAGTTGAAGTCTATGAGTGAGGCTTTGCCAAATCCGGTTTCGATAAAGCAATTTGCATGGCCATCAAATTTCGCTGTTAGTGGACGACCGGCTATGAAGCTCACGATGTTTTCAGTAAGAATGTCGGCCATGAAGTGTGCAACCGAACCGGCCTTGGATGTCGGTACGTTCGTCGCGTCTCCGATCACGAAAACGTTCTCATAATCCTTAGCCTGCAACGTCTCCTTGTCGGTGGGTACGAAGTTCAAATCATCATCATCGCCCATATCGCTGCTCTCAACGTAATCAGATCCCATGTTCACCGGAATAGATACGAGCAAATCGAACGGTACCTCCTGCTCATCATACGAGACGAGCACACGACGGTCCTCATCGACGTGTTCGAGATAGAAATCAGGAACAACCTGGATCCCTTTTTTCTCGAGTAGATCGCCGAGGAACTCGGTCGCAATAGGTTTTGTGAAGGCTCCCGGAAGCGGCGTTGTATAGATGATTTCTACCTTGTCGCGAATTCCCTTTTCGGTGAAATACGAATCTGCCAGAAACGCAAACTCAAGAGGTGCGACCGGGCATTTTATTATCGATTCAGCAATGTTTATTACCAGCCGACCGCCTTCCCACGTCGCCAGCTTTTCGCCCAGTTTCGTTGCGCCTTCAAGCGTATAGAAATCGAAGGCATCTTCATACCAGAGTTTTCCTCCGAGGCCAGGGGTTTCTTCCGGGCGCGGGGTCGTTCCTGTCGCAATAATTAGTACGTCGTACAGAATTCGACGCCCTCCAGCCAGAATCACCTCGTTGGTCTCCGGCATTAGGCGTTCTACTTCACCCCATATGACATCAGTCGCTTCGGGAAAGAAATCTGTCTTCGGGCGCACAACATCATCTGGAGAATAGATGCCGAATGGAATAAACAAATACCCGGGCTGGTAGTGGTGTTCCTTATCGCGGTCGACGATGGTTATCTCCCAGTCCTCATCAAGCTCTCTGGCGAGCTTGTTCAGCATCATTGTACCAGCGAGTCCAGCACCCAGAATGACAAGTCGCTTCATCACAGTCTCCACGATATCTAACATACATAGTATGTCTAAGATCGCGCTTTTCTCAGAGGATGGCCTCAGACAGATGCTCGATACGTTGAAGGCGATTATGCCTCTTCATTGACGGGGATTTCACTACAAAGGGCCTGAAAGATAAAGCGCTACTTGTCAAGCCGGGAAAGTACCCTGTTCGTCTCTTCCAACAACGATTTCGTCCTGACATTTGACGTGTCAATACTATGGACATCATCCAATATAGTCCGGGCGTGACGGTAGTGTTGCAATGATGCCGGGACGTCATCGAAATGCGGTTCACTACTGCTGAACATCAGGGCTCCTAACTGCATTTCACTGACGGCCAGGGTTATTCGAGCATTTGCGTTGGTCGGATCCCGTTCAACGATGTCGTTGAAGTAGGAGTAAGCGGTTTTGAGCTCATTCAATGCCATGTCGAGGTTGCCGTCATCCTGATAGTTCAGACCAACTTTTTCGTGGGCTATTCCTGCGTCCCGATACAAGGTCATGTCACCTGGGTTATTTCGCCAGAGTTTCTCGCGGAAAGAGAGCGACAGTCTGTACGATTCGCGTGACGCATCAATCTGGCCGAGCTGTTCCTGAACCGTACCGAAGCGCTCATGAATCAGACCCTGATATCTCTGGACTCTCTTGTTTTCCGGTTCGAGACTATCGGCTTTCATGATCAAGGACAGACTTTCCTCATACAACTCGTTCGCGCGTTGCGGCTCTTCAAGATTGGGAAAGTGCCGGTTACCTGTATAGTCTCCCTGCTTGATTTTCCCGATCGCAACAGCCAGCAAACTGTTCACGTCCGGCGATTCTCCGAGAGCGCTCTCGAAGTTCGATGTCGAGTGGTCCAGATGACGCAATGCGGCCTCGATATCACCGGTGTGCGCGGTCACGTCAGCCAATTTTTCGAAGAGCATTGCCCTCGTCCGAGACACCTCCGAAGCAAGAGAATCGGTATCACTTGTCCCACTAAGTGCCGAGAGACCTTTTTCATAGCTCTGGACAGCATCGGTCACCCGCCCCAGGTTGTCATTGCTCGGGTTGCCCAGCACGTCACCGATTCGCCGGTATGCGTTCGCGATATCGATTCTGAGCTGGGTTTGACCCGTTGTAGTCTTATCCAATTCCTCCAGGTACGACAACGATCTGGCAATGATCATTTCACGTGCGGGAGTCGATCCGGAAAGATTCGATACTGCGTCATGTATATCAAAAAGCAACGTACTCGTCACCTCCCGCGCCAGATCAAATCGTTCCTCGGCACGATCTCTTTCCCGTGATGCAACCTCAGCTTGCCAGAGCGCGAACGACAGTCCACCTGCCATGGATAACAACACGGTTGTCGATGCGGCAACGGCAATCTTGTTTTTGCGGATAAACTTACTGAACCTGTAAGCTGCGGTTGGACTTCGGGCGGTTACCGGATCACCGGCAAGAAAGCGTCTCAGGTCATCTCCGAGCGACTCTGCGGTCGTGTACCGCCGTTCTGTTTCCTTCTCCAGGGCTTTCAGAACAATCATATCCAGATCGGCGGAAACCGATCTCAATCCGGACCGTTGCGCGAGCCGTGATGGTGCAGGTGGAGTCTCCGTGCAGATAGTTGCTTCAATCTGTGATGGCGTCTTTCCAGCGAGTTCATATGGCCGTTCGCCACTCAACAATTCAAACAGCAGCACGCCGAGGCTGTAGGTATCCGTTGCAGTGGTAACAGGCGCGTTTACTATCTGTTCGGGAGCAGCATACGCGGGAGTCATGGCGCTGCTTGTCAAGACCTTGACAGCTTCCATCTCCGAGTCGAGAAGTTTTGCAATACCGAAGTCCAGCAGTTTAACGGTGCCGTCGTTTGCCACAAGGATATTTGACGGTTTCAGATCGCGATGGACTACAAGGTTGCGATGTGCGTACCCAACTGCGTCGCAGACTTGAAGAAACAACTCCACAGTCTCCCTTACCGATAACTCTTCATCCTGACAGAACTGTGTTATCGGTAGTCCGACGATGTACTCCATGACGAGGAACGGTCCGACATCGCTGGTGCCACCATCGATCAATCGCGCCACGTTACGGTGATCCAATTTCGCGAGGGTGTGTCTCTCCTGCTCGAAGCGCATTGCCACCCGATCGACATTTATGTCAGATCGAACAACCTTGACGGCAGCTTCCTTTTCAAATGCACCGTCCGCTCGGACCGCCTTGAATACAGAACCCATTCCGCCGCGACCCAGAAACTCTTCAAGTCGCCAGGCGCCAAGAACTTGCCCTACGTTCGCACTGCGTGTCGCATTCTCCTCTCTTGCGAGCGTGATGGGACTGTTAAAGCTACCTTCGGACTCCGCTTCATCGTGCGCGTCAAGAAGGTCAAGCACCTCGGCGCACAGTGACTCATCATCTCCTGTATTCTCTTCCAACCAGGTGCGTCTTTTGTTCGCAGGTAAATCCAGAGCGTTGACGAACAGATCCTTCACCTTGCGGTGACGTGTAGCTTTGTCTTCGTTCATTGTTAACTACGCATTTCGCGGTGCAGCCAGGCACGGGCAGACACCCACTCTCGCTTTATTGTCGCCGATGACAGGCCAAGGACATCAGCTGTTTCGGCAATTGTCAGTCCAACGAAGTAGCGCAGCTGAACGACCTCGCCCTGCCGGGCATCTAGTTCTGCAAGCCGGTCCAGAGCCTCATCCAGTGCCAGAATTTCGTCCGTACGCTCCGGCGAAATTACAGGCAGCGCATCGATGTCAAGTACCTTCACGCCCGATCCTCTCTTTGCCGCATTCTGTCTTCGGGCATAGTCAACAACCACATCCCTCATCGCCTTTGCAGCAACACGAAAGAAATGAGTCCTGTCTGCCCAACCTGACTCGTGCTTTGCGAGCTTCTCGTAGGCCTCGTGGACAATAGCAGTAGTATTCAGGGTTTCAGATCCTGACTTTCGGCGCTGGCTGCGTGCGATCTTGCGAAGCTCATCGTAAACGATAGGCAGTAGTTTATGCAGCGCTTCATCATCCCCGTCCCTCGCGCTATCCAGCAGTTGGGTTATTTGGCTCGTATCCATCAATCTTTCTCCACCCGTTCACTGGTGATTATAGCCCGACGAGTTGAGTGAATCAATCCCGCACAGCGAACTCATATCCCTAGAAATTACTGAAGAAAATCTGTATCGCCTGCGGTTCAACGAGAACAGTCAACAGCAAGCCTCCAATTGCACCGCCAAGGTGCGCTTCGTGGGCAATGTTACTGCCCGGAGCCATGCGATCTGCGCCTGCCTGGCGCATTGCAAATATCGAAAAAACAACATATAGAATCGCAAACAAGAACGCAGGTATTCCAACAGGGAATATCAGCAAATATATTTTCTGGAACGGTTCAAAAAGACAGAATGAAAACAAGATACCGCTTATTGCCCCGGAGGCACCGACTGCCGCGTACGATGGATTGTCCTTATGAAAGAAAAGTGTCGCGAGATGTGCAGTGATTTCGGATCCAAAGTAGACGATCAGAAACTTGACCGGACCGAGGAATACTTCGATCCATGGCCCAAAGAAATAGAGCGTTATCATATTGAAGGCCAGGTGGCCAAAACTACCGTGCAAGAAGCCGCCGGTGATCACCCGGTGGTATTCCTTGCCCTTGAGCACGGCAACAGGCTTGAAGGACCAGCGATCTATGAGGGTGGGGTCTCCATAGAATGCATACATACTGGTAAGCAGATTGGCTATCAGCAGTATGAATGTTATCGGGGCATCGGAAAAGCTTATCATGCAGGCGGACTAAGTGAGATGGGACAGTCGTGAAGCAGTGCGGGAATGTACTCTAAAACCAGATCAGGTGATTCTTCAACTGCGGAAGCCTACAGCTTCGAAGACTCGGCAGTGCCAATATGTGTCACTACCCACCAGATGTTGCCGGACAAGTCTTGAATACCCGCATACCTGTCTCCGTGAGGATACAGTGCCGGTTCACTAACCGAAACAGCTCCGAAGTCGAGGGCCTTCCTGTACGTCGCGTCGCAATCATCAACATATACGTACAATGTCGATGGCATAGCCTTCCACTCGTCTGTTGGTTCTCCAAGCATAATCACAGAGTCGCCGATGGCAATCTCTGTGTGCATTACAGATCCGTCTTCCCGATAACGCAGCTCTCCCCTCAGCGTAGCGCCGAAAACGTCTCGAGTAAACGCTACCAGCTTCTCAACTCCGTCAACAATTAGATACGGAGTGACTGTATGGAGTCCGAACGGATTGCTGTCTGACATACGGGTCTCTTAAACGAGAACTTCAGCGAAGTGGTTGATCACGGAGCGGAAAACGAGTGCACCATCAACAGAACCAAGCGATGCCTCGGCGTGTCGTTCCGGGTGCGGCATCATGCCGACTACATTGCCCGCACCGTTGGAGATACCCGCTATGTTATTTGCTGAACCATTCGGGTTTGCTTCTTCCGTTGCGCGGCCTTCGGCATTCACGTATCGAAAGACTACCCGTCCTTTATCTTCCAACTCCATAAGCGTTTTACTGTCAGCAACGTAGCGGCCCTCCGCGTGAGCGACGGGGATATTGAGCAGGCGACCTTCTTCGAGGGCACTGGTGAAAGGCGTACGGTAGTTGTCTATTCGCAGCGTAACCGGTTTGCACACAAATCTGAGTGACGAATTCTTTGCGAGAGCGCCGGGCAGGAGTCCCGATTCACAGAGAATCTGAAACCCGTTGCAAATCCCCAGAACCAGGCCACCCTGATTTGCAAAGCGCACGACATCAGCCATAATATTCGAAAAGCGAGCGATGGCACCCGACCGGAGGTAATCGCCATATGAGAATCCGCCGGGGATGATTACAACATCTGTATCACCAAGTGATCCTTCTTTGTGCCAGATGAACTCCGCGTTTGCACCGATCACATGTTTGACCGTGTGATACGCATCGTGGTCACAATTTGAACCTGGAAAAACTAGGATCCCGAAATTGACCGCCATAGAAAATTAACGTTCAGATGATTGAAACGGTGGTCCAAGATACCGACAGCGCGCTCATTATTCTACAGGCGCTTCAACTCCATTTCGAGGGCAATACGGACTTCATTGCTCACAACTATGTTTCCTGCCTCGGTTATGCGATCCCACGTAAGTCCGAAGTCTTTGCGAAGAATCGACGTTTCAGCAGAGAAACCTGCCTTGTCGCCGGCAGTGCCGAAGTACTCGACTTCCAGCGTGACCTCCCGGGTTGCGTCAAGGATTGTAAGATTACCTACAAGGTCCATCATGTTCCCGTCAATATTCTCGACGCGAATACTTTCAAACGTCATCGTCGGGTAGGACTCGACATTGAAAAAATTCTCGGAGCGGAGGTCATTATCGCGGCGATCTACGCCCGTATCCACGGATGCAACTCTGATATCTGCATTTACATTCAGCGTTGACAGATCTCCTTCAACGAACGAAACTGAAACATCGTAATCTGAGAATGAACCGCGAACACGCGAAATCCCGAGGTGCCGCACACTAAAGCCTACCGATGAGTGCGCCTTGTCCACCGTATATGCGACCGGTTCTGTGGCTTCTGACTGTGCATTCATTTCAGGTACAAGTAGCAGCATAAAAAAAGGAATAATGAGTATTCGCATCTCTCTCAACATGATGTCTGGTGGTTTGATTAACTTACTTCCAGGCCGCTACAATGGTATAGTCCAGAAACGCCGCTTTGGTAAATTTTTGGAATCACCGATACTATTTTCTCCCTGCATCGGTTTCATACATATATGTGACCAATTCGACGATCGCGTTACTCGATGATACCTCGCGAACTATTTGCCAAAATTAAACAGATTGAAATTCGGACCAAGGGCCTCGTCAATGAGGTGTTTGGCGGTGAATATCACTCTGCCTTTAAGGGACAGGGTATCGAGTTTTCAGAAGTCAGGCCGTATCAGATTGGCGATGAGATCCGCAGCATCGACTGGAATGTGTCAGCGAGGACGGGTGAGACGTACGTAAAGATCTTTGAGGAGGAACGGGAGCAGACAGTCATGCTTGCGGTCGATGTGTCGGGATCCGAGGATTTCGGTACCACAAATAAATTCAAGCGTGAGATTGCCGCAGAGATCTGCGCAATTGTTGGCTTCAGTGCCATCAAGAATGGGGACAAGGTTGGGTTGTTGCTTTTCTCAGATCAGGTGGAGCTGTTTGTACCGCCGAAAAAAGGTAGACGTCATGTACTCAGACTTATTCGCGAGTTGTTCGCGCACGAACCAGTATCTCGAGGTACGGACCTGGCGCTAGCGTTTAACCATCTCCTTCGTGTGCTTCGACGACACTCGATTATTCTCGTCCTCAGCGACTTCATGGACACCGGTTTCGAGAAGCCGCTCAAGATGCTGTCGAAACGACATGATACAGTCGCGATTCACATTCAGGATCCTCGTGAAGAGAACCTGCCGGACGTCGGCCTCCTTGAACTTACCGATGCCGAGTCCGGGAAAACGGTAGTGATTGATACTCACAGCAAGACTGCTCGAGATCTCGTCGCTGAGAGCCGGCACAGTGCCAATATGGAACTCGCCGCAACTCTGCGACGGGCATCCGTTGACCGTGTTGAGGTGCGAACTGATGAGTCATACGTCGAACCTCTGGTCGCATTCTTTCGCAGGAGACACAAACAACGTTGATGATGCTGAAATTATTCGCCGGATTGTGTTTGTCTTTCGTGATTATGTCGAGTGTAGTCCCTGATACACTCGCGCAGAGTCCATATGCCTACGTCTCATCAGACAGCATTACCGTCGGCGATCGTTTTGGCCTGATACTGGTAGTACCGCGACCTGCAGAAGCACAGATTGCGAGACCGATATTTTCCGCTCCAAACGGAGCTTCTACCATTCGTTTTGGAGACCTCATCATTTTCAAAAGATTGTCTGCCGGTCAAGTGGCACTGGCTTCTGGCGATTTACCGCTTGCCGATACACTTGTTTACGAAGCAGCGACATTTGCACTTGACTCGGCATTCGTACCACCATTGCGATTAAGGCTCGTCACGAATACAGACACCGTCAGTGTAGCTACTACGAGTTTTGTGTTCCCGGTTGTCTCTCTCACCGAGGAAGGAATGGAAGACATCGTGGACATTACGCCGATTGCATCTTTTCCCCCTGCACTTTGGCCGTGGTTTCTTTTGATCGGGATTGCCCTGGCGGCCTACCTGATCTTCCGATACCGGGACCGTCTGCGTATCGAGGATGATGAGGAGGAAGAGGAAGAACCAGAAATACCAAGAGACCCGCCGTTCGTTGAGGCAATGCAGCGCTTTGAAGCAATGGAAGCTTCAGGTTTTTCCAATGAGATGGTGAAGGAGTATTTCGTCGAGCTTACTGATATCGTTCGAGTGTACCTGTCACGGAGAATCCAGATTCCGGCCCTTGAATCTACCAGCACTGAGCTTCTTTACCACCTTAAAAAGTGGCGTGAGGAAACAACTGACGAGGCGCCTCTCGAAACGAAACTTGCTGCTATCCTTGAAACGGCTGACCTCGCCAAGTTCGCAGACTCGCATCCGGCGGAGGAATTATCTCGCAAGGCGCTGAGTCAATCGCGAGAGCTCGTTGAACAAATTGAAGAAGTTGTTGACGAACTGGAACAACAAG
The DNA here is from genome assembly GCA_013002165.1 of Rhodothermales bacterium. GTDB lineage: Bacteria > Bacteroidota > Rhodothermia > Rhodothermales > JABDKH01 > JABDKO01. Next base: position 75,415 of record JABDKO010000172.1, on the reverse strand, counting down.
CCTTGCGTCGAGAAGAGGAACTTGAGAACGCGGACCAAACGGATGAGGCAGTTACGGAACCAGAATTGAATGACGCAGAGTTGCCAGCGGGCACCGAAACAGACAAAGTATCCGAAAATGTCTCCTGAACTTAGAAAGATACTTTCTGAAGCCCGGTCAGTTGTTGTTCTTACGGGAGCGGGAGTCAGTGCCGAAAGTGGCATTGCGACTTTTCGCGATCCTGACGGTCTCTGGCAGCAATTCAAACCACAAGAACTCGCCAACATTGATGCGTTTCTTGCAAACCCGTCACTGGTCCAGCGATGGTATGCCGAAAGAAGGCGCGTTGTCGAGGAAGCTGAACCGAACCCGGCTCATCGAGCCCTTGCACTGCTGGACACAGTTGTAGAAACCACAATAATCACACAGAATGTCGATGGCCTGCACCATCAAAGTGGTAGCCGCAACGTAATAGAATTGCACGGCAATATCAGGCGGAGCTACTGTGTCGACTGCGGCGGCAAGTCAGACAATCCTCAATTGGACGCCCAGGGCATTGCGCACTGCCGCAGGTGCAGCGGTTTGATTCGACCGGACGTGGTCTGGTTTGGGGAGATGCTGCCGGTAGAAGCTATCAGGATGGCTTACGAAGCCACAAGAACCGCAGATGTTTTCCTTTCGATTGGAACCGGTGCCGAAGTGTCACCGGCGGCAGACCTCCCCATTATCGCCGGCCGGCATGGTGCATATACCGTCGAAATGAACATTCGGCGCAGCGCAATATCAGATTTCGTCGACGAAATCGTTTCCGGCCCTGCAGGTACTACCGTGCCGGACCTTGTGTCCGTCGTTCTGGACTCACGACAAACTTCCACCTAGGGTACGCATTCAATCGACTATGGAATTTGGACAACCATACTGGTTCTTGCTTCTTCTTTTGCTCCCGGCTCTAGCCGCGTTGGAGTGGTATCGATCCCGGTCATACACTGGGATGCGCTACAGTAGTACTGCAAGTGCTGCCGGGGTGGCGCGTACTTTCTGGTCCCAAATGCGTGTGCTTCCAACACTTCTACGAGTCGCAGGTCTCGTGCTGATTATCATGGCTCTGGCAAGACCACGATTGACTAATGTGAGTCTCGAACGCTTCGCCGAGGGCGTTGACATCATGATGGTCCTCGACACATCTACTTCAATGCGCGCACAGGATTTCAAACCAAATCGATTTGAGGCAGCGCGTGAAGTGGGCAAAGACTTTATTGACGGTCGAACGTCCGACCGGGTCGGCCTTGTAGTTTTCGCTGCGAAAGCGTACACGCAGACTCCTCTGACACTCGACTACGAGTTTCTGAAACGAATGATGGATGAAGTCGACGTAGGTATCATAGAAGATGGTACCGCTATCGGCACGGCCCTCGCGATGGCAACGAACAGGCTGAAAGACACGGAAGCGAAAAGCAAGGTCGTGATTCTCCTGACAGATGGCCAGAATAACCGGGGAGAAGTCGATCCTGTTACAGCCGCCGAAGTGGCCGAAGCACTGGGAGTGCGCGTGTATCCAATCGGGGTTGGTGCTCATGGCGAAGCTCCCGTGATAATCGACCATCCGTTTGCCGGAAAACAGCGACGCATGATGCCGGTAGATATTGATGAAGACATGTTGCGTTCTGTTGCCGACAAGACCGGCGGGAAGTACTTCCGGGCAACCAACAAGGAGGCGCTCGAGAATGTGTACGACGAGATCGGCGAGCTCGAGAAGACCAAAATAGAGGAACGGGTATACACCGACTACGAGGAACGTTATCCGCTTTTCTTGTGGCCGGCCCTCGGTTTCCTACTCGTCGAAATACTCCTGGCTACAACCCGATTGAGACGATTCCCGTAGCGGACCTATGGAATGGCTTTTCCCTACATACTTCTGGTCACTTTTCGCTGTACCTGCAGTCTTCGCCCTGTTCTTGTGGTCTGCATACAATCGGCGAAAAGCTGCGTCCCGAATGGGCGACAAGACGTTGCTTAGCAGGCTCGCGGCTACAGTAAGTCCCAGACGTCGACGCTGGAAAGCCGCGATGGCTACCACAGGCGTGCTGTTCGTCGCACTGGCGCTCATGGGCCCTCGATTCGGCAGCCAGATCAGAGAAGTAAAGCGCGAGGGAGTCGACCTGATAATTGCCCTCGATGTCTCGGCATCAATGCAAGCTGAAGACATCGCTCCGAGCAGACTGGAGCGATCCCGCAACGAGGTGAAAAAACTGCTGGATCAGCTGGAAGGTGATCGGGTAGGACTGGTGCTATTCTCCGGCGATGCATTCATTCAATGCCCTCTCACGACCGACTACGGCGCCGTACGACTATTTCTTGATGTTGCCAATCCGTCACTTATTCCAACGCCCGGAACTGACTTTTCTGCCGCGCTCGAAAAATCACTTGATGCTTTCAAGACCGCATCTGCCGACCCGGATGAACGCCGGACACGAGCGTTGCTAATCATATCTGACGGAGAAAACCACGTCGCAAATATTCCCGACCTCGTCCAGAAAGCCGCTGACGATGGCGTATTGATCTACGCGGCGGGCGTGGGTGAGACCGAAGGTGTTCCGATTCCGGTTTCAAGACGCGGCGGCAATACCCGATACAAACAGGACAGACAGGGGCGCACGGTCATCACTCGCCTCGAGGAAGGTGCACTTAAACAGCTTTCTTCGAATGGTGCGTACTTCAGAATCGCTCGAACATCTTCCTCTTTACATAAAATAACTGAGTCGCTCGATCGTTTAGACAAGAGCGAGTTTGGATCAGAGGAGTTCGAAGAGTACGAAGAGAAATTTCAGTGGCCATTACTCTTCGCCTTTGTGTTACTATTCGGAGAGCGAATTGTAAGCGACCGACGGAAAGATCGAAGCAGACAACCTGACTTGAATTGATTTTCGACAACAAACATATTCCAGTTCTGACCCTGGTGGCTGCCGTCATTGTGGTGAGTGGATGCTCTCACTCTTCCGACGGGCGAAGGGGGAACGATCTGTACGATGCCGATGCGTTTGAGGAAGCAACCCTAGCATACCAGGATGGACTTGCCGCAATTGTTGACAATCCGGAAGACCCTCTTCGAACAGACTACTACAACAACCTGGGAGCGGCGCAGTATCGACTCGGCGAACACCAGTCTGCCCAGGAAGCGTTCGTCCAATCGGCCGCAGCGTCTACGAATGACCAGGATCGCGCACGCGCAGCCTACAATGCAGGTAATAATGCGTATCGAGTTGAGGACAACAAGCTGGCAACAGATTTCTATGTCCAGAGCCTCGTTGCAAATCCAGCGTCAGTCGATGCAAAAATCAATTACGAGTTCGTCAAGCGTAAGATGGACGAAGAGGAGCAGAACGGAGATGGACAGCAAGAGCCCCCGGAACCATCAGAATATGCAAAAGAGCTCAAGGCCCAGGCCGATGCATTGGTGGCACAAGAACGTTACAGGGAAGCATTCCGATTGATGGACGACGGTCGGCAAGTCGATCCAACAGTAGAGGCTTTTGCCTCTTTTATCGAGCGCGTAGCATCAGTTGCCGACATAAACGATATTCCGATCTAATGAAATCTGTTCTGTACGCATTCCTCATTGTTGCGGCGACCGGGGTTACTTCAACCGTTCGCGCCCAGTCGGCACTGGAGTTTTTTCACTCCGGGGCCAAAGCCTACGTCGGCGAAGAGCTTCCGGAGGCGTTGAATCTGGTACAGTCAGGCCTCGAGATTGAACCCGAAAATGCCCGCCTGATCGCGCTGAAAGAGAAGATCGAAGAGGAACAGGAAAATCAGCAGCAGGAGCAAGGTAACAACGACCAGGAATCCAGCGATAATCAGGAAAACCAGCAAGAGGATCAACAGGAACAAGATTCTGAACAGGAACAGGAGTCCGAACAGGAGAATTCAGACCAGCAGGAACAGGAACAGAGTGGAGATCCGTCGGAGGAGAATGAAGAACAGCAGCAACCAGAGAGCTCCAATCAGGAAATGCCCCCTGACCCCGACCAGCTGAGTAAGGAACAAGCCGAGCGAATACTTCAGGCCCTCGAAAATGAGGAAGCGAAATTGCTGCGTGAAGTACAGAAGATAAAGGGCCGCCCCAGACGCGTCGAAAAGGACTGGTAGTGTCAGATCATGAATCGGATGGGACGATATCTAGCGACGATTACAGTTGTATGCCTGGCTCTGGGAATTAGCTCACGCTCCCATGCCCAGTCAGTTGCAGTTTCCGCCTCGGTAAGTGAAAACACCATAGGTACCGAGGAGCGACTTACCTACACTATAGAAGTCCAGGGTACATCGCTGCCCAGCATAACCGCCCCGGAGCCACCTCAAGTTACCGGCCTTACTCTGAATTCATCGTTCCCAAGCACATCGAGAAATATCTCCATCATCAATGGACAGATGACGCAGAGCATCGGCTACAGCTGGGTGTACTCACCGGTTCGAGAGGGACGTGCAAGCATTGCTGCAACGAACGTGATTGTTGCCGATGAAACGTTTACTACTGAGCCGATTCAAATATCAGTGGTTCCACAATCACAACGACCGGTCAGACAACGACGACCTAATCCCCTGACAGACCCGTTCGGACTTCTCGATCAGGATCCGGCAGATGCCCCGAAACCCGAGATTTCGGATCGGGACATTTATATCGATGCACGACCCAACAAAAGAACTGTTTATCAGAATGAGGCTGTCACGATTGAATACGGCCTTTACTTCCGGAGTGGAATCCAGTTACGGCAAAGCAGATTGGCCGACTCCTGGGATGCTGAGGGATTCTGGAGAGAGGATCTTGATGTTGAGGCACGTCCGGTTCCGCAGACAATCGTCCGCAACGGCATCCGATATAACATGATCGTCCTGAAGAGGGTCGTTGTTTTCCCCACGCGAACGGGTGAGCTTCAGGTAGACCCTCTCAAAATCGAAAGCGAGGCAAGTGTACCTGTCAGCAGCAGAGAGACATTCTTTTCCCTGCGTAACCGATACGTTCCAGTTGAGCTGAGTTCGCCTGCTGTAAAGCTGAATGTACGCCCGCTGCCCGATGGTGCACCGGACTCGTTTACCGGTGCTGTCGGTGACTTTGAGCTCGATGCCTTCGTCGACAAGACGGAGTTAGAGGTTGGAGAATCGCTTTCGCTGAAAGCAACTGTCACCGGCTCCGGAAATATTGCCACGATGGAAGGCCCGGTGATCGACACGCCTGGAGTCTTTGAAAGATATGATCCCCAGGTAGACTCCCGTCTTAATCGATCTGGATCAAACGTCCGCGGCAGCAAGGTTTTTGATTTTATCCTCGTTCCGCGATCAAATGGAAAGTTTGAGATCTCACCTGTTGAGTTTACGTTCTTTGATACAGGATCACGATCCTACAGGACGTTATCTTCAGATCCATTTTCTATCACCGTGTCGGGAAATAACGTGTCGCTCGAGTCCATTGCGATCGCGACTGGCTCGGGTTTCCCGATTGATGACATCGCTCCCCCGCTCGTCGATTCGGATGACTGGCGAACAGTAAGAGACGGATTACTCCACCGCAGTATTCTCCCATACATCTTCCTGATCTTTCCACTATTGATCCTGACCGGCACCTACTTCTATCAGGCTCACATGGACAAGATTTCCGGCGATCTCGGGTACGCTCGAAACCGCAGGGCGAATCCCCTTGCCAGGAAACATTTGAAAGAGGCTAACGAGATGCTCGCGCGTGGTGATGGTTCAGGCTACTATGCTGCACTCGAACGGGCGGTGCTCGGGTTTGTTGGGGATCGATTGAATCTTGGAGAGAAAGCCCTCACGCGGCCCGAGCTTGGTGCTGCATTGAAGGAACGTAGAGTGGAGCAAGAAACTGTCGACTCGCTGAACCGGCTCCTTGCAGAATGCGATATGGCACAGTTCTCACCGGTGTCGCCGGAGAGACGGGTTATGAATGACGCGCTGGATCGTGCCACGGCACTGATTGATGCTCTCGAGGGGGCCTTTGTTAGCTATGAGCAAGCCCAGGATGAAGCAGAGGTCGTGGAATGATTCGTGCGTTGCTTCTCGCGAGCTTATTTGTGGTGTTCGATGCTCCGCAACCGGCGCTTTGTCAGACAAGTAACGTCCTTCAACAATTCGATGAGGCGAATGCTTTGTATCGTGAAGGTCGTTACCGGGATGCCGCCGACGTCTATCAGCTTACCATTGATGAAGGATTTGAAAGCGCAGCGCTGCACTATAATCTGGGCAACAGCTTCTACAGACTTGACGAGCTTGGCTATGCCATTCTTCACTACGAGCGAGCTCTGGAAATTGAACCCGACAACGCAGCGGTTCAACACAGTATTACGCTGGCCAGATCACAAACCCTCGATCAGTTCTCTCGCGTCCCGGATCCGTTCTGGAAGCCTGTTATCAGCAAACTTGCCCGAATTGCGCGGGCCGGAACCTATTTCTGGATCGGATTCGGGCTGTACTTGATCTCGGCAACTATAGTCTGTCTGAGAATCTTGCGGAGGCTCAGCACTGACTGGTCACGCAGACTTTCTGCAGTCCTGGCAGGGGTCGGGGCGGCGCTAATCGTTGTGGCGTTCGTTGTCTCGGTTTATAACGCCAGTTTTGTACGATATATATTTGTCGGGATGGATACCCCGGTGCTTACTGAGCCCGACGAACTCGCGGACGTAGAAGTCCGCATACACGAAGGCCTCGTTTTTACCTATCTTGGTGAAGAAGATGGCTGGGTCAACATTCGGCTGCCTAACGGCGTGTCGGGATGGATAGTGGACAAGGACCTCGTCCAGATTTAGTAGACCGTTACCTGGATTGCGTTATGGAACCAGTCATTTATCGAGCTGATCGTTCTGCCGGATGGATCGAAGTTATTTGCGGTTCCATGTTCAGCGGTAAGACCGAAGAGTTGATCAGGAGACTCAGGCGCGCCCAGATCGCCCGACAGCGAATCGAAATTTTCAAGCCAACGGTTGACGCCAGATACAGTGATGAAGAGGTTGTCTCTCACGATGAGAACGCTCTCTCCTCGATAGCGGTCGACAGTGCCGAGCAAATAATCCTCATGGTTGGATCGGCGGATGTCGTTGGTATCGACGAAGCACAGTTTTTCGGGCTTGAGTTACTGACAAGCGCCCAGGAATTAGCACGACAGGGAAAGCGGGTCATCGTTGCCGGGCTCGATCAGGATTACCTTGGAAGACCGTTCGAGCCAATTCCGCAAATGATGGCGATTGCAGAGCATGTGACAAAGCTTCATGCGATCTGCGTCGTGTGTGGTGCCCCGGCTAATCATTCGCAGCGTCTGACGGCAAGTGATGAACGAGTCGTTGTTGGAGCTACGGACGTGTATGAACCAAGGTGTCGAAACTGTTTTGATCCGGGGCTGGGGCGAAAAATTTCAGAGGGACGCACAGCTTCCAATCCAGAACCGGAGGCTGGAGTACAGCCGCCACCGAAAAAAATCGCTCCAACTATTAAATAAATCAGGGCTGCCGGCAAAGCGGCATGTCGTTTTGAATTGCCCGTGTGCTGATGAGTCAAAATAAAATCGATATTGAAACTCAGATTGCGGAGCAGGACGTAACCGTTATCACGGAACGCAGTGATCTCATTGTCCCTGAAACGCGCCAGAAGGCGGGTAAGATCAAGCGTACGCTCGCAGCACTCGTAGATATAGCGATCGCCGCCCTGATGATGTCGATCATTCCGCTGGTAGGTGATGTCGCGGCGGTTGCATACTTGCTGCTGAGAGATGGTCTCGACATCCCTTTGATGAAAGGGCGCTCGATCGGTAAAACACTTCTTGGTATCCGGCCGGTAGATCTGAACGGTCGATCCCTTTCGATCAGCAAATCCATCAAACGAAATCTACCGTTTGCGGTTGGTCCGGCCATTCAGGTCCTGCCTCTGCTCGGCTGGCTTTTTGGACCGCTAATCGCTATCGCTGCGGCCGTAATCGAGGTCAGCCTTGTATTCTCTGATGAGAACGGCAGACGGATGGGCGACAAGTTTGCGGGCACCATGGTCGTCGACGAATAGTTGCCGACCCTATATTTGCAAAAAAGGGATCAACCATTTTTCTATCATGTAGTAAGTTGACCGGCAGCCACTGCTGCCGATGGGCAAATCTTCGTACCTGGATTGAATTGCTGAATGTCTGAAACAAAGTATCTCGTAGCCGCAAGAAAGTACCGTCCCCGGGTTTTTGACGATGTTGTCGCACAGCGCCATGTCACAGAGACACTTCGGAACGCGATACGGATGGACCGCCTCGGCCATGCGTATCTATTCTCCGGACCCCGGGGTGTTGGAAAAACCACGGTAGCCAGGATCCTCGCCAAGGCCATCAACTGCGAAACATCGCTCGATGAGCGAAATAATGCGGAGCCATGTGACAAATGTGCATCATGCAAGACCTTCTCGGAAGGTCGCAGTATGAACGTGATTGAAATCGATGCGGCTTCGAATAACAAAGTTGATGATGTTCGCGAATTAAGAGACACTGTTCGTGTCCCTCCGCAGGGCGCAAAGAAGAAAGTTTACATTGTGGACGAGGTCCACATGCTCAGCACGTCTGCGTTTAACGCATTTCTGAAAACACTGGAGGAGCCGCCTCCGTACGCCCTGTTTATTTTCGCGACTACTGAACCGCAGAAAGTGATTCCTACGATCCTGTCGCGGTGCCAGAGGTTCGACTTCAAGCGTATACCGGTGGCAGAAATTGTAGACCGGCTGCAGCAAATTGCAGAAGAAGAGAACATCACGGTTGACGAGGCATCTCTGATGCTTATCGCTCAGAAGGGAGATGGTGCGCTTCGTGACGCATTGTCCGTGTTCGATCAGTCAGTTTCACTTTGTGGTACTGATATCACGTACGCCGATCTCGCCAGGGCACTGCGCGTAGTTGACCATGACTTGTTTTTTAAAGCCACAGACAGCATCAGGGATGGGGACTCGGCTGGGATTTTGAATCTTGTCTCGCACCTGTTGTCAGAAGGATACGATCTGCAGGAATTCATGGCGGGTCTGGCTGGACATCTGCGAAATCTGCTGGTCAGTGTATCAACTCAATCTACTGATCTCATCGAAGCCACGAGTACGGTCCGCAAACAGTACGAGGAGCACAGCAGCCAATTTTCAGAGGTACAACTTCTTCGTCTCCTTATGATCCTGGCGCAGACCGAGGAGTCTCTATCGCGGAACTCTCAACCGCGACTGGCAGCTGAACTCGGGATGCTGAAGATGGCAGCGGCAAACAACGCTGTTGACTTGCGGCAGGCACTCAAAAGACTCAATACCCTCGAGAAAGTCATTGCTAAGCAGCCGACGACATCCACGGCCGAATCCTCAGGGACCGTTGAAACTGAGCCAGCTACCGGAGAGGATGTTACCGAGCCTGAGCCCGTACCCGTTCCGAAAAAAGTCGACAAACCTGCAGCACAGGCTTCCGACAACGACAGTGCCGAATTATCCACTCCACGACCGATAAAAAAGCGTGCTTCAAAACCGACGACTCCGGTACCGGCTTCGGAACCAGCTCCAGAATCGACCGAAGCTCCGGCAGCGCCGCGTCAAACCGGTCCCGGATTATTCGGTCCGCCCGCGCTGAGCAAAAAGTCCGGACCCCGGAACAGTAACATTGAGTCTGGCTCGGTTGAAGGATCTCTTGCTATTTCCGTCAAGGCCCCGTCGCGATTACCGGATTCAATTGAGGAAATCTGGCTCAAATATGTCAGTACTGTCAAATCACTCCGTATTCACGTCGGTTCACTGCTGCAGCATGGCGCACCTGTAGACGTCAAGGGCAGTGCTGTTGTGGTTGCAATCCCCGACGATTTTCACAAACGACTTCTGGACAACCAGCACGAATTTCTGCTGAAACATCTGAACGCAGCGTCTGAAATTCAGTACAAGAAAATTGAATTTATTATCCGCAAGATTGCTCAGGCGGAAGGAGATGAAACTCGCAAAAGCGAGTTCGATCCCTACGAGTACATGAAACGCAAAAGACAGGAAAGCCCCATCGTAAAGTCGATCTTCGAAGACTTTGGTGGTGAACTGGTCTGGTAACCCTTGTTAGAAACAGTAGGTACGTAGAATGACAGATGGAATGAATATGGCCGACATGTTCGGTAAGATCATGGAGATGCAGGAGAAGATCAGTTCTGCACAGGAAACACTCGCCGGGAAAGAGGTGACCGCTGAGGCCGGTGGTGGAATGGTAAAAGTTACCGCGAATGGCAATCAGCGCATTGTGTCTATCAAGATTGAAAAGGAAGCTGTAGATCCGGATGACCTTGAGATCCTTGAGGACCTGGTTATTGCCGGTATTAACAAAGCGCTGGAAGATGCAGCAGCGATGGCCAAAACCGAAATGGCACAGGCTGCAGGCGGTATGCTCCCTCCGGGTATGGATCTCGGCAGCCTCGGGCTCTAGGCGTTATCCATGCATAAAACTTCCGAATCTGTTCAGCAGCTGATTGAGCAGTTTTCCAAACTCCCTTCGATTGGCCGCAAGACTGCACAGCGCCTTGCGGCATTCGTGTTGAAAATGCCTCGCAACGAGGTAGTGGAGATGGCCGAAGCACTTGTCGCCGTTAAGGACCGGGTCAAGTTCTGCTCCATCTGTCACAACGTCACCGATCACGATCCGTGTTCTATCTGCTCGTCAGACCGCCGCGACGCTTCACTCGTATGCGTTGTCGAGGAGTCTTCTGACGTAATGGCTATCGAACGGACCAATGATTTTCGCGGCATCTATCATGTACTTGGTGGTGTGATTTCACCGCTCGATGGCGTGGGTCCGGATGATTTGTCAATCCGAAGCCTGGTTGCCCGAATAGCTGCCCCCGCCGAGGGCGAAAGCGCTACCGTACGGGAAGTAATCCTGGCGATGAATCCCGACGTTGAGGGAGATACGACTGCGTACTACCTGTCTCAGCTCTTGCAGCCGTTTGATGTTACGGTCACACGGATTGCGCGAGGTCTCCCGATCGGAGGAGACCTCGAATTTGCCGATGAAGCAACGCTGGCACGCGCGATTGAAGGCCGAATTGGCCTGCAGTAATTCTATCCACCGAGTAGACAAATGCTGCCACGGAAATCGGCCTACGCCCTTCTTGCTGTTCTACTGGTGATAGCCCTGGGATGGGTCCTGTACCCAACCCTTCGAATGTTCGCGCTGGGATTAAACGTCGACAATCTCCAGACTATTCTGGGTAGTAATTCGAACATCCGGGCGATCATTAACTCTGTAACTGTATCGCTCTATACGGTTGTCGGCGGATCGATAGTAGGTATTACTCTCGCGTACGTTTTCTTCAGATATGACTTCCCGTTTCGCGGTCTGCTCACGAGCATAGCTGCAGTCCCGATCGCACTGCCGCCACTGGTCGGTGTGCTGGCTTTTCTGTTCTTGTATGGAGAGAGTGGAATTCTTCCGCGAGCTCTGCAGGCGTTTTTTTCGCTTGAGTCCGTTCCATTTGCGTTCGATGGATTCTGGGCCGTGTTGGCCGTGCATGTCTATACCATGTATGTATATTTCTATTTGTTTTGCAATGCCGCTCTGCGCGCGTTTGATGGTTCCTTGCTCGAGGCATCTTACGATCTTGGAGCAGGCTCATTCCGGTCGTTCCGTCTGGTAATTCTGCCGTATCTGAGACCTTCGATAGTGAGCGCATCACTGCTTGTCTTCATGATCTCTATGGCGTCATTTACCGCGCCGCTGCTCTTCGCCGGAACCGAGCAATTCATGACGCTGCAGATTTACAACTACAAAACGAACGGCAACCTTGACTTGTCTGCAACGGTGTCGACCATCCTGACAGTAATCTGTCTTGTTTTTCTACTTTTGATCGAGTGGTCAAATCGTAATTCCGGCAGGGTCGCGACAAAGGGTACTGCGGTCGGAAGACCGGTAGCAACGAGCGGTGTTGCCAGAGTGGTTGCCGCAACTGGTTCCCTGACGGCGATCACACTCATTCTGTTGCCAATCCTGACGATCATCCTTATTTCTTTCGCCCGGGAAGGCGCCTGGACCACGCAGATACTGCCGGGAGAATACACTACCGCGAACTACGCCTCTCTTTTTGCCGACCCTAACATCTTCAGCCCGATTCGCAACAGTTTGACACTTGCGGGCATTGCAACTGCAGCGAATATTCTCTTCGGAGTCGCAGCCGCATTCGTGATCGGCAAGACGCGGGCCATCGGTCGAACGTTACTTCGAATCCTCGCGATTCTCCCTTTTGCAGTCCCCGGGACGGTCATCGCGGTGAATCTGATTATTACTTTCAACCAACCTTCTCCTCTGACATTTGGTACAGTACTGGTCGGTAGCTTCTGGATGCTGCCCATTGCGTATTTCATCAGGCATATGCCGCTGGTTGTGCGGTCGACACTGGCGGCCCTCGCCAACTACGATGATTCGCTTTCAGATGCCTCCTCGGACCTTGGTGCCGGCTTTACAACAACATTGCGCAAGATCGTCCTTCCAGTTGTTGCTCCGGGGATCGTCGCGGGTAGTTTGTTAACATTCGTTGCCGCACTCGGCGAATTCGTATCTTCTATAATGTTGTACATCTTCGACAATCGACCAATAAGTGTCGAGATCTGGTCGCAGCTTCGCTTGTATGATTTTGGTGCTGCTGCAGCCTATTCGGTCCTGCTGATGCTTATTGTGATTTTGTCGACAGGTGTTATTCGGTGGTTTGGACCGAAGTCTCAATCCATTGAACAAGCCTTTTAAAGCTCGATTTATAACCAATGATTGTAACTATTGTCGGCGGCGGCCCGATCGGTTCAGCCATAGCTCAAGAGCTGGCTGCCCGTCCCCACATAACCGAGATTCGCGTTTGTGATGCAAAGTCCAGGCCGTTGAAATCTTTGGCGAATCAGATTTCGGACCGGCGCGTCCATTCTTATCAGATCAATGCCAAGGACAGGAATGGACTGTTCTCAGTTGCGGAAGGTAGTTCGTGTATTGTAGCGGCGACCGATCCCTCTGTCAATCCGATGCTTGCGTCTCTTGCTGTTGAACTTGGTGCCCATTTCTGCGACAATGGCGGCAGCGACGATATCGCACGGCAGGTGCTTCAGTTACACGAACCGGCAAAAGGCAGAGGTGTCTGGGTCGTGCCGAATTGCGGGTTGTCGCCAGGCCTTGTAGAGATTCTCTGTCTATACGGTGTCGAGAAATTTGACACTGCAAGGACCGCACGAATACGGGTTGGTAACCTCCCGCTGGCTCCCGAAGACCCTTTCAATTTTCGGCTCTCGACGTCAGCTCACAAAGTTGTTGAAGACTACTCGCACCATGCTCATGTTATTGTTGATGGTGAGATAGAATCCGTAGAGCCGCTGTCAAATATCGAGCATGTCTTTTTTCGAGAACCTTTTGGACTTCTGGAAGCTTTTTCGACTGCCGGCAGTGTGGTTCTACTCGCCGGCGCTCTCTCCGACAGAGTACAGGAGCTTGATCTAAAGACAATCACGTGGCCCGGACACGCCGACCACATGAAATTTGTTCTCGGGCTCGGGTTCGGTGAGAGCAAGAATATCGATATTCGGACACATCTCACATACCGTGACATACTTGTCCGAGCTATGCAGAAACACCTCGGTGGTATGCACAAAGACGCTGTTCTGGTCCGCGTTCTGGTCTCGGGCATTCGGGATGGTCAAGAACAAACAATGGTGCTGGAAATGATCGACACGTTCGATGACGAAACGGGAATGAGCGCCATGAGGAGATGTACTGGAATTCCGGCTGCGATAATCACTGATATGCTGATTACGGGCCAGATTGACGGCGGTGGTGCCAGCCCGCCCGAGCAGGCTATCGACAAATCGATGTTTCTGACACTGCTCGGAGAGCGGGGACTGCACGTCTCGGAAACATGGTATGACGGCTCGGTCAATATCACTGACCAGACAGAACATCAGGGAACCGCTGTATAGTACGGGGCATCCCCGACATCTTCGAACAGCATCCGCACAATTCTAATTGCCAGCCTCAAACTTTAAATTGGTTCAGGGGTGGTTTCTTGCACCATCTCTCATCCAAACATTCTGATTACTGTGCCGCTGATTGACGCTGCATGCGCGGAACACAGGAAAACGCATGTACCTGCGATATCTTCGGGACTGGCACCCGGTTTACCAGGTCCTGTAGAGATCTGGTAAGGTGCGATGGCATTGACCGTTATCTGTGTGCCAGCATATTCTGCCGCCGTTGATTCCACAAGCCTGACCAGGCCCCCCTTCGATGCTGAGTACGCCGCCTGATTCGCTGCGCCGCCGTCTGCCCCCTGCCGCGAAGCGATCGCCAGTAGCCTGCCTGTGGAATCCATTATGCGAATGGCCTCCCGAAAGCAGAGAAACGTCGAGTCCAGATTGACCGCCATCATGGACCTCCAGGATTCTAACGACGTTTCGATAATCGGCGACATACTCCACATCCCGACAGTGTGTACAAGGCAGAAGATAGATCCATATCGGTTGCCGATTTCCTCGAAGCAGTCTTGGACACTTGCTTCACTGGTTACATCGCATGCAAATGTATCCGTTTCGCGTCCGGTTTTCTTACGAACAACACGCACCACTCTGGCACCTTTGTCGGAGAAGGCTTTCACAACTCGCGTACCCAGATTCCCGTCGGCCCCGGTAACAACTACCAATTTGCTCTCAAAATCCACCATAGACATCGTATGCGGTGCTCATTCGGATGATGTATGATCAGAAACTATCAACCACCCATCGACCGTCTTGTTAAACATCAACGTAAATAGACCCTCCAGATTTCCGATTGATTCTTCACGGGTCAAGTGAAATCTTCCGAATACAGTAATCCATTCCGGAGCTAAACGCTGTGTTGCAATAATGTCAAACCGGAGCTGGCCCATGTGGTCTTTATCCGGATATGCTCTCCTGTATCTTTCTATCGTCGCCTGCCATCCATATTGGATTGCATTTCCCGATGCAAAGCGAAGTGAATCACCTTTGACATATAGTTGCATGAATGCATCAATATCGCCCCTATTCCATGCGTCCACCTGAGATGCAAGCCCTGCCTCGATCTCCGTAAAATCTGCCTCATCGTCAACAACAGGCAGTGGATCTGCGCAGGAAGCAATAGTAAGTGCAACAAAAGCGGCAAAAACGGTGCAGAGGGTATTAAATAATGGTTTCATCGACATGGCAAAAACGAGTAGATTTCAGAACAAATGGTGCACCTTCCAGTATTTATGCACTCATTATTTGCGCTCCCGCGGCATTATCGCTCCCACCGGAGAGGTCGATAAAAAGGATACGCCTTTTTCACTTGAAGCAACAACACCGTAACCGTTACTTTCCAGTGATGTCGATTTGTTTATATCGAAGTCGACCGTTCCGATAATTGTGTAAGAACACGCCGTACGAGTTGTCATTAAACGTCAGCAGAAAGCCTATTCACTTCAGCGTTACGAACTAACTGATCCTTTCGAGTCTTGAGACGAAGAGTCTCCCGGGCTTGCGGATCGATTTCTTTATCAATCACGTGTTCGTTCTGTGGCCGTCCTACGAGGTTCTGATCCACACAAACATTCCAGAAAGCTGCCGGGGATAAACACTCGCGCGGGCTTCAAGGGTGTGGTGTATCCTCTCGCTGCAGTCATTCTCCTGTTGCTTGTTGCTGCCAGACCGGCCGATCAGCGTGAACTACTCCCTGACCTCAAAGAGTGGTTACTGGTTTCTCTCAGGTCCACCGGCGCAGTGAGTCCGTTACCGTTCCAGCTTGAGGTTGCCTCGCCAGACACCATCGAGTCCGATACTATCGAAGTCGACACTCTTGATCTGGTGAACACTCCACGTTCAAGGCGCTACTTCAAATCAGTCGGACCGGATTACTATTACTCGTCTGTGCGACCGAGGTACACGCGTTCGTTTTTTCCGAAACTCCCGCAAACGTGGAAGCATGAGGTTGTCTATGACTCGCTAACAAGTTCGTATGTGTCGCGCGAGTCTATCAGTGACATTGAGGTTCGTCTCCCAACGAGTGTCGACCTTGCCGAGTACAGGGCGGTACGCCTGAATGAAAGTGTCGATGCCAACTGGTACAATCTGATTGAACAGCGACAACGACAACGCCAGCGAGAACGGCGTGGTGGCCTTGGCTTCAACATCGTCGTGCCTGGTGGCAGGCAGAGTGCCTTTACAACAATCTTCGGCAAGCCCGAGGTTGATCTCCGTGTGAACGGCCAGGCAGACATCAGGGCTGGATTTGACTATCGAAAAAGTGAACAGCAGACTGCGCTGGGAAGACCGAGCCAGCTGGATCCACAGTTCAAGCAGGATCTGCGGCTCGGAATCACCGGTACGATAGGCGACAAAATGCGTATCGATGTTAAATACGATACGAACAATCAATTCGATTTCCAGAATCAGATCAAGCTTCGTTACACGGGCTATGAAGATGAAATCGTGCAGAGCATCGAGGCCGGTAATGTCTTTCTTCAGACACCATCCACGTTGATTCGTGGTGGCCAGAGTCTCTTTGGCATCAAAAGTGAATTTCAGATTGGCGGTGTTCACCTGACGACCGTGATGAGTCAGCAGGAAGGACAGTCTAATTCGTTGAATATCGAGAGTGGCTCGGAATCGACTCCGTTTAACCTGAAACCAACCGACTACGATGACTCGAAGCACTTTTTCCTTGGTTATTATTTCCGTAACCGTTGGAATGACGCGCTCTCGGATCCGCCTCAGTTGATAGTTGCTAATGGCTTCGATGGTATACAGGAAATTGAGGTCTGGAAGTTTGAAACGACAAACCCCGAAGATGATGACGTGCGGGAGGTTGTTGCAGTCGTCGATCTCGGCGAACCGAGTGATATCCTCGACCAGGCAGACGCCTTCACGGACACTGACCAGTCGACCCTGCCCGACAATGCAAACGACCGCGAGCAATACGTTGAAGGCACGGGTGGAGATCTGGAACTACTCAGGGATCGAGACACACCGGCCAGTTCGTTTCTTCGGAACAAAGGACTCAGCGATGCCGACTTCCAGACCGGGCCGTTCAAAAAACTTGTGGAAGGCCGCGACTATCAAATTGATAAAGTCCTCGGGTACATCTCATTGACGACCCGGTTGCAGGAAAGCGAAGCGGTTGCGGTTTCGTACCGCTACGTTGCCAGCGGTCTGGTGAAGCAGGTAGGAGATTTTTCTACGGACTCGGGCGGTGCCGACGAAGACTCTCGTCTCGTCCTGAAACTCCTGCGCCCCGGGACTCCTCAACAGCCCAACATCGCAGCTGATTTTAATCCAGCATACTGGTATCTGGAACTTCGCAACATTTATGACATCAGGGGTCGCGGAATAAATCCTACCGGGTTTACTCTCGACATTTTTTATGAGCCGTCAGGCTCAGCGGCGCAGCCGAAAATTCAGGACCTTAGCAGCCGGAAGTTGATCGATTTGCTTGGTCTTGACAGGCTGGACGAGGATGGAGCCAACCGGGCTGATGACATATTCGACTTTCGCCCCGGATTCTCTATCAATCCATCTCGCGGTCAGATAATCTTTCCGTATCTGGAGCCATTCGGTAATCGAATGCAACAGGTAGTCGGAGAGTCCCAGGGTATACCGGAGGAAAAAGCTGAGCGGGCGAGCCGCTACGTCTTTGACGATCTGTATTTGCAAAAAAAGGAATTCGCTCGACGCGAAACACAGCTCGACGTGTACAGAATTCGTGGCGAATACAAGGGCTCTGTTCAGGACTCGTATGATCTTGGATCATTCGCAGGTGTGGTTCCGGGTTCAGTGCGTGTTACGTCGGCAGGAGTAGACTTGACTGAAGGTGTCGACTTTGTCGTTGATTACAACGGCGGTTCACTTACAATTACGAATCCGACGTATTTGATTGAGGGACGCGATCTCGATATCTCGTACGAGCAGAATTCGTTCTTCAACCTTCAGAAGAAAACTCTCCTCGGTGCGAGGGCAGATTACGACCTTGACGACCGGCTGGGCCTCGGTGCAACGCTAATGAGGCTGAGTCAGAAATCACCTGCGGACAAATTCCGGATTGGTGAAGAGCCCATATCGAACGTCATCTGGGGAGTCGATGGCAACTTCGACATTCGGCCGAGATGGCTCACCCAGATGGTCGATCGCATTCCGCTGATCAATACGAAGGAGGAAAGCCGAATCACAGTAACGGGAGAGTTTGCGCAGCTCAGACCCGGCCACACACAAACGACAGCATTCGAGCGCAGCAGGCGTGAACTCCAGAACGACGGACGGGACTTTAATATCGACGAGCTCGACGGGATATCATATGTCGACGATTTTGAGGGATTCGAAAATACGTTTTCATTGCTCCAGCCCGGCTCGTGGCAACTCGCCTCGGCGCCTGATTCGCTTTCTATAATCGAACCATCCGAACCGGACGCGGATTCGCTCCGGACTAACTGGCGCGGCAACCTTGCGTGGTATCGTGTAAATGAGAGCTTGCTGAGAGAGTTGACACCGGTAGTAGCGTACGATGCCAATGCGGTACGCACGATACGCATCGATGAGGTCTTTCCTGACCGGGAGATTTCGGGTCAACCGAATCAGACACTTTCGACCCTGGATTACTACTTCAATCCTCGCGAACGCGGACCGTACAACTACACAACTGAGCTTCAGTCTTTCCTCGCGAGTCCCAAAGAAACATGGGGAGGTATGACTCAGAGATTGCCTGACGGCTTCAACGACTTCGGCCTGAAAAATATTGAGTTCGTCGAGTTTATTATCCGGCCGTTTGCAGAAAATCCTGACAACGAGGCTGGAACAGACGCCGTCCTGTATCTCGACCTCGGATCTATCTCGGAAGATATTCTACCCGATGAGAGGCTGAACCAGGAGGATGGCCTCTCTACTTCCACGATCTCCGAGTCTTCGATCGAAACCTGGGCACGACAGCCGACATCTCTTCGGGACAAGGTTGTCAAGATTGATCCCGAAACGAATCGCACAGAAGATCTGGGTATCGACGGGTTTGCGTCTTACGGTGGAGACTATCCATCCTTCGCAACGGAAGCAGAGCATTTTGCTGAGTTCCTGAACTCCTTTGATCTTGCAAATCCAGATCCACTCTATCAGGCTGAAGTTGCCAAGGCATTGGTAGATCCGTCGGGAGATGACTATCAGTATTTTGCCAACGACTCGTACTTCGAGAATCCGGAATTTTACCCTAACGGTGTCACGCTGCAGCAGAGGTTCACGCGGTTCTTTGCTGGTCAGGAGCTTAATGCCTTTGAATCGCAGCGCGAGCTGGCGGTAAACACACCAACAGATGCTCGACGCGGCAACTCCAAATTCCCCGACTCGGAAGACCTGAACTCAAACTCGACTGTTGACACTCGTAATTCATACTTCGAGTATGCAATTCCTCTGAGCAGAACTATCCTGGACCAGCAGGCTGTCCCGTCGGAAGTCAATGACTATGTTGTCACGGAAATAACAAGTCAAGCCGGTGAGAGGACCGGTTGGTATCAGATCAGGATTCCGGTTCGCGACTTTACCCGGAAGGTGGGAGATATTCAGGACTTCAGTCAGATTGAGTCTATTCGGGTATGGACCACGGGGCATCAGGTGCCGATTACCGTTCGATTCGCCAGTCTTGAGCTTGTGGGCAGCCAGTGGCAGAAAGCGGTCGACCTTCCGCTGGATGAGGAAATCCCGGCATTGACTCCCGAGTCTTTTGACAGCCGCATAAGTATTTCCAGTGTTAACAACGAGGAGAACAGCGCGGTTTACATTCCTCCGACCGGCACGGTAATCAGCCAGACCCGATTGTCGAATGGCCGAGCACAGAATACGAGGGAGCAGGCGATGGTTCTTCGGGCAGAGAACCTGCAGCCCGGTCATCAGCTTGCAATCTTCAAACCGTACAACACGGGCCTCGACCTTCTCAAGTATTCGAATCTGCGAATGTTCGTTCATTTCCACGGACTTCTGGGCGACGGCTCGATGCTGGAAAATCTCCCTATTGATGAGGGTCGCTCGAAAGCGCGTCTATTCGTTCGCCTGGGTGCGAACGAAACCAACGATTACTACGAATACGAACAGCCTTTGACACCGAGCAGCGAAACGTCGGGCTCCTCGAACGATCTGTGGCAAAGTAATGTGCTGTTCAATGGCGAGACGATCGACCTTAACTCGGTGAATATCGAAGTCTCGGCGCTCAATCAGCTCAAGGTTGAACGTGATCAACGTGGTGCGCCAACCGATTCAATATTCTGGAATGTCCTCGGCGCGGAAGTACGAGGACCGAATGCCGAAGAATTTGCACCACCAGGTACCCGCCTCGGCATCAAGGGCACTCCGTCGCTCGGTCGAATAAATACGATTGTGGTCGGTATTCGAAACCCGGCGAGCGACACGCTCGCAAACCCTGCGAATGTTCTTGAAGATGTTATCGTTTGGATCAACGAGCTGCGCGTTTCGGGATATGATGAGAAGAACGGATGGGCCGGGCTGGCAAATGCGAATATCAAACTGGCCGATCTGGGAAGCATCAAGGGAAACTTTCAGCGCCGCACAGATGGCTTTGGCTCGCTGTCGAGCAGTCTGGACGAAAGAGACCAACGCAGCAGCGAAAGCTGGAGTCTTACGACTGACCTGAATCTCGATCATCCGATTCCGGAAAGATTCGGATGGAATATTCCAGTCTCACTGCAGGTGCAGTCATCGACTTCAACTCCAAGATTTGCCCCGAGCCGCGGCGATATCCGATTGGATGACATCGTTCAGCAGATCGAATCGCGCTCCGATATTTCCGATGAAGAAAAAGCCGACCGGATAACCGACGCGCGGCTGAGTGCCGAGACACATGCATTCTCCCGCTCATTCAGTACCCGGGTTAGCAAATCAGGGTCACAGTCAAAACTGGTCAAAAATACGCTGGACGGTGTTTCGGCTTCCTATTCATATTCAGATACGAAGGCGAGAAACCCTTCACAAACATTCAACGACTCCTGGAGATGGCAGAACAACCTTGGCTACCGGTTGAATGTTCGAAATCCAAAAACTGTGCGGCCATTCTGGTTTCTTGAAGGCGTGCCGGTGCTGGGGGCGGTTGGTGACATACGGTTTAACTACGTACCTCAGTCGGTCAATCTTTCTCAGTCATTGTCCCGCAGTTATAGCAAATCGCGCGATCGCGCCCAGTCGTTGCGGCCGGACACACTTTCGACAATCGAGATACTGGCAGATAATCCGCTTCGTGATACACACTCATTCCGGCATGGGAGAAATTTCGGTCTTCAGTACAATCCGTTCAAGTTTCTCAACCTGAGTATTGATACGAATACCAACCAGACGCTCAACGAACTGGGTGCAGTACTTGTACCGAAAGTTGTCGATGTTGAAAGCGGTTTGATCTACGACAACACTACGCTGGACGATGCCCTTGCAGACGGACTGATCGACAGCAGCCAGGTTGAAGTAACGGCATTTCAACAGGAGGACCTCGAATTGGAGCGGGGATCAGTTGTCATCGGTCGACTTCTTCGGGGTTCGAACGGAATCCGGACCGAGAACAACAGCCAACGATTCAACACGACGTTGCGACCAAACCTCGGCAGGACGAAGGCCCTCAACTTTATATCTATCCAGGATATTGTTTACAGCGTGCAATACAACTGGGTGAACAGCCCTGCCAATAGACAGACGGGAGCGAATTTATCTAACTCGGTAACGATTCGTTCGGGAATTACAATCCGGCCCCAGGATTTCTGGCGTAAGTTCGGGTTCTACAAAAACCTTCAGGCTGCTGAAGATCGATACCAGCAGCAGCGCGATGTTCAAAGAAACTCACGAAAAGAAGCAAGAAAACGTGCTAAAGAAGCCGAGCAGGAACGCAGGGATCTCGAAGAGCGACTTCGTGAACAGCTCGCACAACAGGCCGATTCGACAGCAAATGCTGACTCGCTTGATGTTGAAGAAATTGCACTGCCCGATGAATCTGAGGTCGATGTCCCGTCGCGGCTTCGGTTGCCGAGGATAAGCCCTGTGTCAGTGGCCAGACGTTTCGCATTGGCGGTCACGGGTATTCGAGACTTTAGCGTAACGTACAGCGGATCTCGATCTGGACAGTCAAACAATATCGGAACGTTCGGTGCCGATTCTGTTGTGGCATCACCGTATAGCTTGTACAGTAGCCTATTTGGCGACGGCCCCCCACTCGGGTATCGATTCGGGTTCAACCGCAGAATCACAGGGGATGGCAATCGAATCATCGACGAAAACCTTCAGGTTCAGGATGTCCTGACAGACAATGATCGTGTTACGGCGAGAACAACTCTTAATCCGAGTCGCAGCCTTACGATAAGCCTGAACTGGAACGCTGATGTTTCATCGTCCGCATCCGAGACGTTCCGGATCGACGACACGGGTGCCAGAGACACGACCAGAACGCGGTCGGGACAAAACTCTGCCTCTATCTGGTCATTTGGCGCGTCATATCTTGAAATGTTTCAGAATCAGTACCTCACGTTTATTGCTGACCTCGATACGACCGTCATTGTCGGTGACAGGAATAATGATGGGCGTCAAATGCTGACAAATGGCACCCTGTCAGCCGACTTCAGAAAAGCATTCTCAACCGGGTTTGGTACAATTGACAATAACAGCCTGCTGCCGTTACCGCTTCCTGGCTGGACACTGAACTACACAGGACTTGGAAGGCTGCCGGGGCTCCGCAATCTTGTTCAGAGCGCATCGCTGCGCCACGTGTACTCCGCCGAGTATCGCGCAGACTACAGAACCAACTCCCTTGCGCTCGCCGGTACGTCGGCGACTGCAGAGTTTGATATTACTCAATTCAGAACAATCCAGTATCGCATACCGGAGACGGAGGCGACGAGTGTTCGGGTGACGCGTCGCTACAACCCTCTGGTCGGCGTTGATGTCACATGGAAGGGTCGAATGCAAACAAAAGTTGCCTGGAATCGGAATGCCACCTACTCTCTCAGTACCAGTAATGCAGACGTCTCTGAAAATACGACCGAGGAGTTTACGTTCTCTGCAAGCTTCCAGAAAACCGGGCTCAGGATTCCATTCTCGAAAGGGAAAATCTTGAACAATCGTGCTTCATTTAACATCTCCGCATCACGTTCAACAACGCTTGATCGGCGCTATCGCCTGCGCGATGCGCTTGCCCGAAAGGCCCTGTCATTTGATGACCCGAACTTTGAATTCAGGGACCAGGAAGCGATTTCTGGAGATCTTGTATCTGTAATCAACTCGCACACTCGTTTTACAATTTCGCCACAGATTGGCTATCAATTCAGCGACCGCGTAACGGCAAACTTTGCGTTGAAGTATGAGAACTTCCAGGGCGACAGCCGACAGCCGTCCTCGCAAAACATAAACGGTGCATTTAATATTCGACTGAATATTGCGAATTAGAAGCTTTGAGTGTCAAAAACATATTTGTTTGCCACCTGGGGCGCACACCGTATGCCCCGATGTGGGAACTTCAGCGTCGTGTTCAGCAGTCTATCGTCAACGGAAAACGTTCCGGGAATCGAAAGGCTCATGTGTTGTTTACGGTTGAGCATCCCCCGGTGTTTACGCTCGGCAAGAGCGGCGACGAGAAGAATCTTCTCGCGAGTAGCGACGAGCTCGATGACATCGGCGCCTCATTTGTTCATATAGATCGCGGCGGTGACATTACTTTTCACGGTCCCGGTCAACTCGTCGTATATCCGATCCTCGATCTTGAACAGATTTTTACCGACGTCGGCAAGTATCTACGATACCTCGAGGAGGCAGTAATCAGGACGTGTGCTTCGTGGAATATTTCAACCGACCGGTTCGAAGGCCGAACAGGTGTATGGGTGACAGCTGACTCTCATGGTCCGGAACGAAAAATATGTGCTATGGGAATCAAGGCAAGTCGCTGGGTGACAATGCACGGACTGGCGTTAAATGTAAGTACCGACCTCACGTACTTCAGTCGCATCGTTCCCTGTGGAATTGATGACCGGGGTGTCACCTCCATGGAGAAAGAGCTGGGGGTAAAACCGGAAACAGTCCAGATTCGAGAATCACTCATTACAAACATAGTTGATGTGTTCGAACTTGAACCGGATGAGGTATCGGCCGCAAACTTGCCCAGTTTCCTGAAAGAGTTCGGAGATATTGATGGGTCGTTACTTTCGCAAATCGGCTTGGTTGATTGAAGTTCATTATCTTGGGATCGCGGGGCGCAATCCATGCGACTCGCTAAACTATCCGGGCCCACTATGGAAACGTTTGACCTCGCAGATTTTACTATCCAGATACTCGCGGAAGCTCTCTTCTACGACGACGAATTTGGTGCGATTGGCAACATTAGCCTGGTTGATCCCCAGGAAAAAAAAGAGTGCTTTATCGCGTCGTTCGTCCCCGATGTCGGTAGTTTTGTGATCGAGCAGGCCACAGACTGGGAAGACTACGACGTAGATTCGGACGAGGATGAAATTGGCTATGTGCTCGCCGTCGATAGCGAAGAGTTCGGAAGCTATTTTACCCCGGTCGAAGCAGCGGACGTCCTGTTGGGGTTAGCAGAGGAGCACGGTTTTGTGCCAAGCATCACTCTACTTTTTGAAGAAGAGGATCTTATCTAATCAGCGGCGGCTCGCCAGTGCCTGATTCCCGCAATACCAAGACACACCCAGCCGCCAATTAGAAGTATTCCGCCTATTGGCGTAATGGCTCCAAGTGCCGGGAAATCTAACAATACCAGAATAGTCAGGCTTCCCGAAAAAACGCACAGGCCTGCGAAAACGAGTATCCCGGCCAAACCAAGCATCCTCGTTTGCGTGTTCAAGGTCAACGTTGACATGGAAACCAGCAATATCGCGTGAACAAGCATGTAGCTCATAGCGGTCTGGTACGTGTCGAATCGATCAGGAGAAAGACCATCTTGCAGTGCATGCGCACCAAATGCCCCGCCTGCTACGGCGAGTGCTCCTGCAAATGAACCTGCAATTAGTTGAAAGGCCGAGCTAGTTTTCATGTTACGATCAGAATACTTGACAGTTTGAAAGGCCGATCTCTATATTTTTACCCACTTAGCACTGATCAGAAAACACCCAAATCTAGCAATTCGGATTGCTGCAGTTCCGAGTAGATGGCCGGCAACAACCCGCTCTGACCACCCACGTTGAGGCAAAAAGCGTATCGGAGGCTTGCAATGGCACTTTACGAAAGTGTCGTCAAATGGTTTGACGCGAAGAAAGGTTATGGTTTCCTGGTCGACCCTGATGGTGGCGAAGACATCTTCATCCACTACTCGCAAATAGCCTCAAGCCAGCGATTTAGAACTTTGCGAACCGGCCAACGGGTTCAATACGGTATCGAGGATGGTCCCAAAGGTATCCATGCCATAAACGTGGAACCCATCGATAGCGATGAGTCTGCGATCGTCGACGACGTCCTGGTATCAGACGACGCTTTACAGCGTAACCAACCGGACGAAGGCTAGTAAACTCACTTTGTAATTACTTGCACTTCGGGCTATCTTTCCCGGGTCAAAGGACAAGTATTCTCGGGTTTACATCGGGTATAGAAGATGGCATTTGCGTTTAGCGAAGCAGATATTGATCGAATTGCTGACGTGTTGGAGGTCGAGGCAAAGCGGGAAGGGCCGCTCTTTAGACTGGTAGTTACCGAACCGGAATCGGGACGAAGTGTGTCATTAGAAATTCGTGACAATGTCTTGCTCCCGAAAGGTGTAGCACACAAACAATTCCCGAATCTTGTCTCTGTCTACGCTACCAACTCTTTTCTTCAGTTGCAGGGCTGCACCGGCTTTATTGCAAGTAAAGAACTTGGTGAGGTCATCTTTTTTGCCAAGCGCGGAGATGTTACAAATGGCCTCGTTGTTGAGCGCGAGGCAGGGTGCTCCCTGTACGCAAACGTCGATGATGAGCTTCTGAATACTGATTATATGCAGTTGCCACCTGAACTTGTTATGAGCAGTGTCGCCTTGTCTATGAGTGACACCCTGTTTGACGACCTGGGCTAGGCGTGTCAATCAACATTGATGTTGTCTGGGACCCTGATCCCGAGCAGGCACTCGACCTCCCGGAAACTGCCGTCCACGATGCCGTTCAGAAGGCACTTCACCATCGATCCGTAACCTCTGGTACAGTAACCGTTGTTATCGCCGGTCACTCACTGGTTCACAGACTGAACAAGGAATACCTCGGTCATGACTACCGAACGGATGTCCTGTCGTTCGTTCTGTCGGATCCCGAAGAAATGCTTGAAGGTGAGATATATGTCGATGCCGAGATGGCTCTGGAGCGTGCCCACGAATTTTCAGCCACTCCCGAACGGGAACTCCTGCGTTATGTCGTCCATGGCATCCTGCATCTGACGGGAATGGATGACTCGGACGAGCAAGGCAAATCCGCCATGACTATTGCCGAGGATGCTATCCTCTCCTACATAGCGATGTAATGCCGGAAGGCGAATTATTTTAGTACAAGTCGTAGCATTTCTGCCGAGAAATGTTCATCATATCGGAGGAGACCTGTTGATTATTGGGTAGAAGTACATGCAGACCAGAATCACCGCCCGGCACTTCAATCTCAACGATGATTTACGAAATCATATCGAGGCTCGCATCTCAAAATTGCATCAGGTTTACGATGGTATTACAGATGCATCGACAATATTGAGTGTCGAAAAGGGCCACCCTGAAGATCACGAGGCCGAGATCATTCTGAATGTTTACCGGCAACAGCTATCGGCTCGCGACATGGCATCTTCACATGAAGAAGCTATCGATCGATGTGCTCAGAGACTCCGTCGACAGCTGCTGCGCTACAAGGCCAAATTGCGGGGTCGCCGCAAGTAAGAGTGATCGTGACCGGAGATGTGGTCACGCCATTTTTCGCAGGCTCGACACAACACGCTCCACATGGGCGGCAGTCTGCATAATGTAGAAATGGAGGCACGGCACTCCGGCGTTTAGAAGCTCCTCTGACTGCTTGATGGCCCATTCAACACCAATATCTGTGACGTGTTTGGGATCGGCGGCCTCGACTTCAGCGGTCAATGCTTCCGGGATATCAATGTAGAACCGACTTGGAAGACTCTTGAGTTGAGATTTGGAGGTCAGAAGTTTTAAACCGGCAAGGATGGGAACGTCGATACCGGCTGCGCGACACTTTTCAACAAAGGAGAAGTAGTGCTGGTTATCGAAAAACATCTGTGTCGTTATGTAGTCGGCACCCGCGTCCACCTTTTCTTTGAGGTTCTGCAGATCGCGAGCCATGTTCGGTGCTTCGAAGTGTTTTTCGGGGTAACCAGCGACGCCAATGCAGAAATCCGTTGGTACCGCGTCAATCAGCTCCTCCAGAAATCGACCCTCATTCATGTCGACAATCTGTTCAACGAGCTCTGTAGCCCGTCGATTGCGTGACTTGCTTGCAGGAAGAGGTTTGGAAAAACCACCCTTATCTCCCCGAAGCGCCATTAGGTTCTGCAAGCCAAGGTAGTTGAGTTCGATTAATGCATCTTCAGTTTCTTCTCGCGTGAAGCCTTCGCACAACAAGTGTGGAACCGCCTCGACGCCGAACCGACCCTTAATTGCCGCACACAAACCTATTGTACCCGGGCGTTTTCTTTTGACCTTTCTTCGCCAAGTGCCGTCCGGTAATTCTTCGTAAAGTACCTCTGCTGAATGACTTGTAACGTCAATGAACGGAGGCTGATACTTCATTACCGTCTCGACGAGGCGAAGGATATCACCCACTGAACCACCACGTACTGGTGGAATAATCTCGTACGAAATCAGAGACTCGCGTCGATTTTCAAGTAATTCGATTATCTTCATGAGTTAGGTATTTAGAAAGCAGTCGATACTGTAAGTCTACGCATACCGGTCGTTAGAGCCGTTATTACACTCCAAACCGACAACTGTTCACACATGCTTGCAGTAGTATTTGCCACGGAGGCTGAATCCCGACCCTTTTTGAAGTTGTATCAGCGTGGCAGGTTTGAGGGCTTGACAGAGAACGAGGTAGCCAGCGACGATCAGATTACTATAATAATCGTCGGCTCCGGCAAAATTAAAGCTACCCTTCGGACCGAGCGCCTTCTCGTAGGAAACGAGGTCTCACATCTTCTCCATGTGGGATCGTGCCAGTCCCTCGTGCCGGAAATCCCGATCGGCTCGGTGTGTCGGGCAGTGCATGTTCTCGAAGGTGACAGAGTTGAACTGGCTGCTCCGACCTATCCCCGGATGCCGCTGGCTAAATCGTTCAAGAAACTCAAGGATGCACGACTAATCACTCAGGATCACTCCATCCACGGGCAGACTGAACTTACCTACTGGCAAAGGATTGCCGACATCACTGACATGACTGGCTATGGCGTTGCGTACGTTTCCGCAACACACGGAATTCCATGTTCAATTGTGAAAGTCGTTGCAGGAGTCATCGACAGCGAGGATATCAATTTACTGCTGAATATTGACGAGTCGCTAGAAACTCTCGGGCAGTACCTGGTCAAGAATCTCGACAAGTTGCTCGAACTTAAGTAGGTCAGAAGACTAGTTGCGTCGGATCCAGAGTTCGCTGTGCCATGAGTTCGGGATACCTGAAGACCACCCATCTGCCAGCATGTAGGACTCATCCCTTTCGTACGCTTCGCGTGTGTCTGATTCAGACTTGACTGCGACCGCCATTACTTTTCGAGCGCCTGTCCTGCGATGAACAAATGTGGAGGCACGTTCGAGACGCACTGTACGATCTGCCCTGAGAATTCTGACGGCTGTGACGAGGATCCACGTCAACAGAAAAAACAGGATGGGAGCTACTATCAGGGTGAATAGCCAGGGCATGAGTCTCTAGTCAGTATAGTAATGTAACTAGACAACTCAGGGTAATGTTGCAAGCCCGCGATTCCTGGAAATACTTTTCGTGAACCACGGCGGGAGGTCAGTGCTGAGCGCCCGCAGACTCTTCTCGCGCTTCTCGCGCTTCCTGATTCAGATTCCGTCCTTCCGTATCGGAAATAGTCTGCGAATCGACATTGGGCATATCTCCCCTGAAAGCGGTATCGAAAAGCGTGAAGACCAGGAATACGGTTACACAGATCACACCGATACCAAGAATCAGCGAGTTCATCGGGTTGTCGTACTTCAGCGCCATGAAGAACGTGACGACAAGCATCGCCTTCAGTCCTGCTATTGACAGCGCCAGAGGCAGGTTGAGAACGCCGATATCGACAAACTGTGCTGTAATCACCGTCAGAACGGTCAACGCGACCAGTGATGCGAAGACAGTAATCAGCACTCTCTGGGATACGATGTGATGCCCGCTGTGTGAATCGTGAGCCATAAGTTCAGAGTCGTTTTAGATGAGGTATAGGAGCGGGAAAAGGAAGATCCAGATGATATCAACAAGGTGCCAGTACAACCCCGTCAATTCGACCGGCGTGTAGTAGGCACTTGTAAAGTCTCCTTTGATAGCGCGGATTGTTATCCAGATAAATACTCCGATCCCGACCAGAACGTGGAATCCATGAATCCCTGTCATGATGTAGTAGATACTGAAGAACTGCCCGGCGTAAGGGATGTCATACACCGCGTAGTCACCATGAGGGTGGTAGGCGATCCCCGGAAATATTCCATGAGAGAATTTTCCGGTGTACTCGAAGTACTTTACGACAAGGAAAATACACGCGCACAGAAGCGTAATCACAAGGTTGATAACGAGCCCTTTCTGATTGTTTTTCTGTGCGAAATGAATTGACATCGCGACTGTGAAGGACGAAGCCAGCAACACAATCGTGTTAAGGCCTCCCAAACGCCAGTCCAGAAGGGAACTGACTCCTTGAAAGACCTCCGGATGCCACACACGATAGACTGTGTAGGCGACAAACATTCCACTGAACAGAAGAATCTCCGTTATCAGAAATAACCACATGCCCATCTTTGACGCTTCGAACTGTTGATCCGAAGTGACGAAGTGATGTTGCAAATGCGCAGGATGGTCATCATGACCATGTATTTGCTCTGCGGTCGCGACTGCTTCACTCATAGTGTAATTCGATAAACTTGTGGAACCTACTGCTGAACCGGATCCGTGTCAGGTTGCGCTGACACCACCGCTCCATCTCCCCCGGGTTCTCCGAAGATTTCTGGAGCAAGATGATAATCGTATGGTCCGCGTGTTACAATTGGTGTATGATGGAAGTTGTGCGGGTCGGGTGGCGATGTCGTATGCGTCCACTCCAGCGTGAGAGACTTCCAAGGATTAGACGTTGCTTTCTTTCCTCTCCAGAACGAAGCGATCAATCCTCCTGCTGCCATGAAGAGACCAATCGCGAGCAAGAACGATCCGATGGTAGAGATCATGTGATAGATCTCAAATTCGGGCAGGTAATCATAGTATCGCCTTGGCATTCCCTTGCTTCCCATGATAAACTGGGTGAAGAAGGTCACGTTGAACCCGATAAAGATCAGAACAGCAGCTATGCGACCATTTGTCTCGTTGTACATCTTGCCTGTCATCTTCGGCCACCAGTAGTGCAGTCCACCGAGAGCGGCGATGACAGTACCGCCCATCATCACATAGTGGAAGTGCGCCACCACGAAGTACGTGTCGTGGAGATGAACATCAACCGAAAGCACTCCGAGCATAACACCGGTCAGGCCACCGATCGTAAACAGGATCAGGAAACTCAGCGCGTACAGCATGGGTGTTTGCAGGGAAATAGACCCCTTGTACATCGTCCCAACCCAGTTGAGGACCTTGACGCCGGTCGGGATACCAATCAGGTACGTCAGCAGCGAGAAAATAATCGATGACACAACCGATTGGCCCGATACGAACATATGGTGACCCCAAACTAGAAAGCCAAGGAATGCGATCGCAACTGATGATAGCGCGACGAACTTGTAACCCTGGACCTCATGGCGGGAAAATGTGCCGATCAGGTCAGAGATGATACCGAACGCCGGCAATATCATGATGTAAACAGCCGGATGCGAATAGAACCAGAAGAAGTGCTGGAACAGAACCGGATCACCTCCAAGAGCAGGATCAAAAATCCCGATCTGAAGAGCCTTCTCCATAAACAGCAGCACCATGGTTATCCCGATCACAGGCGTTGCCAGTACCTGCACGATGCTCGTTGCGTAGATGCTCCAGACAAAGAGAGGAAGCCGGTTCCATGTCAGACCCGGTGCTCGCATCTTGTGGATGGTCACTATAAAATTAAGACCCGTCAGAATCGAAGAGAAGCCGGCGATAAACACTGCACTGGTCAGGAAGAGGACCGGAGCGCCCAGTCGACTCGAGTACGGCGTATAAAATGTCCATCCCGTGTCAATCTGTCCTACGAGTATACCCGTGACTGCAAGAACTCCGCCGATCACAAATATATAATAGCTGGCGAGGTTCAGTCGCGGAAACGCGACATCCTTTGCCCCGATTTGAATCGGCATGACGAAGTTGCCTAGGGCAGCCGGAATTGACGGTATGATGAAAAGGAATACCATCATTATCCCGTGCAGCGAGAAGAACTGGTTGTACGTATCCGCATCCATGATCGTCCTGCCCTGGGAGAACAACTCGGTTCGTACGGCCAGTGCCAGAAGGCCTGCAACCAGGAACGCGATCGAAACGGTCGCGAGATACATCAGTCCGATCCGCTTGTGGTCGACGGTATACAACCATCCCTTGATCGACTTATCGTGATTTAAATAATTTACCGGAGCGGATACACTACGGCCTGATTCCGTACCAACGGTTTGCGTTGCACTCATTCGCCGCTAACCTCACTGCTGTTCTTTAATGAATGCCACCAGGGCATTGAGCTGATCACTATCAAATGACGAGTAGATTGTTGGCATCCCGGGTGGATACCCCTCTACTATTTTCGCCATTGGATTAACAATAGACTCCATGATATAATTCTCGTCAGCAACCGCAGTTGTACCATCTGTGAAGGTAGTCTGCCTGCCGAATAGACCCAGAAGCGTCGGCCCTACAAGTCGTGTCCCATCAACCGAGTGACACACGTTGCAATTCTGCTGTGTGTACAGCAAAGCTCCATACTCGGCTGGAGCCATATCCTCAACGCCGCTCTGAAGCCACGCGTCAAAATCTTCAGCAGACTGGACAATCACACTGCCAAGCATACCGGAATGCTGAGTCCCGCAATACTCGGTGCAGAGAATATGGTATTCGCCCTGCCCGGTCGCCTCAAACCATACCGATGAATACCGGTTCGGAACGACATCCTGCTTCACCCTGAATGCGGGCACAAAGAAACTGTGGAGGACATCCGTACTCGTCATGACCAGACGCACCGGACGATCTACCGGTACCACAAGGTCGCCGGTGCTCGTCTTGCCGTTTGGATACGTATAGTCCCACAACCATTGCTTGGCCGTAACCTGAATCTCGTACGCATTGGCTGGCGGGCTGTGGAGTTTCAGGAAACTTCGAAAACCCCAGGTGAAAACAATCAAAACCAGAATGGTCGGAACAACAATCCATGCCGTTTCCAGCAGCTTGTTTTCGTGCACGATAGGTGGAATATCACTGTCATTCCGTCTGCGGTATTTAATTGCGAACACGATAACAGCGACCGTCACCGCTACAAATATCACAACGCTAATCCAGTATGTAAAATAGAATAGCGAATCGAGTCCCGGAGAAAGCGTAGAGCCGCTTTCCGGCAACCAGAATGTCCCTTTATCTCCCATAATTTTGTTTTGTTAGGACGCTAAATGCATCGCCGACTGCCGTCTGCGCTCTCTCATCCAGGCGAACGACAACATAAAAACTATTCCTATTACCGTGATAAGACCGGCTAGCTTCATCAAGTTAGTCGCCTGAAGCACGTAGGAATTCGAACTTGGATCAAATCGAAAGCAATACATAACCACTTGATCCCATACGGTACCAATCCGTCCTTCAGCTGCTTCGAGAAGCGCTAACCGAACATTAGAGGCAGGATACTGGAGACCATGTAAGTAGCGCGTAATTTTGCCTTCGTCACTCAAGAATATAAGAGCCGCCGGATGAGCATATTCGCCATTCTCCTCAATCCACTTGAAGCGAAAACCCGCAGATTCTGCCAGAGCTGTTATCGACTCATCGCTTCCGGTCAAAAACTGCCAGCCGTTTTCGCGGTCATCTACTTTCGGTCGAAAGCCCTCCCGACTGGTTGCGGCAAGAGTGTAGCCTTCGTCAGCAGAAAAACTGACAGTGACCACCTCATAATCTGCCCCCAGGTCGAGTCCTACTTCGCTCATTGATACTGCCATCTGATCGAGCATCACGCTGCAGATCACCGGACAGTTGTAGTACGCGAAGTTCAGAATGACTGGCCGTTCATCCTGCAGATAGTCGCGCAACGTAACGGCCTGCCCATTATGATCGACAAACGGTGCATCCAGATCCATAATGGATCCGGGTTTCTCATCAAATCCGACGCCGGAAAGCAATTGTTCCGACTGAATCTGCATGGATGACTGAGCACGTACTCCCTCGGTAGCAATTACCGTTAGAAGCAGGGGTGCTAGTATGTATATGCTAAACTTCACGTATCAGGGGACTAGCTTCACAATGTTGGTATAGGTACCCCCTGTTGACGTGGCAGCATTATTTGCCATCACATCCATTGCCTGCTCAACTGGAATACGAAACGAACCGTCTGCATTTCGTCCATATTGCTGGATATTCTTTTGTGCCTCTAGAATAGCTTCACGGACGACGGGATTGGTGTCCACCGTAATAGCACTAATTCGCGCACTCTCCTCTTCGATATCAACCCAGTTGAACAGAGCCACAATTGCAAAAATCAGAAACACTATTACAAGTCCAACAACCCTTATTATCGGGCCGATTTCGATGTCTTCAGGCTCGACGCCTGCTGCAACAGCCGAAGGGTCAGCACCTTCCTCGTATTCATCAGTATGGATCGCGGACCACGTTTCAAAGGCGCCGATCTGGCTCGAGTACGATTTGCCATTTTTTTCGGCAGTTACTCGCCAGAAAAGGACTTCACCCGACTCTCCGAGCCGGTTTTGGAGTCGGAGTTTCCCGGCGCCGGAAACCGTTTCAACAAGAATTACGGTCGCAAATTCAAGATCCTCCGCAACCTCAATGCGATAGGACTCTGCATGGCCGGTATCGTGCCATACAAGCGTGAAATCTGCGCCGTTAACGATTGCGTCGTTTTGCGGCTTTGAAAGACTTACTGTATCACTCATCTATTCTGCACTCGCTTGGGACCGATGCTAACTCCGCCACGAATAGATAGATCAATCATTCTGGTGAAAGTAGAATGAAGAGGCAATCAAAACAGGTCAAACCAGCGGTCCGTTATGAATTTGTAAATGCCAGGGACGATGACAGGTACGGATCGTTTTGAGGAACAAGACTGTGTCGCCGCAATCGATACATCACCGAGCCAAAAACAACTCCGAATAACCCTAACCAGCAAGAAAGAGACAACCAGTGAACTGCAGCGTGATCAGCGGCGTGCACTGGCATAACAATCCAGTGTATGTCGAACCAGTTCATTACCAGGAACCAGATGGCCATGAACGCCAGAATTGCTTTCTTGCGTTTTGCACCCCGTGAAACAAGTACCCAGAACGGGATAATGAAATGGGCTATCAATAGCGCGGCGGAGTGCATCTCCCAGCCGTGCTCCAGCCGGTGTCTATACCAGATCGTTTCTTCCGGAAGATTTCCGTACCAGATCAGCATATACTGACTGAACGCGATATATGCCCAGAACACGGTAAACCCGAACATCATCTTCCCCAGATCCTGGTAGTGCTCGGCCGTCACAATCTTTTGCAAGCCAACACCGCGTTGAAGCAGAATTGCGATCAGCGCAATCAGAGCGTGCACCGTCCAGAATGACGCAGCAAAGAAGTAGACCCCGAAAATTGTCGAGAACCAGTGTGGGTCGACCGACATCAGGAAGTCGTAAGAACCAAAAGCAGTAGTTACTGCAACCAACGGTAAACCAATGGCACTGACCTTTCGCTGCTTCGCCTTGATATCGACAGCACCAGTTAAATCTTCCCGCACGGAAAGTGAATAGAGCCTGTAAGCGAGTGTACACCATACAATGAAATACACTGCCATGCGGACCAGGAAGAACGGCGTATTCAGGTATGACCGTTTGCCCGCAAGGATTGGATCGTAATGTGAGTCAGCCGGGTCGTACAGGTTCTCGTGAGTCCAATGGAAGAGATCATGCATTCCGAGAATGATCGGAATCGACAGAACCAAGAGCAGAGGGAATGTCCACATGAGTGATTCTGAAATCCTTCGAACGACGACGCTCCAACGCGCTTTTGTTAGATGCTGGATCAGAACGAAGAACAGCGCGCCGACAGCGATCGACAGACAAAATGCCCAACCGACGAGATAGGAGAAGTAGAACTGTCCGGGATCAATAGACCAACCGACTGCACTAACTGCCAGCAAGGCTATCCCGATCATGGTCGGCACAATCCATAGCAGTGAACCTCTTCCCGGTCGAAAATCCGACCTGGCTGATTCCTCGGTTGGAGAGAACGGATCGATCAACCACGTCAGAGGTGAACTTGAACGTAATTTTGATGACATAGCGTGATCTAATTGATGTTTACGTTTGCGTTAGCCTGTATCTCGGCCAACGTGCTCGCAGGAATGTCGCCCTCGAGGGCACCCTGGCTTCGCTGAAGTGCCCGCACGTACGAGACGATTGCCCAGCGATCGGCTACCGTGATCTGCTGCGCATACGCAGGCATCGTCTGAAAACCGGCTGTTATCACATTGTAGATATAACCATCGGGTGACGTCCTGAGGCGATCAATGTGGTAGCTGGCTGGAGGGACAAAACCGTAGTTGCCGGCAATTACCGGTCCTTGCCCGGCACCGTCGTCACCGTGACACGGAGAGCAATAAATATTGTAGCGAGCACGGCCGCGTTCCAGCACTTCTCGTGTCATTGGGATAGGCAGGGAAGCAACAAAGGATCCGTCGGCGTCTCGACCCTCGTAGAATCGAGCATCGGTCCGCAATTGACCACGAGCAACCGTTCCCGGTACCGGCAAACGCATGGCTCGGCCATCAGCAAAAAACATGCTCTCGCCCTGCGGATCAAGCCGCTCCTGTCGGTCCATGTTCGGATTGATATGAATCGGCGGCTTGTCGGACGATGTGCCGCGACAGGCTCCAAGTCCAATGGTCAGGACCACTAACGCCGGAAGTAAATATCTATTCATGTATCTCGATGATTTCATCGGCTAGTCTTCGCTGCTCTTGTCAACGATCTTTTCGATGTAGGAAGCCCCGATCCCTTCCAGAAACTCGACTGTCCTGATGATCTCAAATTTTTTGTCACTTGCTGCGATGTGAAGAAAGAATCCATCGTCTGTTACCGAGTGGAATTTCTCCGAGTAAAAAAGTGGATTGTATGGACGGGGTAGTCCGTTGAGTGCAAACATCCCTGCAACCGCGCCCAGCGCTGCAAACAGGATGGTAAGTTCAAAGATGACCGGTATCGACGGTTCGAACGCAAAAAACGGTTTCCCACTGATATTCAGAGGGTAATCCACGGCGCCCGTCCACCACTGGAGCAGTATCCCTGTCGCCAGTCCGGTGAGTCCACCGATAAGCGTGATATAGCCAACTTTCGAATTTCCGAGGCCCATGGCCTTGTCCATTCCGTGG
The DNA here is from genome assembly GCA_013002165.1 of Rhodothermales bacterium. Lineage (GTDB taxonomy): Bacteria > Bacteroidota > Rhodothermia > Rhodothermales > JABDKH01 > JABDKO01. The sequence goes on along the minus strand of JABDKO010000172.1, from coordinate 38,699 downwards.
ATCGGAAAGGGGCTGTGCACATCAAAGTGGCGGTATCCCTCGTCACGGACTTTCTCCGCAGCGTGGTACAGGTCCCCCGGATCCGAAAACTCGGCGAGGACACCGTACAGGCGATCCTTCCTCGCTTCGAATATCGACATCGTCGATTTGACCTGAGTCGTGATCTCTTTAATCATAATTCTTGTCCCGGATTACTCCGAATGCGAACTGGTTAGCGAAGGAGTGCCACTGGCCTGACCGTCTCCGCTGTGATCATAAAAATGTGGGTCGGCTTCCGGCTTTACTGCTTTTATCTCGGCCATCGCAACCATTGGCAGGAAGCGGAGGAAAAGGAGGAACAGAGTAAAGAACAGTCCGAAAGACCCTATCAAGGTGAGTACGTCGATTATGGTCGGCGAGTAGTAATCCCATGAGCTTGGGAGGTAGTCCCGGTGCAGCGATGTAACGGTGATGACGAACCGTTCAAACCACATTCCGATATTGACGATAATTGACGCCACAAACATGAACGGGATACTGCGCCTGAGTTTCTTGATCCAGAAGAACTGCGGAAAGAGAAGGTTGCAGGACATCATCGTCCAATACGCCCAGGCGTACGGACCCGTTGCTCTGTTCAGGAACGCATACTGTTCGTACTCGACACCCGAGTACCATGCCATAAAAAATTCAGTGATGTACGCGAAGCCGACCATCGTTCCCGTCAAGAGAATGATGATGTTCATCTTTTCAAGGTGCCCGATCGTAATGATGTTTTCAATCTTGTAAATCCTCCGTGCGATTACGAGCAGTGTCACTACCATCGCAAATCCGGAGAAGATGGCGCCCGCGACGAAGTAGGGCGGAAAGATTGTCGTGTGCCACCCCGGGACGACCGAAACAGCAAAGTCGAAGGAAACCACCGAATGAACTGAAAGCACGAGCGGGGTCGCCAGCGCGGCAAGAAGTAGATACGCCTTCTCGTAGTTGCGCCAGTGCCGATTGGCTCCCGTCCAGCCCATACTGAAAAAGCCCAGCACTTTCTGGCGCAGTCCCTTGGTCGCCCGGTCTCGTAACGTAGCCAGATCAGGGATCATTCCGACATACCAGAAAACAAGAGACACCGTGAAGTAAACCGAAACTGCAAAAACATCCCAGAGCAGCGGACTCTTGAACTGCGGCCACATCTCCATCTGGTTTGGAATGGGAAGCATCCAGTACGCGGCCCAGACACGACCGACATGAATTCCCGGGAACACGAGGGCACAGATGACTGCGAAAATGGTCATCGCCTCGGCGGAACGGTTGATGGCCGTTCTCCACTGCTGTCTGAACAAGAACAGGATCGCGGAGATGAGTGTACCGGCATGACCGATTCCGACCCAGAACACAAAGTTGACAATGGCGAAACCCCAACCAACGGGGTTGTTCAGTCCCCATACTCCCGTTCCGTTCCAGAACAGGTATGCGATTGAGGTAACAAGAATCAGCAAGCCAATATTGGCCACTGCGAACGCCGCAAGCCATCCGAGAGGTGTTCGCTTCTCTGTGTGACCGGAGACGAGCTCGGTGATATCATGGAATGACATGTCACCGCTGATCAGCGGTTCGTCTCCATGAAAGTCGACTGCCAGCTCCCTGGCATCACCCGTGTTTGTTGTACTCACAGTTTTTTCTGGTTCTGATAATTCAGTTTATGCTTCGCTCTGTGCGAGTGCCGGATCAGGGTTGTTGATCCTTGCGAGATACGATGTGCGCGGTTTGACATTAAGCGGTGCCAGCATCTCGTATCTGCGACTGCTGCTCCGAACTTTGTTAATCTCACTGTCCGGATCAGTCAGGTCTCCAAAGGTAATCGCCTGCGCCGGGCAAGCCTGCTGACAGGCAGTCTGGACATCTCCCTCTTCAATAGTTCGATTCTCAAGGTTTGAAACCGCATTGGCTTTGCGGATTCGCTGGATGCAATAAGAGCATTTTTCCATTACCCCGCGGGATCGCACAGTAACGTCCGGGTTTTGTGCCATGTGAACCGAGAGGGGAAGTGTCTTCGTCCAGTTGTAAAAATTGAATCGGCGCACTTTGTAAGGACAGTTGTTGGCGCAATATCGAGTCCCGATGCATCTGTTATAGATCATCTGATTCGTACCGTCCGGGGAGTGGACCGTAGCAGCTACCGGGCAAACTGATTCGCACGGTGCATTCTCACAATGCATGCACGGCACAGGCTGCACGACCATCTGGGGATTGTCAGACAGGTCCCCGTCACTGACAAAATACCGGTCCATGCGAATCCAGTGCATCTCCCGGCCACGACTCACCTCATCTTTGCCGACTACCTGAATATTATTCTCACTCTGACACGCAACCATACACGTATTACAGCCGGTACACGTATTCAGGTCGATGGACATTGCCCATTGATTCTGGAAGTACGGGTTGTCCTTGAATGCATTCTCTTCTTTTGGATGACTTTTGCTCCAGAGTTCAGGATAGACATCCCAGTCTTCACCACCCGGCAGGAGCGGCTCCGTCTCAACAACGAAGTCCGGATTAGCTCGATACTCATCGACTGTCGCCATTCGAACGGGATCACGTTTCTCGATGGTTACGCTGTCAGGCTCCGTTGCACCATGATCCTGTGTGGTCGCCAGAAGATAATCTGCTCCTGTTCGACTGACCGAAACACCGCGCACGATGGATTCGGCCGGGCCGGTCCTGAGGACAGCAACGTTCTTGCCAACTCCGTTGGCCAGAGCACCGGATCCGTACACATCAGTTCGTTGGTCCGTATCGAAAAATACTTTTCTTCGTTGCTCGCGGGTTGTCGATATGTTTCGACCGTATCCGAGGGAAAGTGTTATGCTGTTGTCCGCATGTCCCGGAACTATCCACACGGGCAGCTCGACGCTTGAACCGTTTGCCTCTATGGTAATCAGGTCGGCGTAATATTTTCCTTTGCTGACATACCCTCCAACACCAAGCTGGTCAGCCGTTGCCTGACTTAGAAGCGCAACGTTGTCCCAGACTATTTTTGTAACTGGATCGGGAGTCTCCTGAAGCCAGGCGTTGTTTGCAAACGAGCCATCCAGCACTGTAGAATCAGCACGGATGACTACCTCAATATCATCGACCGCGTTAGCGGCGAGGCCTGCAAAATTGATGGCGCCGGTGCTTGCAGAGACGGTTGCAAATGACGTCGATGGAAGTATACCATCGTGCAGCACCTGCTTCCATCGCTGTTCAAAGTTCGAGGATATTACATTCGACCATTGCTGTCGAACAAGATCGTAGCCGGCCAGGTCCGTTCCATTAGCCAGTACGTTGAGAACCTCAATGTCAGAGTGCGAATCGTAGAGTGGAGCGATTAGCGGCTGGATGACGGAGAGTGTCCCGTCATAGGCACGGCCATCCCCCCAGGCTTCGAGGTAGTGAGACTTCGGTAGATGCCAGCCGGCCAGCCTGGCTGTTTCATCAACATGACTACCACAATGGATCGTCGTAGCAACGCTCGACATTGCCTCAGCAAACGATGATGGAATATCGTATGCGGGATTTGCGCCTAAAACCAGCAACACGTCTACTGTTCCTGATCGCATGCGAGAGATAACATCTTCCACGCTCGTATTCGGCTGCGAAACTGTTGAAGTGTTCAGCAGCTCAACCGTTGTACCAATGGCACCCAGCTGATCGTTAATCGCCGCGCACAGCGTGTGAACAAGCTCTGGTTGAGACGCGCCTGCGACACAGACAGAATTTCGACCGGATTGCTGCAGCTCGTCCGCTATCGCTTTCGCAAATGGATGATCGACAAACGCGAGGCCCGCTCGACCTGCACCTGCAACGCCGACCAGTGATGCAACGGCTGCCGCGAAAGAAGCGATTTCTCCTGACCTTAGACCTAGCCGATTGTCAGCCATTCCGCCGGTAATCGAGTAATCACTCTCGATTGCATACAGGCGACTTACGGAGTCGGTCGGTTCGGTAATTCGTCTACTTGCCGCATACTCACGCGTATTCTCAATGAAGCCGAAAGATGTCGGAGCCAGAAAATCCGCATCAAAAGATACGATTGTGGTCGCCTGTGAAAAACGGAATCGCGGTCTTACACGAGTTCCGAAGGCGCTCGAGTAACCTGCTTCCTGCCGTCCTGCAAGGGTAGGATCATACTCGGACCAGAGTACCGTACCGAAATTCTGTGAAAGCTGACTCCGCAAGCCTGCGAGAGTCGGTGATGAAACGGGTTCTGAGACTACAGCAAGCGTTCGATTCGAGGAACCAAGTTGTCGAGCTGCTGCAACAAAATCAGCCCAGGTTGAGGTCGTACCATCTCGAAGAACCTGTTGTGACCTGTCCGGATCATACAGATTCAGAATTGACGCCTGCTCAAAAACACCCGAGCTTCCCTGGTTGTACGGATGCTGGGGGTTGCCCTCGATCTTGACCGGCCGCCCTTCCCTGCTCTCTACAAGAAGGCCTGATACGACCCCACGATCTGGCATTGAGGTAGCATAATGAAGCGCATTGCCGGGGACGATCTCCTCTGGCTTGCGCGTGTAGGGCAAGATCTTCTCGACCGGCTTCCGACAGGCCGATAGACTGACCATCGCCATTGACGCTGCCATGAGTTGAACAAACTGGCGTCTCGAAGATTCGCCAGGTGCATCCGAGGCACCAGGCAAAAATTCCGTCTTGGCCGAGCGGATAAATTCGGGATCCCGTTCGAGGTCGCGAAGGGATCGCCAGAATCTCTTGTGCGGAGAACCGCTATCACTTTCGGGCTTCGTGATTACTGGTAATTCAATCATAGTGTGGACGGCAACGTGTGGTCGGTCTGTTTCGAAGAGACACGATTCAGTTTAATAGTGGCAGGCCGAGCAGTTTGTCGGTGGCTGAATGCTCTCATTCTTGATCCGCTGCAGGTTCTCTTTGACGAAATCCGCTGTTTGCGTATAACCCATCGTCGTAATCTGCTCGTTTGGACGCAGATACAACTCAGGTTGACGGTGACACTCGAGGCACCATCCCATGGAAAGCGGCTCGGCCAGCTTGACTATTTCCATCTGGTCGACACGACCGTGACAGGTTTCACATCCGACACCGTTCTTAACGTGAACAGCGTGGCTGAAACGGGCATAGTCTGGAAGCTGGTGAACATTTACCCATTCGACCGGCTCGCCAGTGGCCCAGCTTTGCCGAACTGGCTCAAGTCGTTCTGACTCAGTCTGCACCACAGAATGGCAATTCATACAGGTCTGGGTTGGCGGTATGTTGGCATGCTCAGACACTTCAACATTGGAGTGGCAATACTGGCAATCGATTGCCAGCTCTCCTGCATGCAACACATGACTGTATGGAACAGGTTGTTCAGGTGCGTATCCCACGTCGGTATATTCCGGAGAGAAGTAGTACCAGACGAAAAGAATGGACAACACCCCGCCGCCTACAGCACCTAAAAGGGATAGCGTAGGTAGGGCGTTTGCTTTTTTGGGGAAAATTTGAGCCATAGAACTCGAACAAGTCGATGAAATCGTATTACGTCTGTTGCAACTATTTTCGGCAGTGCAAAAACGCCTAAAACTAACGCATAACGGGTAGCAATCGGCAATCGTTGGTTGAATTTAATACTAAATGAGATGGTTAGACCACTCACGGTTCGAATATGAACTCAAACAGACATCCGACAACAACTCAGATCGACCGAATCCGCACTTGCCGGGCGGAGGTCCTTCCAGCAACATTCGTCTGGCATGACCTATCGGTTAGCAAGCTGAATGATAACCAATACCACAAACGCCAGCGCGAGAGCCGCGAGAATATAGCGGCCGATGCGTGTCGATGACAGAAAGACGCCAAGTCCTGCACCGATACACATTCCAAAAAAGCCCGTAACTAGCCAGTTAAGTCCGAACATCGGCACGTTGGCGAACACGATCGCGAAGAAGATGCCGAAAATCCAGACAACAAGATTTTCCCAGCGGCCGGACGAGGCCGGCCCGCCGATCGAGCCGTCTTCCGAATAGACAACTCCAGAACCGCCGCACTGATTGCACCGTACCGCTCCCATGCCCCGAGGTGATCCCACTGTATTGGGTTGTAGATGCCCGGGGATGTCTCCGTTCCCGTGGCATTTAGGGCAGGCTTTTTTTGCCATCGCTGCTTTCCCTCTTATTGGCGGCGCAATTTATCGTAGTATCCAATGAGTCGCAATCCTTAACAATAAGGTGCCGTTCAATTATTATGTATGGATCTACTAATAGACCTGGACACCAAACATGCCCGCAGCAAGTCACGTAAGTCTCGCCGTTCGGCTTCTACGCGACGCCGCAGGATTTTTCAGAAATGTGGGGGAACAGAATCCTGAATTAAAGGAGGAGATGTTCGACAATGCCGATGTCTATGACAGGGTTGCGCAGCTGCTGGAAAACGATCCTGACGGATTGATCGAACTCGAAGAAGACTGAAGTAAATATTCGTCGGGTCGCAATTCGCCCCGACCAGTTTATGTTGCCACCTGCATTGCTCAGATCCCGCCAGGCGATCTGCCACCGGGATGAACTTCGACCTGACACTATGCCATTTCAGCTGATCGATGACGGCCCGCTCTTTCGCTCAGCCTGTAAAATCTAAGTGTCAACGTTATCGACGCCACAAGCAAGCCGATCACCAGACCCCACCAGAGGCCTACTGCGCCCAAATCGAGCACAAAGGCGAGAATTATCCCCGTGGTCATCCCGCATCCCCAGTAAGAGAGTAGCCCGATCACCATGGGGACACGGGTATCTTTGAGGCCGCGTAGAGCACCGCCGGCACTTACCTGGAGTCCGTCAAAAAGCTGGAACACGGCGGCAATCCCCAACATCGTGATTGCCATTTCGATGACCGGCACATTTTCGTCTATCGACGGATCAAAGAAAAGGGTCACAATTGGGCGAGGCATCGTCCAGAACATTATGGCAGTGACAAACATGAAACATAGTGCTAACGCCATCCCTGTGTAACCTGCCCGTGCCGCTCCCGCAGGATCTTTCCGCCCGGTAGCCTGCCCAACGCGTACGGCAGTTGCCAATCCAATTCCAAGGGGAATCATGAACGTTGCCGCTGCACATTGAATTGCCACCTGATGGGCAGCCAGCGCATTCTTGCTCACCAGTCCCATCATCATTGCCGTGGCCATGAAAAGGCTGGCCTCGAGAAAGAAACTCACGCCTATAGGCCACCCGATCCGTGTTAGTTCTTTCAGGTACAGCAAATCTGGTTTGCGAACATGCTTGAAAGGATCATATTCTCTGGTTCGGCGCGAAAAGTGTATGTAGACGCCCAGGCTGACAAACATAACCCAGTACACTACTGCAGAAGCCCAACCTGTGCCGACTACTCCCATCTCGGGAAAGCCGAACCTGCCAAACATCAGAGCGGTGTTTGCGATTATGTTCACGCCGATTCCTGCTATCGCGATGATCAATGCAGGTAGCGGTTGAGAAACGCCCTCAGCGAAGCTTCGCTCAGCGATGTACCAGAGAAACGGCGGTACACCCCACGAAACCGCATACAGGTACCGCTCCGAAAGCACTACCAGATCCGGATCCTGTCCAATCCAATACAGGAATGGACCTGCCCCATACTGCAAAAACAAGACGATCGGAATCGAGATAAACAATCCCAGCCAGAATCCCTGCCGCACGCTTCTCCCCACTCCGATGGTATCTCCAGCTCCGAAAGCTTGAGAAACCATCGGTCCAACACCGTTCATTGCCCCAATACCGAATATCACGAACACAAAGAAGGTCGCATTGCCGAGCGCAATGGATGCAACTGCGTCCGGCCCCAGCCGGCCCGCCATGACCGTATCTGTGAAACCTAATAGGATTTGAGCAAGTTGAGTCAAAGCCACGGGCGCCGCAAGCAAGAGCATCGGTTTTGCTTCTGAGCGCAGACCTGCTAATATTGATGTTCGCCTTTCCAAACGTGACTACATTTCATTAATGGTGGCTGACAGCATCGAGTATTCGGCGGACATAAGATCTCCAGGAAACGAACGATCTGGATCGGGCGAATCGCCGCGACGGCAGATACCAACGGCAACAAGAGCACTTTCTGTCATTATTGTCAACTACAATGTCCGCGACTTTCTGAAACAGGCACTGTCATCGGTGCAAAAAGCCTGCGCGGATGTGGATGCGGAGATCATAGTGGTCGACAATGACTCTGCCGATGGATCAGTTGAAATGATAAAGTCGTCGTTTCCCGACGTCACCCTTGTCGAGAACACGCAGAATATCGGGTTCAGTCGGGCCAACAACCAGGCGATTGCTATTTCTAGAGGTGAATTCATTGTTCTTCTCAATCCCGATACCCTGGTCAGCGAAGACTCATTCAGTGTGATGATGGACTTTCTTCGGGACCACGACGAGGCAGGTGCCGTTGGTTGTCAGATTCTACATCCAAATGGGAAATTCGCACGTGAGAGTCGCCGTGCCTTCCCGACTCCCTTTGTAGCATTTTGTCGCGTAGCCGGACTGAGTACCCTGTTTCCGAAAAGCAGAATTTTCGGGCGCTACAACATGTCGTACCTGCCGGTTGATCAGGTCGCCGAAGTCGACGCCCTGAGTGGTTCCTGTATGATGGTCCGGCGCAGAGCTCTGCTCGAGAGTGGACCCAACCAAAGTCACCCACGTGAAGAGGTCGACTCCGATACACCGCGGTTGCTCGATGAAGCGTTTTTCATGTACGGGGAAGACCTGGACTGGTGCTACCGGATACAAAAAGCCGGTTGGAAAATTTTCTACACGCCGGACACCCAGATCATTCATTACAAGGGTGAAAGCACGCGCAAGGGTGAACTCCGATACGTCAAGCTTTTCTACGGAGCCATGGTGCGGTTCTCCAGAAAACACTTCAAAGGTTACGGCAGACTGGTCGTCGAATTGCTACGTGTAGCAATCGTATTCAAAGCTGTACTCAGCGTCGTAGCAAGACTTGTGCGCACCAGTCTTCCGGTTGTAATCGATTTCTCTGTCGTGTGGGTTTCTGTAGTGACCGCCGCCATGATCCGCGCAAATTCAGGATTTAATTTGCCCGCTCCTCTTTTCATGATGACGGTCGCACCTGCGTTCTCGATCGTAACGGTTCTGGGCATAGGCTTGAGTCGCGGATACCAGAGAAGTGGTCGAAGCATACGCTCGGTAGTCGTCGGATTGTTACTGGCTCTACTAGTAGTTTCGGCGGGATCCTTTTTTATCAAGCAAATTGCGTTTTCGCGCCTGGTCGTTCTACTCAGCGTGCCGATTGCCGCGGTACTTCTGGGTGCACTTCGCCTGCACAGCCGGTACCGTGCGTCCTCTATTTCGAGAGCAGCTCTCGTCGGTTCTAATGATGACGCAGCAAAATTACTTGAAGCAGTCAGAGTGAATCCCAATCCCTCTTTCGAGCTGGTCGGAATTATTCCAGTTGGCGAATCCACGCAAACAGACCGTCTGCCAACCCTCGGGCGTTTCGACCAATTGCGCGACATTGTCAGGTTGCGAAACATTGACACAGTCGTAATTTCGTCCGGTAGTATTCCAAACTGGCAGATTTTTGACTCTATCCGACAGCTTCGAGATCTACCGGTGACATTCCGGATGTTGGCCGATACCCACGATCGCGTTATAAGCAAGGCCTCGATCCGCGATCTTGCAACACCTCGAATGGTCGCCGTTGATGAGTATCTACGAACACCTCGTTCCGCATTCGAAAAAAGAACATTTGACCTTGTCTTCTCTATAGCAGCAGTGCTGTTGTATCCGTTTCGGATTGTTCTGTCAGGATTCCGGTTGCGTGCAGTCAACAGCCGCACAATTGAATTCTTACAAGTGATAGCAAACAAAAAAACACTTGTCGGAGCGCGACCAAAAGCGCGACAGCAAATCGGAGCGCCATTGAAGGAGGGCGTTTATTCAATCGTTGACGTTCTTCCAGGTCCGCTCGATGAAGAGTCGATCATGAATGCGTACACCTTTTATCTGGAAAACGAGTCAGCGCAGCTGGATTGGGACATTGTAATGAGATCGTTCCGAAACCCGCCTGAATCAGATGCCGGACGGTAGATGCAGGCATCGGGCAAGATATTTTACTTTGATTACCGCATTAGTCGTAAATTACAGGTTTACGCAGTGTAAATCGGCCAATCCAATCCATCCAAGGCAGTTGGACGCATGTCTAATTCGAACAAGGAATACCTGCTAGACTTCGAAAAACCGCTTTTCGAACTCGAACAGAAGCTCGACGAGATGCGGACAATCAACATGACCGCAGTCGATGTTGATCTCTCGGACCAGATCCAGGCCCTGGAGCAGCGGGTTGATGAACTCCGAACTTCGATCTATAAGAACCTGACACGCTGGCAACGTGTTCAGATTGCGCGACATCCACTACGGCCATATACGTTAGACTACATAAGCAGTCTGACTACGAATTTTGAGGAACTGCGAGGGGACAGATCCTACAAGGATGACCCGGCGATAATTGGCGGCTTTGCTCGTTTCCTCGGCTCCGAGTATGGTAGCAAGGACCGGACGATCATGATCCTCGGTCATCAGAAGGGCCGTGACACGTCAAGCAGAAAACATCGCAGGTTCGGGATGCCGAATCCGGAAGGATACCGTAAGGCTTTGCGACTGATGAAACTAGCCGCCCGATTTGGAAAACCGGTTGTCACACTTCTCGATACTCCAGGTGCGTTTCCGGGACTCGAAGCGGAAGAGCGAGGTCAGGCTGAAGCAATCGCTCGCAATTTACTGGAGATGGCAAGGTTGCCGGTACCGATTATAGTTGTCGTTATTGGAGAGGGCGCGTCGGGGGGTGCACTCGGTGTGGGGGTTGGTGATCGAATTCTAATGCTTGAGAACTCCTGGTACTCTGTGATTTCGCCCGAAAGCTGTTCCTCAATTCTCTGGCGTTCATGGGATCACAAGGAGGACGCAGCACTGGCCCTGAAGCTAACTGCCCCGGACCTGACGAGGCTTGGACTAGTTGACACGATTGTTGAAGAACCGATCGGCGGTGCTCATCGAAACCCGGCTATGACAACTCAGGCAGTTGGTCGCAGTATTGCGGCTGCACTGGACGAGCTTGGAGATTCTTCTGATACAGACCTGATAACCCGGCGACGCGCCAAGTTCGATGCAATGGGTGCATACGATACATCTGGAAATGGAAAGGCGCATTCGACTAGCGAAGCCCCGAACAAGGTAGCCACGTCCGACTAACATGACAGAGTTCACGTATGTGCACCGTGTCCGTTACCGGGAGTGTGATCCAATGGGTGTGGTTTACCATGCACACTACGTTGACTATTTCGAAGCGGCTCGAACCGAGATGCTGCGAGCAACAGGAGTAACCTATCGGGAGATTGAACAGAGCGGCATATCAATGCCTGTCGTGGACCTGCAGATCTCTTACCAGACACCTGCGCTCTATGACGACCTTCTCCACGTCCTCGTTTCAGTTCCTGCCGAACCACCTACCGTCCGACTCAGGTTTTCGTATCGTGTTGTTCGCCCTGCGGATAGTGCGCGAATCGCAAAAGGAACGACGACACTGTGTTTTATTGACCAGCAAACCGGACGCCCGCGCCGAGCCCCGGAGATCGCACTCGGGTGGCACTCATAGTTCCACATGATTCCTGACTACGTCAATATTGACGATCTAATGGACTTGATCGACCTCGCTCTTCGGGAAGACGTCGGTACCGGCGACGTCACATCAAATTCTACGATCGATTCAAGGACCAAGGCGAAGGCGATCTTTACAGCAAAAGAACCCGGAGTAGTTGCGGGACTCGAGCTTGCAGATCTTGTATTTGAATCAGTCGATTCGCGACTCTCAACGGAATGGTTCGTAACGGACGGAGACCCTGTCTCGGTAGGCGATGAGCTCGGCACAGTTGAGGGTAATGCTCGCAGTATTCTACTGGCAGAGCGATTGGTATTGAACTTCATGCAGCGGATGGGTGGCATAGCTTCCGCAACACGAAAGATGGTCGAGAGAGTCAAGCCGTATGGAACACAGATTCTCGATACCAGAAAGACCGCACCCGGGCTGAGGTCGCTCGATAAGTGGGCTGTACTCCTCGGCGGCGGTTCTAACCACCGACTCGGGCTTTACGACATGGTTCTGATTAAGGACAATCATATTGCAGCCTGCGGAGGTGTCGAATCGGCACTCACGGCAGCGAGCGACATCCGTAAAAAGCGCCGTGGGGAGTACGCCATAGAAATTGAAGCCAAGCATCTCGATCAGGTCCGGGATATCGTCGCAACAGGCCTCGCTGATGTCATCATGCTCGACAACATGGTGACAATTCAGGCAGACGGTTCCGTGGATACATCGCGACTTGATGACGCCGTGAAACTTGTCGGGGGCCAACTGCGGACAGAAGCTTCCGGAAACGTGACGCTTGATACAGTAGGTGCAATAGCATCCACCGGAGTAGACGCTATTTCTTCCGGTTCACTTACGCATTCCGTAAGAGCACTGGATATATCCCTGAATGTCCATTTGCGCGACCTGAATGAGGCATAAAGGTAGTCGAGTGAATACTATCTCATGATAGCTTAAATTCAGACCCCTCAGAAACCAGACCTCATACTGCACCGGCCAATCTGCTACTGATCCAATTCTTCAAACTATCCTGACAGACGTACCGGTATGCTGTACGAGCAGAGTCGTTTTTTCCAGAGGCTGATGTTTCTGGGAGATGTTGTGCTGGTCTTCATTAGCTGGCTTGTTGCATACTACATCAGGTTTGAAGTTCTGACTCCTCCTGAGTATGTGTCCCTCGATCGGTATTTGGCGTTTGTACCCTGGGTACTGATTGTCTCTACATTTGTCTTCTGGTCGTCGGGGTTGTATGCACCGGAAAGAGCGCAACGACTAACAAGTCTTGTCCTCGGTGTTGTAAAGGCCGTTCTGATTGGTCTCGTTGTTTTGCTTGCTTCGCTGTTTTTATACCGGGCGTTCTCCTTTTCTCGACTGATGCTGATCCTGTTCGGATTTTTCGCTCCAGTCCTGATGGTGATTCTGCGCATTCTGATTTTCGCAGTCATTACGCGCGCTCGGCGAGCGGGTCGCAATGCCATCCGTGTGATCATCTACGGTGCTGGAACCACAGGCCAAAAGCTGCGCGAGGCTTTTGAGCAGTTTCCATGGATGGGTGTGGAGGTTGTCGGTTTTATCGATGATGAGAACGAGTCAGATAATACAATTCTCGGTACCGGTGGAGACCTGTTGCGGATTGTCGATGAGAATGAATCTGCCGGGACGCACATCGACTATGTCTACTTTGCACTACCCCTGACCGCGCTCGATCGCGTGGCACAGCTGGTAGATCAATTGGCGTCACGGTTGGTCCACGTCTGCCTCGTGCCAGACCTTTTCCAATTCGACTTGCTCAACAGTCGCGTAACACACCTTGGCGGCTTGCCAGTCATTCATGTCATCGATGAAGTACCAATATCGTTCGCAGTCGTCATGAAGAGGATCTTCGACATACTGTTCTCAGTGGTTGTCATTCTAGTTACATCACCGCTGCTTTTGCTGATCGCGCTGGCGGTCAAGATATCATCACGAGGGACTGTGTTGTACAGACAGGAACGCATGGGATTGAACGGTGCCAGATTCAGCATGCTCAAGTTTCGAACCATGCCCGAGGATGCAGAGCGCGATTCCGGTCCGGTGTGGGCGACCCATGGCGAGTCGCGAGCAACCAGAGTCGGGCACCTGCTTCGACGGACATCGCTGGATGAGCTGCCACAGTTCTTTAATGTCCTTAAAGGTCAGATGTCAGTAGTGGGCCCCCGGCCGGAAAGACCTGTCTTCATCCAAGATTTCCGAAACCGCGTTCCGGGATACATGCTTCGACACAAGACGAAAGCCGGAATTACCGGATGGGCCCAGGTCAACGGCTGGCGGGGGAATACATCGTTAGAGAAACGGATCGAATATGACCTCTACTATATTCAGAACTGGTCCCTGACTCTTGATCTGAAGATAATGTGGCTCACGCTCTGGCGCGGTTTTGTGCACGAGAATGCACACTAGACGCTCGAGCCAACCGGGGCACCGGCAATTACCTTGGTAATGCCCGCGTAACGCCGCCTCCAGGACTGAATTTCGCCTTATTTCACACGTGTATGACTACTCCAATAGAACCCTGACCTCGCGTATCAGTTATAACAGATTGTGGTGGAAATAGGCTTCCATTCATAGAATTTCTTTGCATCCCTTACAAATTGAGGACTTTTTGAATGTTTAGGTTAAACTTGTTCATTATTGCTGCAGCGATGCTGATGCTGGTTGGTTCGGCAGACGCACAGGATAGAGAGAAATCTCCTCGTGGAAAGGCTGCCACCCAGATAGGTAACGCATGGATCGAAGTCGACTACAGTCGTCCGATTCTGCGTGGTCGCCGCGCAATCTTCGGCGAGAATCAGGCTGACACTGGTGTTTACGCCGGTGCGCCGGTCTGGAGATTTGGTGCCAACACATCCACAAGACTTATGACCGAGATTCCCCTCATGTTCGGGGATTCGCTAGTTGAACCGGGAGAGTACAGCCTGTTCGCGGAAATCGCCGAGGGTGACTGGACATTGATTGTCTCCAGCCACAAGGCGCAGAAACGCTACCAGGAAGGAGATGGCCTGTGGGGTTCATATGGATACGACTCGGCCAAGGATGTCGCACGCGTACCTTTGAACATCGTCAAGATGGATTCTTCTGTCGATCAGTTCACGATCGGATTTATGAACGTGACAGACGCCGGCGGATCGCTTGCGTTCTGGTGGGACAACACGATGGGATCAGCTGCATTTCAAGTTGCCCAGTAGCACTTGGTGCTACCAAGACAAAAGGCAGCCCGGAAAAATCCGGGCTGCCTTTTTTGTTGCCATCCGTGTGTCGTTACTCGTCAACATCGGCGGATCACCGACCTTGTCCTATTCACCCGGAAACTCAAAGATCGAATCGTTCATGGGTACATTTACACGGATGTCACTAAACGTGACAGTCTGAAAAACTTCGCCGCCAATCATAACCTCGATTCTGTACGGCATTGGTGTACCGCCGACGTTTCTATAGTCCGAGTAGAACGTCTGGACGGTCGTCATTGCACCGGTCATTGGGTTTGGTGCCTGAGCTTCAATCAGAGTCTCCAGCTTCGTTTCAGCATTGAGATATACGAACAGGTCTGTACTATCGGGACGCATCACTCGCATCTTATGGTTGAGCGCACCTTCAACTTCCTCATCGCCTTCGTACGTAATTTCATAGCCGTCTTCCGCTGTACTGACCAGGTAGCCATCCATATCGGCCTGTTCGCGGAACGCACGCGCACGGTCTCCGCCAAGCTTTGCTGCGCCTCCGGCCATCGGGTTACTTTCCCATGCGGTCTCGCCATTGTATCCGTTGACAATCTTGGCGCCCATCTGCGGGACGTCAACTTCTAGTCTCAGTTTCCCGGGGGCCTTCTGAAAGTTCGTCATCAACATTGTCATGTCCATGGCCGGCATGAGTACTTCGCCGGTCGTTTTGACGGACGTGATTCCGCTGAGAGTCTCCATTCCGCCACGCGCAGAAATATGTTCTGTAATCAGTGTCTCCTCCATGCTCGGTTCCGGCATGGCATCAGCCATTGCCTCAGTTGCCGGTTCAGAGGACTTGCACCCGGTGAAAAGAAGCAGTGAAAGGAAAAGCGTCGAAAGAAATGCGTACTTCATATATCCGTAAACGGTTGTTGTCAGGTCGATAAAAAGGAATATCGTGTCGGGCAAACCTTCACGATCGACCTGTTATACACAACTGGGGCGGACGGGGTGCGCGTATGCAAAAAATTCGAATCGACTATCGAATCAGGTCGTATCCAACAATTGTACAGGTTGGCCACGCTGCTTCGGGTATCCTTTCGTGGTCGACCTGCACAGAGATCTCATAACGCTGACCGACCTTGAACTGATCAGGGTCTTCAAAAGCCACATATATTCCGTTTTCTCTCAGTTCTTCATCCGATGGGTTCGGCGAGTCATCTTCATACAACGAAATACCATCTGCGATGATACACAGCACTTTTTCGGGACATTTCATCACCGAGGCGACGTACCCGCGAATGTTGTAGCTACCGGGCAACGGTACGGACTGATTAAGTTGGTTGATCGTTACAAGATCGAAGTTCTGAACGTGAGGCAGCGTACGCAGATCTTCATCACTGCTCAGAAACGAACACGATGAAAGTAGCAAGACAGAGCTGATGACCAAACAGGCTTTCATTGCGATAGCATATTGTGACGTTAGTAGAATGTCGGTATGCCGGATGGTGAACCATCCGTGCTGCTATTTGTACAGTAGATCTTCGCCGTAGTTCGGCCGTCGACAACAGACTTTTTACCGCTGGACGACCAAACGGTACCAATCACAGATGATTCAGATTCAAAACATATCGTTGGCATTTGGTGGCCAGACAGTTTTTAAAGACCTGACGTGGACACTCAAGCCGGGTCACCGGACGGGTCTGATTGGCCCTAACGGTGCCGGCAAATCGACGCTCCTGCGCATCGTCACCCGGCAGATCCAACCTGACTCCGGTAGCGTTGCCATGGGCTCGGCCGTTACAGTCGGATACCTCGAGCAGGATGTCCATGAAATGTCATCTGACAGGACCGTGCTCGATGTCGCCCTCGATGCCTTCAGCCGCGTCGTCACCCTGGAACAGCGCGAGACTGAAATCACCAAAGAGATTGGCAGTATGGATCACAACGATCCGGCATATTCCGAGCTGCTGAACGAGTTGGATCGTGTACACGCGGACCTTAATCATCTTGAAGGCCATATGGCGCGGCCGAAAACCGAATCTGTCCTTATGGGACTTGGGTTTTCAGTCGACGATTTTGACAGACCCCTGTCGTCCTTTTCCGGAGGCTGGCGGATGCGTGTTGCGCTCGCGAAACTTCTCCTGGAACGTCCATCATTCCTGCTGCTGGATGAGCCCACGAATCACCTCGATATCGATTCAATAGACTGGCTCGAAACCTACCTGAAGAACTATCAGGGTTCGGTAGTAATCGTTTCGCATGACCGGTACTTTCTGGACAGAATGGTCGATCGGATTGCTGACCTTCGCCATGGTAAGATTGACGAGTACGCGGGCAACTATTCGTTCTATTTAAGCGAAAAAGATGAGCGGCATGCACATCTCATTGCTGCTTATGAAAATCAGCAAAGAGAAATTGCGCAGGCTGAACGGTTCATCGAGCGGTTTAGAGCAAAGGCATCGAAGGCGCGGCAGGTTCAGAGCCGGATCAAGGCGCTCGAGCGAATGGAAAGAATTCCGACGCCTGACGACCACGAGGCCTCCATCGCGTTTCGATTTCGAGAGCCCGAACGTTCTGGAAAAGTCGTTCTTGAACTGTCAACTTTTTCAAAAACGTACAACACGCCGGAGAAGGACATCGTGGTGTTTGACGATGCCGACCCGATAACGATTGAACGCGGTGACAAGATTGCCCTGATCGGGATCAATGGAGCTGGGAAATCTACTTTTGCCCGAATCATCAACGAGGAAGAGAGTTTTGACGGAGAACTCAAGTTAGGATATAACGTGACTCGGACCTTCTTTGCCCAGCACCAGGCGGACACGTTGGATAAGAAATTGTCGGTCCTCGAGTGCCTTGAAGAAGTTGCCGAGGGTCAGACTGAAACTGAGCTCCGTAGTCTCCTCGGAACATTCCTGTTCACAGGAGACGACGTCTTCAAAAAAGTTGCGGTTCTCTCGGGTGGTGAAAAGAGTCGCGTTGCCCTGGCACGGACATTGTTGAAGCCATCAAACTTTCTAATTCTCGACGAGCCAACGAACCATTTGGATATACAATCCATAGGTGTCCTCGTCGAAGCATTGAGGCAGTACTCTGGTACGTTCGTCGTCGTGAGTCATGACAGACACTTTCTCGATCAGGTTGCAAACAGGGTTCTCCGCGCGGGTGACGGGCATATACGATCATTCATCGGAAACTACTCCGAGTACAAGTGGCAGGTGGAACACGGTACGGCAGCTTCCATGCAGGACAATCACAAACCTCAGGATCTCCCTTCCGACAACGGATCGCCAAAATCGGGTGGAAAGAAGTCCAAAGAAAGGAAGCGCCGCGAAGCCGAGGAACGCCAGCGGTTGAGTCAGATGCTGTCTGATAACACCGATATCGACTACGCCTCACTGACTGCCGCGCAGCTCGACAAACTCTATCGAAAGACGGAACAGCAGATTTTCAAAGTGGAAAGAAAGCAGCGAAAGCTTGAATCAGCTCTGGCTTCTCCGGAGGTATTCGAAGATCTTCAGGAGGCTCGGCGTCTAACAGCAGAGTACGACGATGTAAAGGCCAAGCTCGAAAAATTGTACGAGGAATGGGAGTCGATCGCATCAATCATGGAGACTTCGTAGCGATCATCTGAATGGCACGCACTCGAATCAAGTTCTGGGCGTACTACCTGCTTGGAACAGCGGTTGTGGGGCTTCTAATAATGGAGATTGCTGTTCGCCTGTTGGGGTATAGTCCATGGAACCCTGATACCCGTGTAAAGATTGCCGTCGACCCGGGAGGTAGTCTGACTCAGACGGATTCTCTCCTTGGATACCGGCACCTGCCCGGCTCGTATCACATAATCCTTCCCACCGGTCTCGAATTTGACATCACTCATGATGAAAAATCGTTACGAGTCACACGACCGACTGACAGCTACCTTGAGGATCAACTTCGCCCCGAACTCTGGATATTTGGTGGCTCGTTCACACATGGCTGGTCCCTGAATGATCATGAGACCTTCCCTTGGCTGGTTCAGGAAGACGTTCCAGATTACAACGTTATCAATTTTGGTGTGGGAGGATACGGAACTATTCAGGCCCTCCTCCGAATCGAGGATTTACTTGAACAGCATCGACAACCTGCTGTAATTGTACTCGCTTATTCATCTCTGCATGACGAACGAAATACTTTTATGCGTTCCCGACGAAAGGAGGTAAGCGCGTGGAACCATCTCGGAAGTATGCGTCAGCCTGTAGCGGTACTCGACGATGATGGAATACTGTCGATCAAATACGAAGACGTCCGTTATCGGGCTGTTCCTCTTACGCGGTACCTGGCCGTCTCGCACGTACTGGATCTTGCCATAAACAAAGTCGAGCACAGGTTTGTAGACAGTCACGAGATTACTCGAAATATATTGGACAGAATTCTAAAGCTTGCAGAGGCTCAGGAGATACCGGTTGTGCTTGCACACATATACACGGGTCCGATGTCCGACAGTCTCATGTCCTGGGCACGTGACCTTGGGTTTTCCGTCGTTGACATATCAGTCGATCTGCGTGACGAAGGCATGTCAAACAGACCATACGATGCACATCCAAGTGCCCTCGCAAATAAGCACTACTCGTCTACGTTACTACAACATTTGAAGGAAGAGGATCTTATTGAATCGTCGGAACAATAACGGTGTCCACCGAAGGGTGCGCTTTGTACAATAAAACCGTCATTGTCGAAGTGGATATTATCGGAGAGGAAGTTTTGAAACAGTGGAACATCATTTGTGTGCAGTCTCCTGGAACAGCAGGTTGCTCATGAAATACCTTTATATATCTTTTCTTTGCCTGAGTACTTCGATGTACTCTGCGGCTCAGATCTACGAACTACCAAATCCTTCAGCGTCTGTTGGAGATTATTTCGGCAGTTCGGTAGCGATACGCAACAACATTGCGTTGGTTGGGGCCAACGGAGCTGATTTGTGCGGTGCGAACTCTGGTGCGGCATATATATATACATTTGAGGAGGAGACGGGACACTGGACGGAGTCCGCATCACTTCAACCTGAGAACTGTTTGGAAGGGATGAGCTTTGGCCGATCTGTAGCGCTGGGCGATAGCACGGCAGTTGTATCATCTTTCCGGGAAACGCCAATCGCCGACATCCCGAACAGCGTATTTGTATTCCGCCTTCAACCTGACGGTTCGTGGAAAAGAGAGGCCCGACTGATAGGCTCCTTTATCGGCAAGGAGGGTGCATTTGCCTCGTCGCTGTCAATGCATGGAGAGCGTATCGCGATATCTTCCAGCGGTGATGCATCCGCCAGACAGTACGGAGGCTCCGTTTACATCTTTGAGCGCAACAGCGACGGTCGTTGGAAAGAAACACATCGCATAACGGTACCGCGGGAAAGATCCAGCGGCATATTTGGCGGCGAGGCGGTACTGAGCGGCGACTTTCTTGCAGTCACGGCACCGTCGTATTCAGATAATGGAAAGGGGTCACTCTACGTCTTCGAATTTGATCAGGGCGAGTGGGTTCTTAGTAACCGGTTCCGTGGTCTTGATGATTACACGCTTACAATGGATGCATCCGATTCGTTCATCATTGTCGGGGAAAAAAGTGATGGAGACGATTCTTCGGGATCTGCAACTCTTTTTGTTCGCAATGACGACGGTGACTGGACGCGAAAGCAGATTCTCAAACCTGTCAGCCCGTTTGAGTTAGGAGCATTCGGTACCGGGGTGGCCGTGAGCGATGACCTGGCTCTTGTCGTGGGTTATGATGAACAACTACAATTTGAATTTAACATAGACAGGGTGGTGTATGTATTTGGCTATGACCAGGATGGCGGATACTGGCGACAACGCCACATCGTAGACATCGGAGATGTATTTTTCGGTTCGGCACTGGATATAGACAAACGAGTTGCGCTAATCGGTCGTGCGTCCGATACTACGGTCGGTCAGGCCGTAATTGTACATCTCCATTAGAAAATGACACGCACTACCGGACGCTTAATCATTGTAGCGTTGCTCTTCGCTGGCATCTCTGCGTGCTCAAGTAGTTCGATCACGTCTGTACCCGCGCCCTACCTCGCAGAACCCGATAATTATGTCTACTTCGAGAATGGTGCTGACCTGTCGGACTATCTGCGATTCGATCGGGAATGCGGTCCATTGGTGTCCGCTCATCGTGGTGGACCGATACCCGGTTTTCCGGAGAATGCAATCGAAACGTTTCGGCAATCTGTTCGGACAGGACCGGTCTTCCTTGAAGTTGATGTCCGGTTCACCGTTGATAGCGTACTTGTTCTTCTGCACGACGAGACGCTGGACAGAACTACAAATGGCTCGGGTTACATTGATGAGACATCTTTCGAAGCAGTGCGGGCTTTGCACCTGAGAGACCAGAACGGAGTACTTACGCCTTTCCAGATACCAACTCTTTCTGAGGCCCTTGCGTGGTCAAAGGGTCGTGCAGTCGTTACCCTCGATGTGAAACGCGACGTGCACCCTGAACACGTGGTCGCGACGATCCGTGAACACAATGCAGAGGGATTTGTCATTATTATTGTCTATTCGACCGACGACTACCGAACTTACCAGAATATCGCACCCGATCTTGTTTACTCGGTGTCGTTCGAATCAAGTGATGAACTCCGCGAATTCCTGTTTGAATGGGATAGTCTCCAAAACGTGATTGCGTGGACGGGAGTAGGTTATCCGGATGCAGACATCGTGGATCTGGTTCATCAAAACAATGCGCTTGCCATGGCTGGAACGTTCGGCGATCTTGACTCATTGGCACTTGAGGACCCATCGATATACGGAAATTTCCTGATGATGGGCATCGATGTTATTGCGACCGACCAGGTTCAGCTTGCGTCTCATGTTGTGAATCGAGAACGTCGCAACTCAGTACCGAAGTGTAGTGGACTGGCGCGATGAAGTCATTGGGACAGGCGTCAGAAGTTGGAGTACTCAGAGATGTGCTCGTTGCAGACCCCCGAATTCTTTTTGGAGATGCGAACAGAGTATCGTCCGAATGGCGGACGCTTAATTTCACCTTTGCACCCGACGTCGAAAACCTTGTTCGCGAGTTTCGAGCCTTTGTTGGCGTCCTCGAAGAGTCTGGTGTCTCTGTCGAGCAGGTAAGTCCAACGGACAAACTTTCTCTTGATGCGATATACCTTCGGGACTCATCAATCGTCTTGCCGGATGGATCTGTAATCCTCTGCAGGATGGGAAAAACAAATCGTCAGGCTGAGCCGGACTTTGCCGGCGAGTATTACAAAAAGATCGGCGCCCGCATTGCTGGACGAATTGAGGCTCCAGGTACTCTTGAAGGCGGGGATGTCATTTTGCTTGACAACTCGACACTGGTTGTTGCCAGAAGCTACAGGACAAATTACGAAGGGATTCGCCAGCTGAAACACCTTCTGCCGGATAGTATCGAGCATATCATCACGGTACCGCTTCCATACTTTCGCGGACCGAGCGATGTATTGCACCTGATGTCATTAGTGAGCCCAATCGACGAAGGGACCTTGTTGGTTCACTTGAATTTGTTGCCGATCGATTTCGTTGAGTGGATGAAGCGGCGCAAGTATAACCTGATCGAGATCGATACGACAGAGTACGACTCCCTCGCATGCAACGTTCTCTCACTCGGTGCGAGACGATGTATTATGGTCAAGGGTAATCCTCTCACTGCGTCACGACTGCGGGAGGCATCGTTCGAGGTTATTGAAATTGATGGAAAGGATCTCTGTCTTTCCGGGTGCGGCGGGCCTACTTGCCTTACCCGTCCGCTGCTTCGAACCTCTTGATTCCCAGGCCCGTCATTTTCCTAGATAATCTTCTAGAAAACGTTCTAGAGTGTCTCTAGCATGTTCTCATTGGCAGAAGGAACGCTATCGATTGTAACTTGATAGCGGGGCGGAGGTTGGTGGCCCCGCGACGGAAACCTCTCGATCAATTCCCAGAAGAACGCGTTTCAGGCCATTCCTGAAGTGATCAAGACCTGCAAGGCCGTCTACTCAAACAGACTGGCGTCGAGACCGGGGATTATTCGCAGTGCGTTTTTGTAGTAGATATGCTGTAGCGCATCGTCGGACAATCCAAGTCCGTACATCTTCCAATGAGCATGGCGCTGTCGGTAGTAATCAAAGTACTCGTCCTCAGTCTCAAGCACCCTGAAGTAAACGTGATACTCAGAGGGTGCGTACGAATCTTTTCCAAACAGGACACGATCTTTATGGCGTTCCAGAAATGCCTTCGCTGTGCGAGGTTGACGCCCCAGTTCCGCCAGCACTGCTCCCATTTCAACGTAAACATTCGGCAGCTCGTCGAGCAAGTCACTAAGCCGAGCCAGGTCGTTTCCAAGCCATCCCATATGAGCACTGATAAACGTAGTCTGGCTGTGCCTGCGAAATATGTTGTGCTGTTCGCCTATGATCGTCTCCCATGAAGGATACTGATCGCTAGGACGAATTCTGTTCGGCCGCTCCTTCAACTCGAACCAACGTTCATTATTTTCGTCCCGGGGTAACCAGAACGGCGCTGGATCCGCTGTATGAATCAGCACAGGCACGCCTAACCGACCACACAGATCCCAGATCGGACCGATCCGCTCATCGTCCACCCTCACCCTGTTCCCCTTGCTATCACGAACCTCCATACCGAGGTTCTTGTAGATTTTCAATCCGCGGGCACCATTTCGGATGTCTGCCTCCAACTGCGTAACAGAGGCTTCCGTCCAGCCGGGATCGTCGATGCCTCGAAAGTCTACATTCGCAAAGGTGACGAACCGTTCAGGAGCGTAGCCTTCCATGGTCGAGATCGAGTTCCTTAATGCCTGTCCCGATCGGCCACTAAGATTGACGAGGGCAGCCATGTTCATGGCATCCATCTCTCCGACGAGCTTCTCGAGCTGATCGTCAGACATATCAGCCGCGCCGAAGAAATGTGCATGCACATCGACGAACGGGAAGCGAGCTCTTGTTACCGGGTTCTCATCGACAACCAGCGTCGACCTGGGCTTGAAGGCCTCGAAGTACATAACCGGCTCTTCATGAGGTAGAGGGCTACGTTGTGCGGTGGCGGTCGGCGACATAACAACGGCCGAACCGAATACCGATAAGATGAGAGCGGTTTTCAATACTAAGACTTTCACGTAATTGACATGTCTATAGCGCGATGAATATCCCGGGCAACATGTTGACCGGTATAGTCTCGCGAATGATGATTGGCCGCGCCTGCAAGACGTCTTTAGGCTCGAACAAAACTCAGCCAGGCGCTATCAACCAGATAATCTTCTGTCGGATCAGATAAGTTGCCACTTGAGAAAGACGATGCTATTCGCTCCATCTCCTCGCTCAGCACACTGATACAGTTTGTGATCAGACTTGGCCGGTATCCCCGGTCTCCAAGCTCAATCACAAATTCCATCGAGAACAGCCGGCCTAGCAACTGGCCAAGCTCAACGAGATGCCGTTGCGGCATCTGTCGATCTGGAATGAAATCGAGAATCTCCTTGACATGCTGAGACGCACGCGAGGACAAGTCATACTTTGAAAGAAAAGAGAACAGATTTACTTCCTTCAACCGACGCATCGATTTGAGAACCGACTCGCTGATCTGTTGATACAAAATATCATTAGGGCCCTCGAAAATTTGGAATGGCCGACAGTCCACGGTTGCGCTTCCCGCAATGTGATCCAAACAATATCCCTTTGCTCCGACGAGCTGCAGCAGTGACTGCGATGCTGTCTGCATGAAATCGGTCAGGATTGACTTGATCACATTGGCTTGCAGCCCATATTTGGATAGGTCATTTTGAATATCAGCATGCTCGCTTGAATAGGCACACATCGCCGAACATGTGGTGTAGTAGGCCTGTATCTTCGACAGCCTCGACTTGACCTGGTCATACGAGAAGAGACTTGAGCCGCCGACAAACCGCTCTTTGCAATGCTGTACAGCCTCGTCGAGCATCCTGCGCAAAAAACCCATTCCCATTCCGGGAAATTCAATCCTGCTGCGATGCAGCGTATCCAGCATCAACTTGATTCCCGTACTCGATGGATTCAACCGCTGATCAGCGGCTACAGAAACATCGATTAGATTGCGACCATACTGAATCGGGTAGAGACCGAGGTTTTGGAAAAGTTCTTCAACTACTATCTCTTGATCATCCTTGCGAACGTCGACGACAAAGAAATCAATGTCTCGCGCCAATTGATCTGCCTCGTCTTTTCTTCTAGCTGTCACCAGCCAGTAATCTGCCATCCCGGTAAGTCCGCCCCAGTGCTTGGTACCATTGATCTTGTATCCGGAATCGGTATCAGTAAAATGGGTTTGCATACTGAGTGCATCTGAGCCGTAATCAGGCTCGGTAATCATTAGACCACCCAGGCTATCACCTGATATGAAATCATTATACACTCGCTGCTTGAAGCCTGCATCTCCGTAGCGATGCAACGGCTGCAGAAACAGGGCGCCATTGATGCCGAATGTCAGCGAAAGCGCAAGAGACTGATACGAGGACTCCTCCAGCATCGACAGGGCTTCATGGACATGCCCTCCACGTCCACCATATTCTTTGGAGATGAAGGTTGACAACGGTCGGCATTGCCGAACTTCGCTAAGAAATGAATCTGGAAACCGTCTCTGCACGCGCAGACGTTCAACAGTTGACTCATCCGAGAATAGCTCCTTGAGCTTCTCTCGGTAAGTGCCAATAAAAATGTCAAACGGTACTTCCTTTGGTACTACATTCATTGTCTGGGGTATGCCCATTCGATGCCTCAAAAACAATTAAACACATCAGGTTGAAGACTACGTAAATCCGACCAATTAATCTACCGACGGCTTGCAGGTAACAACTGTTCGATTCAAAAGGTCCAAATATTTCATTCACTGTATGAGCGCGGAACCTGGCCAGATTTTACTTCATGGATGCGCAGAAGGCTATTTCCAGAGTTTTTTCACCCGGGTCACGAATATGCCCTAACTTCTCCGGCTAAATTTGCAGAGAATGAACGGGCATGTCCGATCAAGGTGACGTCAAGGCTGGCAGGAGAAAAACGGTCGTAGAACCTACACCCGACGGTCTTGGGACGTTTGGAGGTGTATTCACGCCCTCGATCCTTACGATTCTCGGCGTGATCATGTATCTCAGGTTCGGGTGGGTAATCGGTAATGTCGGCCTCACCCAGACCCTGGTTATTGTCACTCTTTCGACCGGCATAACCTTTCTAACCGGTTTATCCATTGCCGCCATTGCCACCGATCAGCGCGTTCGGGTAGGTGGGGCATACTACATGATCAGCCGTTCGCTGGGCATCGAAGCGGGGGGAGCGGTTGGCATTCCCCTGTATCTGGCCCAGACTCTGTCTGTTGCATTGTATACAGTAGGGTTCGCCGAAAGCGTGGTTGAGGTATTCCCCTCTCTTGATGCCCGCGTGGTAGGATTGATTACGACAGTCTGTGTCGCGGCGATCGCCCTGGTGTCAGCGAGGGCTGCAATCAAATCGCAGTACGTGATAATGGGAGCAATTGTATTGTCACTCATCTCACTCCTTTTCGGCAGCCCGGTCGATGATGCGGCTCTGCAAACTGTTGCCGCCGTGCCTCAAGCACGTGAAGGATTCTGGACGGTCTTTGCTGTCTTCTTTCCCGCAGTCACCGGCATCATGGCCGGCGTAAATCTATCCGGTGATCTGCGTGAACCGGGAAGATCAATTCCCCGCGGAACGTTCGCGGCAATAGGTGCCGGTTATGTCATTTACATGGCACTTCCCATCCTGCTGGTAACCAGAGCCAGCACCGAGATGTTGATATCCGATCCACTGGTAATGAGGAAGATTGCTTTCTGGGGAGATGCAATCCTCCTCGGCGTATGGGGTGCGACGCTGTCGAGTGCCGTCGGCAGCATACTCGGTGCTCCGCGAGTCCTTCAAGCGATAAGCCGAGATGGCATCCTCCCGAGATTTCTTTCCATACTCGGACGTGGTGACGGCACCGACGACACGCCACGGATCGGTACAGTGGTTACCCTCATTATTGCGCTGGTCGCCGTCGCAGTTGGTGACCTGAATTTCATCGCGCCCGTCCTGACAATGTTTTTTTTAACGACCTACGGTGTTCTCAACGTCGCGGCGGGACTTGAGCGTTTTCTGGGCAGCCCATCTTTCCGACCCAAGTTCAAGGTCCACTGGATTTTCTCTCTGGTGGGGGCCACCGGTTGCGTCGGCGTTATGCTCCTTATCAACACAACCGCCACCGTGGTAGCCGTGGTCTTCGTACTTCTGATCTACATCTGGTTGGAAGGTCGAGGTCTGGAAACGGCGTGGGGTGATGTTCGTCGAGGAGTCTGGATGGCTATAACACGGGCGGGTTTGCTGCGGATACGAGGTGAGGCTGATCCGAAAACGTGGCGACCAAATATCCTCGTGCTGTCGGGTGCACCTACCCGCCGATGGCATCTCATCGACCTGTCATCATCGTTAACACACAACAAGGCACTTGTTACTGTCGCTACCGTGTTGCCGCGAATTGGTTTTAATCCGGAGCGTAAAACATCCCTCGAAAATAACATCCATGAGTACCTGGCCCGTCGAGGCGTACAGGCGCTGGTAAGAGCTATTGCAGCAGAGGATCCGTTTTCAGGAGCCGAGACCCTGGTGGAGGCTTATGGTCTGGGAGCCCTTGTTCCGAATACTATCGTTCTCGGAAATACGCGCGACCCGGATAACCTCGACAGGTACGGCAGAATGATCCATCGGATCTATCAGTCACGACGAAACATCATCATTGTCAATGATGACGAGGACATCGGTTTCGGGCGGAAGGAACGTATTGACGTCTGGTGGGGTGGCCTTAAAGGAAACGGCGGCCTGATCATGATCCTTGCCCATCTACTGCAGACCAGTATTCCGTGGAATTCCAGCCAGGTACGCCTCAGGATGATCGTACCAAACCAACAAGCCGAGCAGGGCGCCTACGAAAACCTCTCGCAGATAGTCTCGCGTATCAGAACCAATTTTACACCGGAGATAATTGTCTCCAATGGTCGCACCTTCCCTGAGATTCTTCAGCAATACTCAAGTGCAGCCGACCTCGTGATGCTGGGAATGGCTACACCGACAGAGAATTTTGGCGAGTATTTCGGCAAGCTTCGCGACCAGACCAGTTCGCTACCGTCGACTATTTTTGTACTGGCTGCCGAGGAGATTTCCTTCGGCGACGTACTGATTGAACCGACCGATGCGCAGGACACTCGAAACTAGATCCCGATCCGTGTACATAATTAAGAATATCACATTTGAGGACCTGAAGACAAGCGAAAGGTTCATCCTCGCATCGGGGCCGGGTGGTCAGAATGTCAACAAGGTCGCCACAGCCGTCGAGCTACGCCTCGATGTAGACAATTCGACCGCACTGGATGAGCAAACGCGTGCGAGACTCAAGAAGTATGCCGGCAACAGGTTGACAACAGACGGAGAGCTGATCATTGTTGCACGCCGGTACAGATCTCAGGATCGCAACAGACAGGACGCCCGCCGGCGACTCGCAGATATTATCCGAAAAGCTGTTGCGCCGGAAAAAGTACGCAAGCGAACACGCAAGCCGGCATCTGCGAAGCGGAAACGACTCGATAACAAGAAAAAGCACTCTCAAAAGAAAAAACTCCGCGGTAAACCGCCAATCGATTAGGCAACCACATCGAGGGAAGAGTGTAAGAGATGTCCGTTTTTCAATTCCCGGCCCATGGAAAAATTTCTTCTCAAGTCTGACTTTTCTCCAACGGGAGACCAACCCACTGCTATTCAGGAACTGCTCGTCGGCCTGGATCGAGGTGATGCACACCAGACTCTCCTTGGCGCCACCGGGACGGGTAAGACGTTTACAATGAGCAACGTCATTGCACAAGCCGGGCGACCAACGCTCATCATGAGTCATAACAAGACGCTTGCGGCACAGTTGTACGGAGAGTTCAAGCAGTTCTTTCCCGACAATGCCGTCGAGTTCTTCATCTCATACTACGACTACTACCAACCCGAAGCCTACATCGTGCATTCGGATACCTATATCGAAAAAGACCTTGCAATAAATGATCGAATAGACAGACTGCGACTGCGGGCCACCAGCTCCCTCATTTCCGGTCGATCCGATGTTATCGTCGTTGCGAGTGTTTCGTGTATTTACGGATTAGGATCACCTTCTGACTACAAGGCACAGATTGTGCAAATGAAGACTGGTGCAGAGTACGAGCGTAACCAGCTTCTTCATGATCTGGTACATATTTACTATAAGCGCAACGATTACGAATTTGAGCCTTCGAACTTCAGGGTTCGTGGAGATGTTGTCGAAGTCTTCCCGGCATACCTCGAAGACGCGGCGTATCAGATCACGTTTTGGGGCGATGAGATTGAGTCCGTTCGTGTTATCGATCCACTCACCGGAGATATTCGATCGACGGAAGAACTCGTAACCGTCTATCCGGCAAAAATCTTTGTTACCCCGAAAGAGCAGATGGACAAGGCTATTGCCGGAATCGAAGAGGAACTTCAGTGGCGACTTGCACACCTGCGTGCTAATGGTATGCTCCTGGAAGCGCAGCGACTCGAACAGCGGACTATCTTTGACCTGGAGATGATTCGAGAAATCGGGTACTGCGCGGGAATCGAAAACTACTCGCGACATATGGACGGGCGCGAACCCGGGGAACGACCCTACTGTCTACTCGACTATTTTCCGGAAGACTTTCTGATGGTGATCGATGAGAGCCATGTTACAGTCCCGCAGGTGCGCGCAATGTACAACGGCGATCGGGCAAGAAAATTGAATCTTGTGGAGCATGGCTTTCGGCTCCCCTCCGCGCTCGACAATCGGCCGATGACATTTGAAGAATTCGAGGCCAAGGTCGATCAAGTGGTTTATGTAAGTGCCACCCCCGGCGACTACGAGCTGGAGCAGAGTGGCGGTATCTTTGTCGAGCAGGTAATCCGACCGACGGGAATCGCAGACCCTGAAGTCGAGGTCCGACCCTCGAAGAACCAGATCGACGACCTGCTTGCCGAGATTCAGGAAACAGTCGAGGCTGATGAACGGGTTCTGGTGACAACACTTACCAAGCGAATGGCCGAGGACCTGGCAGACTACGTTGATTCCTTCGGGGTGAAAGTTCGGTATTTGCACTCCGATATTGCTGCCCTTGAGAGAGTTGAGATTCTCAGGGACCTCCGCCTCGGCTTGTTCGATGTACTAATTGGCGTCAACCTTCTCAGGGAGGGACTTGATCTTCCTGAAGTGTCCCTGGTAGCCATCATCGATGCCGACAAGGAGGGATTCCTCAGAAGCGACCGATCCCTTATTCAGACTGCCGGGAGAGCGGCGCGGAACGTCAACGGTAGAATAATCATGTACGCTGACGAAATTACCGGCAGCATGGAGCGCATGATGGATGAAACGAATCGCAGGCGAAAGAAGCAGCTCGCATACAACATCGAACATGGCATTGTGCCGAAGACGGTGTACAAGAGTCGCGATCAGATTATCCGTGGAACGGGTATCGTAGATGAAGAACGGCCAGATGGGCGCGGTCCTTCGTCTTCCCGCTTTGAAGAATCCGAATCGTACCCGGTTATTGCCGATCCGCTCGCGAAGTACCTCACCCGGGAGCAACGCGATGATCTGATAGCAAACCTTCAGACAGAGATGAAAGAGGCAGCGAAGAACCTCAATTTTGAGAAAGCCGCAGAACTCCGCGACAGCATCGCACAGCTAAAAGCGCAGCCCTAACACTATTTTCATTGTGAAACAGCCTGAATAGCGTTATATTTCCTTGCTACGCGCTTTTCGCGAAACATTGATAGAGACTATGAAAAAGGGCATCCATCCTGATTACACTCCGCTGACCGTCACGCTTGCTGATGGTTCGACTATGGAAACGCGATCGACAATGAAGATCGACTCCTACAAATCGGACGTGGATCGTACAAACCATCCTTTCTTCACCGGCAAACGGCAGTATGTCGACACAGCCGGTCGCGTCGAAAAATTCCGTCGCCGTTATGCGAAGCCCGCTCCGAAGGAAAGCGAGAAAGAATAGCCAGAATTGCACTAGTTTCAAGGGCGGTCTGCACAAAGCAGGGCGCCCTTTTTTGTTAGCCGACGATGATCAACGCAGTCAATATCATCCGCCGCAAGCGTGACGGCCATAGCCACGACGATTCAGAAATAGAATCGTTGATTCGGTCATATACGACTGGTGAGGTCACAGATTACCAGATGAGCGCCTGGCTAATGGCAGCCTTCCTGAACGGAATGGATGACAACGAGCTGTTCAGCCTGACAAAATCAATGCTGTACTCCGGCCAGGTCCTCGATCTGTCGGACATCCCGGGGAAGAAGGTAGACAAGCATTCGACCGGCGGAGTGGGTGATAAAATATCGCTTATTCTTGCGCCGCTCGTCGCGGCGTGTGGTGTTCCTGTTCCTATGATATCAGGACGTGGCCTGGGTCACACCGGCGGAACGCTTGACAAACTCGAAGCCATACCGGGTTTCAGGACGAATCTTTCAATTGAACACTACAAGGCACAGCTGCGCCAGATCGGTGCAGTGCTTATCGGTCAGACGGAGGAAATTGCACCTGCTGACAGGAAGCTATATGCCCTGCGCGATGTGACGGCGACAGTAGAGTTCATCCCGTTTATCGCAGCCTCCATCATGAGCAAGAAACTGGCGGAAGGCATCGACGCTCTGGTCCTCGATGTAAAAACCGGCAGGGGGGCCTTCATGAAAACCGAGGAAGATGCCCGTAACCTGGCAATGGAACTGTGCGAGATAGGGACACACTTTGGAAAAGACTGCACCGCCTGGATCACGCGCATGGACTCGCCGCTCGGATATGGAGTAGGCAGCTGGCCGGAAACGCAAGAAGCTATTCGCTGCCTTCATGGTGAAAACGTGACAGATGTGATGGAGATAGTCTACACGCTGGCTTCCGAGATGCTGGTACTTGGCGGCAGCGCAGAAGATACGTCTGAAGCGAGGAAGACGTGCGAGGCGGCGATCTACAATGGAAACGCCCTGGACAAGTTTATTGAGATTGTAGAGCGTCAGGGTGGCGACCCCACGGTCGTTGAGGATCCCACCACACGCATCGACTTCGAGATGGTCGCTGAGGCCCCGGCAACTGCGACCGGCTACGTGAATGACATTAATGCGTACGATATCGGATTGCTCGCCGTTGAGATGGGCGCCGGACGAATGAGGAAGGAAGACCAGGTTGATCCGCTCGCTGGATTGATACTGCTGAAGAAGCCGGGAGACGCCGTGCAACAAGGAGAACCGATCGCGCGTCTATACACAGGCAAATTGGACCGCATTTCGGAGTTTTCTGAAAGAGCGACAGCAGCTTTTTCGGTCTCGTCTCAGCCGCCCGACCTCGAGCCACTACTTGTTGGCAGGCTCGCAAACGGCACCTGGACATCAAATTAAGTTGCGTGAAACGGATTTTTGTGCTTTCCGTACCACATTTTCGCACTTTCATGCGTCTTAGTAACAAGACGATTCGTCTAGGCGACCCTTCATTGTTATATTATCTCTTTACAGCCCATTATTGCTAACAGGAACAAATTACTATGTCAGTCTGGTCACGCTTTACCCGTTGGATCAAGTCAATTTTTGGCGGCGCAATCTCCGCGCTTGAGGACCCTCGATTGATTCTCGAGCAGAATATTCGGGAACTCAACGATCAAGTCCCGAAAATGAATGAGAACATTGCCACGGTCAAGGCCAATGTTATGCTCCTGCAGAAGGAGGCCAAGAAGTACGAACACCAGGTTCTTGACCTCACATCAAAAATCAAGGCGGGCATTCAGGCCGGGCGTGACGATATCGCGGAACGCTATGCACTTCAATTAGAGCAGGTTCGCGACGCGGCCGCGCGCACGAAGGAGCAGCTAACGTATGCTTCCGCAGCGTACGACAAGTCGTTACAGGTCAAGAAAGCCTTCATGAGGGAGAAGGAACGTAAGATTCAGGAGGCCAAAGAAGCTTTGCGTGCACACGAACGAGCCAAGTGGCAGGCGAAAGTTGCTGATACCCTCGAGCAGTTCGAAGTCGCCGGCGTGGATCAGACGCACGACGAAATGATCAACAAGATCACCGAGCAGACGGCGAAGAACGAGGCGCGAATGGAACTCGCGTTGGATTCGATGGACACGGAAGCGATGAAAATCGAGGAGGATGCGCAAAACATCCGTGCTGCCGAATTGGTCAAGCAATTCAAACTCGAGATGGGTGTGGGAGCGAGCGAGACTTCTGGTAGTGGCCCTGAACTTGAACTCCCTGAAGGCGAGATTGAACAAGGGGAAAAAACGCTCGGAAAACAGAAGTCGCAGACTGAATAACTTCGAGCAACTTCAACGATCATGACTCCTGAAGAATTCCAGAGGATCAAGGAAGCGGAGAAGGAACACCTTCGCTCGCTGAAAAAGCTTAAACAGGCCGTTCGAGATCTCGAACGTCAGAAAAAGCTGACAGGCGCTGTCGACAATATTACCCGCACCGAAAATCTTCTCGACGAAAACGACGCTCTTGTGGATAACCTTGCCATGGAGACCGCGCACAATGAAGCCAAACTTGAAGTTGCTCTCGAAAGCGCAGCAGCTCAGGAGTCGATTCGGAGGGCAGAGGAGGCACGCACCAAACTCGACGAGGATCTTAAGAAGATTCGGGCGCAGGATCTTGTGCGACAGTTGAAGAATCAAATGGGTGAGACCGATACTCCTACCACACCGGTTGAACGTAATGTAGACTCGACCGCCGAGACCAGCGAAGCGGTGTCGGATGCTGAGCCGGAATCAGAAACCGCGACGGACGAAGATCTTCCGGAAAAAACGCTTGGCAGAATGCGCCGTAAGTAGACCTGCCTGACGCGCGAAGCAACACGAAAATGCTCGAATGAGTAACAAAGATATTAACTACACCAAGGAGGCGTTTCTACATCCATGGAACCTGGCATTCCTGATTATAGCAATGCTCACGTCTTTTTCTGTGAGCCTTGCAAGCGGGAACGTTACATGGGCATTTGAAACCATTCTGCTCTTTGCTTCAGCTCTCGAGTTGTTATACCTGGGAATCATGCCGCGGCAGGAGCGATTCCGTCGAGCAGTGCGATCCCGACGAGCGGCAGAGCATGCGAAACCACCTTCGCAGAAAGAGATCTTTCACGTACTCACCAAGCACTCTCAAAGACGATACGCACGCCTCCGAAAACTCGGTCGAGACATTCAGAACAACTATCGTAAAATGAGCTATGCCTCGCAGGGCATGCTTGATAGTCACGTCAAGAAAATCAATGGATTGCTCGACTCGTATCTGACTCTCCTCTATCAACGTGAACGCTATCAGTATTCTTCGCAGGCGACGACTGAAGCAGACGTATTACGGGCGATGGAGGAACTCAAGACAGACATGTCGGACGACCCGCCAAAAGTGCTGGCGATCAAGGAACGTCGCCTTAAGATTCTGGAGCAGCGTCTGAATCGATTCAAGAAAGGCAGCGAAAATCTTGAAATCATCGAAGCTCAACTCGAGACGGTGGAGGATGTTGTGAAGTACATCCACGAACAGTCATTGACGCTAAACAATCCAGAGGAAATCACTTTCCAACTTGATACACTGCTAACCGAAGTTGAGGAGACTCAGCTCGCCGTTGAAGAAATTGAAGAGGTCTTTGCCAAACCCACCAGCATCCTTGGAGACCTCGACACATATTCGTCCGAACAAAGCGAATCCACCAAAGATAGGCTGAAAGAGTAACTATGCATTTCGAAACGCTTTCGTTCTCGATCCAGGAAGATCACATTGCCGTTGTTACGATCAATCGTCCCGAAAAACTGAATGCACTAAACGCTGAAGTCATCGACGACCTCGACGCATGCTTTTCGGCACTGCAGGCTGATCCGACAGTTCGGGTTGTGATCCTGACTGGTACGGGCGAGAAGGCCTTCGTTGCCGGTGCAGACATTCAGCAGTTCACAACCTTGACTACCGCGAGTGCAACAGCTTTTGCACGACGTGGCCAGGGTGTGTTCAATCTGATAGAGTCGCTGGGTAAACCTGTTATAGCTGCCGTCAACGGATTTGCATTAGGTGGCGGATGCGAGCTCGCACTATCCTGTCATGTTCGCATCGCATCTTCGAATGCTCGCTTCGGGCAACCCGAGGTGAAACTTGGCGTGATCCCCGGATACGGCGGGACTCAGAGACTACCCCGCGTTGTCGGACACGGTATCGCCACAGAGATGATTATTACCGGCGGCATGGTCGATGCCGAACGTGCCTTGAATATTGGACTGGTATCGAAAGTGGTCGAGCAGGACCAGCTCCTGGAAACTGCGCTGGAGATGGCTCGCACAATTGCATCGAACGCCCCGGTCGCCGTTCGCCTGTCACTTGAAAGTATCGCAAACAGTACGCTGCCGTCGGGGGTTGGTATGGATGCTGAGGCAGAACTGTTTGGAAATGCTTTCGACACCGATGATGTCAAGGAAGGAGTGACTGCATTCCTTGAGAAGCGTGCCGCCAACTTTTCGGGTTCCTGACCCGCCCGCACATGATTCTGGCCGCAACCTTATTGACCCTCCTTCTGAGCGCATTCTTTTCGGGCTCAGAGATCGCTTTTATCGCCTCGAACCGGCTGAAAGTTGCCCTGCTTGCCCGTAGAGAAGGCTTCATTGGCTCTATCGTCCGAAAGTTTTCGGAGAACCCGGAGACCCTTCTCACAACTACACTTGTTGGCAACAATCTCGCACTTGTTGCCTATTCAACTCTTATGGCAATGCTGCTCGAACCACCGCTTCGACAGTTCTATGAAGGTGTTCATTTTTCAGCAACGGCCGCTGACGTCAGTGTGCTGATCAGCCAGACGATTATAGCCGCGACGGTAGTTCTTTTGATTGGTGAGATAATTCCCAAATCTATCCTGCGCGAAATTCCTTCTCGAGCAGTAATCGCCCTCGCCTTACCGCTGCGAATCACGTACTACCTGTTCTCACCGCTAATCAAAATTGCCGGCTGGACCGCATCAGGCATAATCAAGTTGTTTCGTGTAGAGGCAGAAACAATGACCCAGATGATGCGACGTGACTTTGAACTGATTATTCGAGAGAGTGCTGCAAGTGGTGACCTTGAACTGGACGAAGAAGAAAGCGAGTTCCTAAGTCGATTCTTCAATATGGAGTCAATGAAGGTCAGGGAGTCGATGGTCCCGCGGACAGACGTTGCAGCTGTCGATGAGACCACATCCATTGTTGCACTGAGACAACAGTTTATAGAATCGGGACATAGCAAGCTTCCCGTCTACAGGGACAATATCGATACTGTGATCGGTATTGTAATGGCCTACGATTTGTTCACAGGTCCGGAATCAATCTCTGACATCATACGGCCTGTACAGTTCGTTCCTGACTCAAAGAAATCACTTGAGCTTTTGCGTGAGTTTCTGGATGCCAACATCTCTGTTGCCATCGTACTCGATGAGTACGGGGGTGTCGCCGGACTGGTAACACTTGAGGATCTGCTGGAGGAGCTCATCGGAGATATCCAGGACGAATTTGATGTCGAGGATAATGTTATCCGAAAAATATCGGACGACACTTTTGTTGTAAGTGGCCGTGTTGAGCTCGATACACTTCGTGACAGACACGGCATCGAAATGCCGGAAGGCGACTACGAGACCGTTGCTGGTTTTATACTCGAGCACCTTGGGACAATACCAACGTCGCGACAGGAATTTGAAATCTTCGGATACAAAGTCGTTGTTCTTCAGTCTGCATCCAATCGCATTGACCTGATACGACTGACCCTTCCGGAGCCGGTGCACACGGATCAGGACTCTACTTCCGCTTCCAGTCTCTGAAGCGTGTAACCCTGAACTAGCCTCAGGTGTCTCTGTAGGATATTGGCCAGTCCAAGTCGTTCCAATCTTTTTTCAGGATGCTCATGCAGCCCCGGTGAGCTTATCCGTCCCATCCACAATACCATCTTCTCCCGGGTGATGCTTGCTCCGGGAAATGCAGCCTCTGGGAAATGTGAACCGTAAAACGCAACCTTGCGTCCAACGCGATTGAATACTGAGCTTGTGCTGTCCAGATCTATGTCGCTGCTCTCGTCCCTCATTTCAAGAACCTGATTTCCGAGAATGTAGTCATAGTACCGAAATGGGGTCTGACCCACAGCTGCTAGAACTGCAGCTCGCGATGGTGCTTCGCGCAGGACAAAGGACAATACCCGCTCTGTTGTCACCGAGGTAACGGCCAGCGACTCCTCCGCGATTAACTCCAGGTCATCCGAGGCCTCACCTGCCGCAACGTGCGACAAATGCTGGGTAGTTACATTGATCCCAATGACACTGAAAGCGACCAGGTCGGCGACGAGTGAACTATCTTCGTTCAAAATAATATCGATGCGGTTTACTTCGTGCCCGGATTGTCATCGCTATCGCCGCCGATAGAATCACGCATCTTCGTATCGGCCTCAATGTTTCTGATGTTGTAGTAGTCCATTACGCCCAGACGTCCGGATCGGAATGCGTCAGCAAGCGCACGTGGAACCTCGGCCTCGGCGGCAACGACGCTCGCCCGCGCTTCCTCGACAGATGCACGCATCTCCTGCTCTTTTGCGACGGCTGCTGCTCTCCTTTCTTCTGCCTTTGCCCTCGCCACCTGCAGATCAGCTTCTGCCTGATTAGCCTGAAGCTTTGCCCCGATATTCTCGCCGACGTCAACATCCGCGATGTCAATCGACAGGATTTCGAACGCGGTACCTGAATCAAGTCCTTTTGACAGGACAACTTTAGAAATGGAATCAGGATTTTCAAGTACGTCCTTGTACGATGCGGCAGAACCGATCGTCGAGACTATACCTTCTCCAACCCGTGCTATGATAGTCTCTTCTCCCGCACCACCGACAAGGCGATCTATGTTAGCGCGAAGGGTTACGCGGGAGACAGCTCGCAGCTGAATGCCATCCTTTGCCACAGCCGATACTGGCGGAGTCTGGATTACTTTCGGATTAACGGACACCTGAACCGCCTCGTATACGTCGCGCCCGGCGAGATCAATTGCGGCGGCTTGTTCAAATGACAGGTCAATGTTTGCCTTGTCGGCTGAGATCAAGGCATTGACAACCTTTCCCACATCGCCACTTGCCAGATAATGAGCCTCCAACTGTGGAGTGCTCAAGTGTAGTCCGGCTTTGTGCCCGGTTATCTGACTGCGTACAATCCCTGTCGGAGGAACCTTTCGCAGCCTCATTCCGACGAGGTCACGAACGAGTTTCAGCCGTACACCGGAGAAATAGGCGGTCACCCACAGTCCTACCGGAATGAAATAGAGAAACAGGATCAGACCGAGAGTCACCAGAACGATTATCAGGAGACCCGGTGCCAGTAAAATATCTTCCATTAATATATACCGCTTTAGTTATCAGAGCGCAGGTAGTCACCGCTCTGACCACCCGTTTTTGCTCGAAGATGTATGTTCGTTATCTCTATCTGCTTTGACACCGACTTGCACATGTCGTAAACCGTCAACGCTGCAATCGAAACCGCAGTCAGTGCCTCCATTTCGACCCCGGTTGGACCAACACTCTTGGCAAACGCCCGGATGTCAACAGCAAACAGAGATTCATCGAGGGATAGTTCAACATCAACACCCTTCAATGAAACATCATGGCAAAGCGGAATCAGTTTACTGGTGTGCTTCGCACCGATGATGCCCGCAATCTGGGCAATCGAAAGAACATCGCCCTTTGCGATGTCATTCTCCTCAATCAGGCGAAACGCTTTCTCACCGACAAGTACGCTTCCGGCAGCAACTGC
>JABDKO010000168.1 GCA_013002165.1 Rhodothermales bacterium | reverse complement strand
GGTTGGCCCGGCTGTCCATCTCCGTTCTCAGAGAGGCAATCTGCGAATTGATCTGAACCATTTCGGCGTCCTGCTCCGGGTTTTCCTTCAGCGTAGGATTGCGCGCAAGTTTTTCCTCTCGTTCCAGAGTAAGCTCTGCAATACGTTCGCTAAGTCCCTCGATTACAAGATTATCACTGGATGATATCTGCCTTGCAAGACCTGGCTGAATCAGATTTAACTCTTCCTCCAGAGCTACGATCTCGGCTTTGGTCATACCCAACTCCAATCGCGTCTGGTATTGCTCACGCTGCAGGTCAGTGATCTGCTCAAGCAACTGACGGGCCTCCTCATCAGGTGCCACGACGTTCTCTTCCGTGAGATACGTTCTAAGCTGGTTCTCGGCCGACTGCAGTTCACTGTAAAAAGTACCGGTAACCT
Organism: Rhodothermales bacterium; assembly: GCA_013002165.1. Lineage (GTDB taxonomy): Bacteria > Bacteroidota > Rhodothermia > Rhodothermales > JABDKH01 > JABDKO01. The sequence goes on along the minus strand of JABDKO010000168.1, from coordinate 13,265 downwards.
CGTCCAGAAACTCTCGTGACGCGGTCATCCTTGCTCGACTGGATGTCAGATTGTAATCCAGGTAGTTCTCAGCGTATAGATTCGCTATAAGAGCCGCTTCGTGTGGATTGGTGCTTGCTGCGACAACCTCAATAAAATCAACGTCCTGACTGACAGGTCGAATGGTGATATACTTCGAGCCGAGGCGCGCAACGATTCCATTTGCAGATGGCAGGTTGCCCTCGTCTGTCTCACGGAGAATCGACAGCTCACCTTCAATCTGTGGTTCCGTCAGGATCTCTTCAGCAACCTTCATCGCGATCGTCCGCGACTTCAGGATTTCAATCTCGTTAAGAACGTTTCTGAACCCTGTCTCCATACCCAGCAGATCGCCGAGTTGCGGAGTTGACTGGTCAGTGTTTACCTGCAGCAAGCTTTTGGATTCATACTCGGGCGCTTTAGTAAACGTGTACACTGCGGTCAGCGTAATTACAGCCGCGAAGCATGCCAGAATGATCCACTTGCCTTTAAGCAGAATTTCGAGCAAGTCATGCAACGACATTTCGTCGTCCTCAAAAACCTGTTCGTTTTTACCCCGGCCGCTAGAACCGTTGGTATGCTTAAGATGGGTTGGATACTCCTGCAAAACAGTCTTTTCCTTCATGATGAAAGCTTGATTTCACCCGATTCCGGTCAGTGACGGCAAACAATTCGCCTAAAACGCGGTGATGGGAAAATTATTCAGTTATTCTGGCCTTGTGACCAGTGCTGAGCGGACTTGCAAACGATGAGCCCAAAATTTCGTGTTTTCCCAATCGGTATCTTGGAACGTTCCCCAAACGGCACGGGGGGCATAATTTAACCAATATATATCGCATTCTACCGTCCGATACAGTGAATAAACGGGGCATGAAACAGCAGGACATTTCCTGCGACTCCAGCCTTGCCCCATTGTTCTGTGTAAATTCGGGCCTCGAATAGCTCTTATACTTCTATCCCTCAGTTTGTTTTCGTTCTCTCCTATGGAACGTATTCCTCTCTCAAGACCATCCATATCCCCGCTGGAAAAACTCCGCGTGGCCAGCGTTCTTGAATCCGGCAGGCTGGCTCTCGGACCGGAAATTCTGGAATTCGAAGACAGGATGTCTATTGCTGCCGGGACGGATTACGCCGTTGCCACAAATAGCGGAACTTCGGCACTTCATATCATTCTCGTCGCACTGGGTATTGATCAGAAAGACGAAATCATTACAACTCCGTTCAGCTTCGTTGCCTCCTCAAATGCAGCACTGTTCTGTGGAGCGCGTCCGATCTTTGTCGACATAGATGCAAACACCCTGAACATCGACCCCGGCGCAATCGAAGCAGCCATAAATGACTCGACGCGAGGGATTATCGGAGTCGATGTCTTTGGAGTACCAGCAGATTGGACCACGATTGAGAACATCGCCGAACGACACGGTCTCGTCGTTGTAGATGATGCCTGCGAAGCGCTCGGGGCGACCATTGACGGGCGAAAGATCGGAAGTTTCGGGGATGCTGCGTCCTTCGGATATTACCCGAACAAACAGATCACGACAGGAGAAGGTGGATGCGTAACCACAAACTCCGGGGAACTGGCTGAAGTGATGCGATCCCTCCGAAACCAGGGTCGATCCAATTCTGCTGTCATGAACCATGTGCGCCTTGGATACAATTATCGAATGAATGAACTGTCGGCGGCGCTCGGCAACGCGCAGCTTGAGCGACTCGATGAACTCCTGAATAAACGACGGGCAAAGGCGCAATACTACTCGGAACTGCTTGCACCCTATGCCGATGAGATATCAACTCCGTCTCTTAGCACGGACTACAAGCGAAGCTGGTTTGTCTATGTTATCCAGCTCGCGCCAGATTATTCTGGAACTGAAAGAGATCAGGTTATGCAGGGCCTCCGAAACAAGGGAATCGAATGCGCCCCGTACTTTCCCTGCATACACTTGCAGCCATATTACGTAGAGCAGTTCGGGTACCGCCGGGGCATGTTTCCGGTAGCCGAGAGTATCAGTGATCGATCTATTGCGCTTCCGTTCTATCCGGAGATATCTTCGCAGGATCAAGAGAGAGTGGTGCAAGGCCTGCTCGCCGAGGTTTCAACGTTGCATGCGCGCACTACCGTTCGCGACGTCGCGTTCGGATCCCAAAAGCAGATGTGATTCGTGTACAAAATCGTCAAGAGGCTGGGTGATATCGCATTTATTGCTGCCAGCGCTATTATTATCGTACCAACAGTCGTGCTTCTTGCTCTCGTCGTGCTGGTTTCTGACGGACGCCCGATATTTTTCCGACAGAAACGCATCGGCCGCCTCGGAAAGCCGTTTACCCTGTTCAAATTGCGAACCCTGAAAACCGACAATGACCCACTGAATCCGGCTGACTTCGTGATAACCGGCGGCGGATTCATGAGGCGGTTCGGACTCGATGAGCTTCCCCAATTTCTGAACATCCTTCGCGGGGAAATGAGCATCGTTGGACCCCGTCCAATTTTGCCGGCTGAAGTGCAAAAATATGATGATGTACAACGGCGGAGACTGGATGTCCTACCAGGCATCACCGGGTGGGCGCAGACACATGGTCGAAATCTCCTTGGTTGGGAAGAGCGTATCCAGAAAGACCTCTGGTATGTAGACAATGCCAGCCTTCTGCTCGACGTGCAAATTCTGCTGATGACTCCCGCCGCCGTCTTCAAGAACACCGGACTGTACGGACCGGGAAATCTTGATCCGACAGAATCGCTTCCCAGTTCCGCGGAGGCTGCTGAAAAAGTCTAATGCACATCCTCTGCGTCTATCAGCATTACGCTAATTTCGACTGCGCCAACAGCGGCCGACTGTATACTTTCCTACAGCATCTGTCGAAACGTCATCAGATCACGCTGATCTCGTCGGATCACTGGTACGGGCGACGCCTGACAGACAAGTATCCATGGGTACCGGAGAACGTCGACTGGATCCCGATCACTGTGCCCTATTCCAACAGCATGTCAAGTCTCCAGCGAATGAGATCCTATGCGCAATTTCCGCTGGCAGCTCTTCGTCGAGGCCGGTCCGTAAAGGCAGATGTTGTCTACGGTATTTCAACTCCCCTTTCAACAGGATGGGCGGCACGCAAGCTTGCTGCGACACTTGATGTCCCGTTTGTGTTTGAGATTCGCGACCTCTGGCCGGATTTCCCGGTTCAGATGGGTGCCATCCGAAATCGCATTATCCGCAACCGGCTGTACAGACTCGAAAAAGATCTTTACACCCAGGCGGATCATGTCATCACGGTTGCTCCTGACATGACTGATCATGTCACGGCCCACGGCGTACCGGACGAAAAGGTCACGACCCTGCTGCAGGGTACCAACCTTGGTCTGGCTGATACTGCGTTGCACACGGATTGGAAAGACCCTTACGATTTTGGTGAGCGCAAGGTCGTGCTCTATGCTGGAACGTTTGGACGCGCGAATGCGATACAGGAAATCCTGGACGTTTCGAGACGTCTGCAGGATCACAAGGATATTCTGTTTGCGTTTACTGGAGGAGGATATTTCGAGTCGGCAATCCGTCAAGCCGAAGAATCTTCGCCCAACGTCAAATTACTGCCTCCTATTCCAAGGCACGAAATCATGCACGTATTCAGGCGGGCAACACTTTCCATCGTCCCATTCAAAAACCTGCCTGTGCTCGCTACAAACTCACCTGCGAAGCTATTCGACAGCTTGGCTGTGGGAACTCCCGTACTCGTAACTAATCCCGGCTGGACGAAACGATTTGTCGAAGATCATGAATGCGGACACTTCGCACCCATAGATCGACCAGATTTGATTGCGGAAACGATTTTGACTGCCACAAAATCGTCCGATACAAGAAATAGGATGATGCACAATGGCATTACAGTAGCAAACCGGTTGTTCGATCGGGTTGAAATGGCCGGACAGCTGGAAAAGATTTTCATGGACATTACAGAGCGGCAACGGCGGACACTGGAACAAACGAATTAGCAACTGATTCTTATCGTGCGCCTCGCAGGTTGTCTGCCGTTTCACCTGGAGCTTTCAACATATGACGGATTCCCGCTTCCGTTTCCAACCTAGCGCTATTCTGCTGGTCATCGCTGACGCGTTGATTGTCTATGCCTCCTTCATCGGAGCGCTGAAGATTCGACTCGGAGACTGGCATGCATGGCCCAGTGATCTCGGACTCGTTCCGGCTCTGATCATTACTACGATCACGTACCTGGTCGCCCTCGGCCTCTCACGTATATATCATCACCGCCCTGACACGATGCACCTCGAAGCATTCATCAAGGCAGGAGCCTCGATGGTGCTGGCGTGGCCGATCTCCCTGACACTCACATATCTCGTAGTCCCAACGCAAATACCGGCTCGTAGCGTTACCGCGGCATTGTGTGTGTTTTCAATTGTAGGCATTCTCGGGACACGCGCCCTCCTGAGATTCATCAAGGAGTACAGAGGCAAACCTGAACCGGTCCCTGCGACTCTGGAAACAATATCATTCGATGACATTCTTCCGCGAACGCCAATTACGATTGACGAGGCTTCGATTCAGGATTATCTCGCCGGCCGGACCGTTCTCGTGACAGGTGCCGGCGGGTCAATCGGTTCCGAGCTGTGCAAGCGGCTGCTGCGTTTGCAGCCGTTCCGACTCATACTTGTCGATGTCAGTGAGTACAATTTGTACCAGCTTGAAAATGCGCTTCGAAAGCAGCTTTTCGCGGGAGAACTCGAGTTTCGAATCGGAGATGTGCGGGATTCCGACATAATGGATACCATCTTCTCGGCCTTTCGACCGGACATCGTATTCCACGCTGCAGCCTACAAGCACGTCCCGCTTCTGGAACGACACCCCGTCGAAGCGTTTCGAAACAACACGCTGTCTACTGTTTCCCTTGTAAGACTCTGTGAGGAGTACGATGCGGAACAGTTCGTGCTGATCTCGACCGACAAAGCCGTCGAACCAAGCAGCGTACTGGGAGCGACGAAGCGTCTCGCAGAATGGTACGTGCGCAGCGTAAATGCGGACATGAAATGCAAAACCGTCCGCTTCGGGAATGTACTGGGTAGTCATGGCAGCGTTATCCCGTTCTTCGCTGACCAGATAAACGCAGGAGGTCCGGTGACGGTCACCCACAAGGACATGAGGAGATTCTTCATGACCGCCGACGAGGCGTGCTCTCTGATTCTGCAGACACTGCTCCTCGAATCAGCTCCGGTATATACTATTGACATGGGAGAGCCTGTACTCATTGAAGACCTAGCCAAACGGCTTATCGGCATGCTGAATGAGTCGAATCGTCCCATTGAAATCGGATATTCTGGTATCCGGCCGGGTGAAAAAATCAACGAAAGCCTCTGGTCGGACGATGAAACGCCGGTGGCGACCACGCACGCTGAAATCCTGGGTTTAACGAGCTCTGCCCCCTTCAGCAGACCGGAACTTGACACCTACTTCTCCCATCTTGCCTCCTTGTATGGTCACAACAAGGCCGCAACACTTCGGAGAGCGCTATTTGACGACAAACTGACAATTGTCGAAGCGTGAGGTACTGCCTTAAGCCGGTTTTCCCACGACCGATTTCATAGTCAGGTACTATTGTCCATTCCGGGCAAAAATCGGGTCGTTTCGGAGCATTTGAGACTATCGTAAGTAGATCACCCCGGCTCCGACACCACACTGCCCCTGCGCAACCATCTTTATTACTTCGTACATGCGAACGATCATCTTTGCTGGCCTCTTGCTTCTCGTCAGCATGACAAACCGGAGTGCGTTCTCGCAGGGGTTTGACCCCGACTGGTACGATTCATCTGCCGACTATGTGAAAATTGCCGTAGTCGAAGATGGGATACATGCCGTCAGCGGGCAAGATCTCGCAACCGCCGGAGTCGCGATCTCCAGCATTGACCCTCAGATGTTGCGACTGATTGAGAATGGTGTCGAGATTCCAATCCTGATCAACGCGGCTTCCGGGACCCTACAGGCCTCGGACGAATTTCTGTTTGTCGGCAAACGAAATACCGGCGATGACGAACTCTGGCTGTATGATGAGGATCCGGATCGACCGAACAGCACGTATCATAGTCTGTTCTCGGATACTACGTACTACTGGCTTCACTGGGATCAGCCGTCCGGGCTTCAATACCTCCCGGCATCAGATCCTGGTTCTCCCCTGTTTACTTTCGATCAGTTTCAACGCACCGCGCGGGTCGAACAAGACATCCTTTACTTTCCGGGGAATGGCTCGGCCGCAGGCAACCCGGTCTATAGCGAGGGTGAAGGATATTACTACCGCTCTCTACGCCACAACACCAGTCAGAATATCCTCACGAGTAGTCAGGTTGTTTCCATACCCGGCGCCACCGGTTCTTCTTCGGACTCGTTAACAATATCAGTGCTGGTCGCTTCTGAGACTGTGTCACGTCATGTCGTCACATTGAGTATCCGCAACAGTTCCGGCACGTACGAGGAAATCGATCTCGCTGACTGGATAGGAGTAAGTGATAGAACCCTTTCGGCAACAGTGTCACAGGCAGACCTTGACGACCCCGCCGAGGCAGATATTCTGATCACCTCGTTTAATGACTTCGGCTCGGCGACACCAAATAACATCTTTATAGACTGGTTTAATGTCGATTACGATTCTGACATCACACCAGACGGAGGCCAGGTGCAATTTGCCTTGCCCGGCGCAGGAATATCAACAATAACACTCACAGGTCTGGGTACCGGCACAGGCACGCTACTAAACCAGACTGATCGGGAATTCTATGCGGTTACTCCGACCGGAGGCTCCGCTTCGGTCGAGGCGTCTCTCGATGAAACGACGGAGTTCGTATTCGCCAGCGATGCGGCAATCCTTGCGCCGGTTTCAATCGTGCAGGACACTCCGTCAGATCTCGCCAATTCAACTAATTCCGGCGACTATATTATTGTAACGTCAGGCAGTCTGTCCGAGTCTGCCCAGGCCTTGATGCAGTATCGTTCATCGAGCGCCGGAGGCAGCTACGTTGTTCACGTTGTAAACATCCAGGACATTTTTGACCAGTTTGATTACGGTCGACCCACGCCGGTAGCAATTCGCAGGTTCGTCCGGTCCTCGCAGCAATGGGCAACAGCACCAGGATTTCTAACGGTCTGGGGCGATGCCCTTTATCCGCTGAAATCGCGACCGCGAACTGCGTGGGAAGTGCCTTCCTTCGGTCACACCGCGTCGGATGGTTGGTTTGCAATGCAGAATGCAAATCTGGTCGACTACTCTGAAAGCATCGCCATCGGACGACTGCCCATTCGAACCAATGAGCAGGGGAATATTTTCGTCGACAAGATATCCGACTACGAGTCACAACCGCTTTCACTGTGGCAGAAGAATGCCATGTTTCTCGTCGGTGGAGTAACTGATTCTGAACGTTTCCGGCTGCAGGCAAGTGCTCTCCAGTGGAGTGCAGAAACCGTTGCACCGCCGGCACATATGGACTCGCTCCACTTTTTCAAGACGTCCAGCAACGTCCTTGATCCGACTTTCAAGGACTCCCTGCAAGCCGCCTTTGTCGAGGGCTCTTCGTGGCTGACATATTTCGGCCACTCGGCTACGCAAACGTGGGAGATCGTTACCGACCCTCCTGCGAGTTACAACAATTCGGGAAAATTGCCCGTTGTTTTGTCCCTGGGCTGCTTTACAGGTGACTTTGCAACTGGCGATGGTTCGGGCAACGATATTCTCTCATTCAGCGAACAACTCGTTATTCAGTCGGGCAATGGTTCGATAGCGCACTGGGGCGCATCTGCCAGTGGAACCATCAGCGCTTCGGCGCGACTCGGAGATGAGATCCACCAGAGCATATTTTCCGACACCCTGCGTGTCCTCGGCGAAGCTCTACGCATCGCAAAATCCAGGATTAACGACCAGTTCGGGGATCCAAATACAGTCAAGCATTTGCTGCAGTACGGATTGATCGGTGACCCGGCTACTCGTCTTTCCCTTCCCGATACGCCGGAGCTCAGGATGAGGCAGTCGCAACTGCTCGTTAGCCCGCTAGCACCGACTCCGACAGATCTCGACGTTGATGTTGCCGTGACCTTCCAGAATGTCGGTCTGGCAGTAGATTCACTTGACGTACTCGTCGAACATATCCATCCCGACGGAAGCACCGCGAAGCAATTGACGCGTCGGATCGCGCCGTTTCGGATAGAAACAACCGAGACGTTTACGTTCCAGATTTCGAATGAGTCTGTCGGAGAGAATCAGATCGTCGTCACGGTCGATCCGACACAGACCTATGCGGAAAGCAACGAGCTCGACAACGTCGCCAGCCAGACCTTCACCGTCTTCTCGTCTGGCCTGGCTATCGTCGAACCATATGATTTTGCTCTCTTCAGTTCTGCAAACCCGGAACTCGTTGTCTCGGTGGCGTCAACCTCATCGGAGGAAATCCCGGTTATTTTCGAGCTTGACACAACAGATGATTTTTCTTCGCCTTCCGTCGAGACATTTGCAATCAACACGACAGGCGGTGTTGCGCGCTGGAGTCCGTCCGGGCTTACGGCTGGAATGCCATACTTCTGGCGTGCAAGGGTCGACGATCCAACTCAGGAAGATGTCTGGAACGACGGATCGTTTACAATCCGAACCGATCTCGGTGAGGAAGGCTGGTATCAGGAGGGCGTGCAGTTTAATTCAACTACGACCGACAATTTTGTCAACTGGGAAGACACGGCATGGGTACACAATACGTACTCTCTCGATGTGAGCGTGTCTTCAGAGAGAGGTAGTGGCGTTGAGAAAGGTCAGTATGTCGTAAATGGCATCATCTACGAACGACTTGGGCTCGGATTCGGACTCCTTATCATGGACGCCAAAACCGGCCAGGTAAAAGCGTCAGGGTCCATGCCGACGTATCAGAATAGCTTCGAGGATCCAACACAGGCGTTTGCTGAACTTGAGTCTCTCGTCTCGCTCATCGAGGAGGGCGATTACTACTACGTTCGAACACGCCACCTGGGCAATTCGTCCGGGGAAACGGTAATCCCCGACAGCATCAAAGCTGTCTTCACAGGCCTCGGAAGTACCGCGATTGACACCCTTCGTTATCAGGATCTCTGGATAATGAAAGGACGCCAGGGATTCGCGGAGGAACTGATTGAGTTTGTGGACCCCCAGGGCGGTTCGAATGAAATGATTCAGACGTTCAGTCCAATCTTTTCATTCGGAGAGGGTATTGTTGATTCTCGCCGCATTGGACCTGCAAGGAGCTGGCTATCAGCTACGTTCGAACAGGAGCTGCTGCAGTCCGAAAGCAGCATCCGACTTGATGTACTTACGGATGACCTTTCGACGGTGATTGCATCGTCAACGGACCCGTCTAGCATTGACCTGACATCGATAGACGCACTGACCCAGCCATACCTGAGGTTGCGCGCGACCATTACCGATTCGTCACACCTTGCTACGCCGCAACTGCTGAGTTGGCGAACAGCATTTGAGCAAATCCCGGACCTTGCGATTGATCCGACATCGTTCACCATATCGTCAGATACTCTGCTTGCCGGTGAGCCGCTTACGGTTTCTTTCTCTGTGACAAATCTCTCAGCAGATGCTGCTGACTCCGTCATCGTGGAAGTCTTTGTCGTAGATGATGCGAACGAATCAGTGCTAATGGCGGCCGACACACTTACCTCGTTTGCCGGATCAACTGAGTTCGACTATGTCGTTGAAACGTTCGATCTCGTCGGCTCAAATAATGTACGATTGAACGTTCGCCAGACCCGGTTTGTCGAACCCGTTCGAATCAACAATGTCGCGGTCCGACAATTCGTGGTTTCGGCAGACAACGTAGCGCCGGAATTCATGGTGCGTCTTGACGGTGAAACATACCCGAATGACCCCGAGCCAATCGTCAATTTGCAGGATCCCCGATTACCGTTCATTTCGCAGACCCCGACAATCGATATTGAAATATCCGACAACAACGTTTTCGTTTCCCTGCTGAACGACTCTACCGTGGTGGAGATATTTCTCGACGATAATCAGATACCTTTCTCGGACCTCACCGTTGCCGACTCATCCAGCGGTTCACAGGTCGTCCTTTCGTTTGACGCTGACTTTACCGGTAGCGACTCAACGCATACCCTCAACGTCGTGGTAGAGGATGCATCAAACAATGAGGCGGTCGGAAGTCCGTATCAGGTTCATTTCCGGACGCAGAATACGCTTGAGATCGAATCGGTCTACCCGTACCCGAATCCCATGTCGACCTACACAAACTTCGCGTTTGAAGTTCGCGGGGCAACGGCGGACGACATCAGCCGGATGAGGCTCAGGATATTCACCATCAATGGTGCGTTGATCAGGGAATTCAATCTGAAAGACGACCCGTCATCGCTTGATGGTGGAGCGTTGAAGGTTGGTTGGAACAAGCTTCGCTGGGATGGTACCGACCAGGATGGCGACCGTGTGGCAACAGGAGTGTATCTGTACAAAGTCTACCTCGAGAACGGGGACGGAGACCTCGACTTGAGCCAGGGATCTGACATTGAAAAGGTCGTTGTCATCCGCTAGCGTTTCAGGCGGCCATAGAGACTCAAGAGCTTCTCACCCATCACCTCCCACCGGTACAATCCTGCAGCCTCCAACGCGCCGGCCGAGAGTTTTTCGTAGCTGCCCGGTGTTGCAACAAGCGTCCTTATTTCGTCCAGCAGACGAGTAGAATCTTGCGGGTCACATACCCTCCCGCAACCGTTTTCCTCGACAAACTTCGTCCACGCCGGAAAGTCTGAACAGATGAATGGCAGCCCTGTGCTCATGTACTCATAAAATTTCGTCGGAACAGTCGAGATGTAGTTGGGATGTGATTGCAATACGCACAGGCCAATGTCGGCTGACTTTTGTGCCGCAAGGATCTGCTCACTTGTTGCATACTCTGCCCAACCGGTCAGCGTGACCATGCCGTCAAGACCATGCCGTGAGATGAAAGCCTCTGCCCGGGCACGCCCTCTCTTGCTGTGGCAGATCCCGCAGATTGTGAAGTGGAACGGTAATTCTGAAACTGAGGCAAGACGCGCCGTTTTCAGTATCGTACTCAGACCCCTGAGCTCGGACACGACGCCTGTGTATACGACCTCAAATGGCTCCTCCGGCATCGTTCGCCGATCTGAATCGTTGCTGCCTCCGAGGTGATAATTGAGAACGGTCTCCTTCACAACTCCGTCAGGTATGAACGATCCGTAGGACGATTCTGCAAGGACAACCGCATCGAGCCACCCAAATGCCCACCGCTCGACTGATCTGATGAGTCTTCCAAGGATCGGTCCTTTCGATCGATAGTCTTCGTGGATGTCGTAGACAATTTTACCTCCACCTGACTGAAGCGATCGCGCCGCGATGAGCAGTTCAGGATCATGAAGATGATACACGTCTGCATCCAGTTTACCGGCCGCTCTAACTACTCTCTTTGCATTACTGAATCGACCCTCTCTATCACCTGCAGAAATTACCTGAATGCCTTCATGTACAGACGGTGTTTGGCCCACAGTTACGAGAGCGGCTTCGTGGCCGGCATCGCGGATGCTGCAAAGCATCTTGGCGAAAATACGGGGATCCTGCCAGTGATGGACAGATGTGAGGTGGACTACCTTCATGACACTGCAACTCCCTTACGCCCGGGAATAACCACATTGATCAGTTGTCGCAACGAATCCTGATCGAGAATGCGCAGACACAGCGCATAGGTCGACACGCCAATTGCCGCAGTTACTATCAATCCCGCCACGTAAGCATCCTCCGGGACTAACAGGAGTCGAATTGCAAAAGCGAGTCCGCCGCTTAGAAGCGAGGCTCCAAGTCCAGTCAGCATGGTAGATGCAATTTCAGGCATTGAAATATCCAACCACCGGTTGGCTACGATCTGAGCCGTGATCGCCAGCACGGCAAAGGCTATCGCGGACGCAATGGCAATTCCGGTGACACCAAACTGAATTCCGACGAACAGGAGTGCCACAAAAAGGATTAGCACGGAGGCATTAATTCCGAAATCAACGGATGGTCTACCGCGTGCTTGAAACAGACCGGCTGCAAACGGATGCATCACTTTTGCAAACGCCACGACAACCAGGATTCGCACAAGGACCACGATTGCCCCCCACTGCGGACCGTACAGGATCCATACAAGCTCGGGCGCAAGTATCATGGTGAAGACGGCAATGGGCAATGCAACTAGAGTTACAAGGTGAAACGAATGCAGATACAGCCCTTTGACTTCGTACTGCTCCTCATGTGCACGAGACAACACAGGAAATGCCAGCTGGTTCGTGATTTCCTGCAGGTACATAACGGGCTTGGAAACCAGGGCCATTGCCTGCCGGAAAAAACCGAGACTAGTACTGCCCAACCCGTAACCGACAACGAGGCTCGGAGCATGGAACCATAAATAAGAAACCACCTCACTGCCGGTTGCCGGAAATCCAAACCTGAATATTTCGCGGGTAAATGCCGGCTCAGGTCGTCCGGGTCTAACAAAACCGACAGTAACAAATGCGACGATGGCTGCTCCCACGACCTGCAGCATATAGAAAACAGCAAGAGAGACCGCACCTTGACCGGATGATGCAAAATAGATAGCCAGAGCACCGCCGGGAATCAGCCCGACCGTATCCATTGCGGCAAGGGTTCCAAAACGCAGCTGGCGCCGAAGACGCACCCGATGAGCAGAGGTGATCCCTCGAATTACAAAGGCAACGGATAGGATTTGCATTACTACTTTGGCTTCGGGCATGTCGAACAGCGAAGCGATCCATCCGGATAAACCGAATAATAGCGCAGCGAACAAAATCCCCAGGGCGACCATGAGGCTATACCCCTGCCCTTCTTCTTCAGTCGTCAGGTCCGCGCGCTGGACAAGCGCAGATTCAACTCGAAACGCTTCCAGATAAATCAGAAGCTGCAGGAAAACGAATGCGATTCCATAAATACCATATTCTTCAGGAGTCAACAGTCGAGCAAGCACTACGGTGAATCCGATCGTCAGCAATTGATGGATTACCCGACCAAGAACAACGAAGCGGACAGCGGATGCCGTCCTGGTCACAAAACCAGAATCGTGCAGTCGTTGATCTTCGCTATCATCGATGGGATCCGGCATAGAGGCAGCACCATTGTGTCGAACAAAACTATCCGTCCACCTAGCTCAATAGTTCATGTAGCGTATCAATCACGAAATCCTGTTCATCTCTCGTGACACCCGGATGCAACGG
>JABDKO010000101.1 GCA_013002165.1 Rhodothermales bacterium | reverse complement strand
TTCGGAATCGGTATCTACGATGAGGAACACAATCGGATTGACTTCCCGGCGACCAAGGAGAAAGGTCAAACACTGCCATGGTTTTCGAATTCCCTCGACGATCCGAGTCGACCGGCAGTCTGGTGTTTCAAGAACCGCAAAGAGTTCGTCGTGGGAGACTACGAGACGGAATACGAAAAATATCTTCCCGCGACGAAAACACCGATAGCCGGAGATGCCGCGTCTTCGATCATCTACCTGCCCCTGATTCATCAGGACAAGGCAGTAGGCGTAATCACTACACAGAGTTTCCAGAAAGACGCGTACAGCGATTACGACGTTAGCGTTCTACGGACACTGGCAGCATACGCAGCTATTGCTATAGACAATGCAGCAGCGTACAGAAAGCTTGGTAAGACTCTCAAAGACTTGCAAACGATGCAGCAGCAGCTTATCCAAAGCGAGAAGATGGCGTCGCTCGGATCACTAACTGCTGGCATCGCGCATGAGATAAAAAACCCGTTGAACTTCATCAACAACTTTGCCGAGGTAAATGAGGAGTTGACGGCCGAACTGCGCGAAGCCGCCGCAAGGGGCGAGCCGGTAGACGAGCTCATTGCGGACCTGCAGCAAAACGCTACGGTCATTTTACAACACGGTAAACGTGCTGACTCCATCGTCAAGTCAATGATGCAGCATGCATCTGGCGGCACGGGCCGGCGTGAACCTACAGACGTGAACGCTCTTGTCGCGGAACATGCGGACCTGGCTTATCATGGCAAACGCGTACAACTGCCAGACCTGAACGTCAACCTCATCCGCAATCTTGATGAAGGCGCGGGCAAGGTTGAAATGATCCCACAGGAAATCGGCCGCGTTCTTTTGAACCTTATCGGCAACGCGTTTGATGCTGTTCACGAACACGCGACGGCAATGAATGGCCAGTATGCTCCGACGGTGACTGTATCAACCATGCGGAAGAATGGGACGGTAGAAATAATCGTTTCGGATGATGGGCCCGGTATTCCCGCAAAAGTCAGGGATCATATTTTCGAACCGTTCTTTACGACCAAAGCTACCGGCGTAGGTACCGGGCTTGGCCTAAGTTTGAGTCATGATATCGTAACCCAGGGACACAAGGGCACATTGACTGTTCAAAGCGAGCCTGGCAAGGGTGCAACTTTTATCGTTTCCCTGCCGACCGGATGAACCCAGACGCTGCGTCACACTGAATTTCTAAACAATACCCTTCTATGAGCCTGAAAATCCTTGTTGTAGATGATGAGCGAGATGTTGAGCTGCTGTTTCGACAGCGGTTTCGGCGCGAAATTCGCGGAGGAGAAATTGAGCTGCTGTTTGCTTTTTCAGGAGAAGAAGCACTGAGCGTTCTGGACGACAACGGAAGGGCAGACATAGTGCTGGTCCTTTCCGATATCAACATGCCTGGAATGACCGGACTCGAACTGCTGAGCCGGATAAAAAGCGAACCTCCGCCCGTTCCTGTCTGCATGATGACGGCTTATGAGAACGAAACCTTCCGGGCACAGGCTGCAGCGAATGCGTGCGACGGATATCTCACGAAGCCTGTAGATTTTAAGGAACTGAAAGAGCGAATTCGCGAGCTTGCCTAGACGACCGGCCTCACGCTTGACAGACTAGTGCCGGCGAAAACAACCACGTCTCTTTTTTTAGAATCAGGTGACTCAGGAAGCCTTGCTTCCGATCCGTGACATGATGAAGAGCCCTTCGGGAATGATGATGGTAAACTTGCTGCCAACATTCGGTGTGGACTCGACCTTGATATCGCCACCAATCTGATTCGCCAGACGTTTGGCAAAAGCAAGTCCCAGACCCGTCCCCTCAAAAGCACGGCTCGTCCCGATACTCTCCTGCGAAAACGTTTCGAAAAGCTTCGGCAGGAATTCCGGTTGGATACCGACTCCGGAATCGTCGATGTCAATCTCCAATTGCTCGTCACGCACGGACATGGATAACTTAACCTCTCCCTCCGTTGTGAACTTGACAGCGTTATCCACGATGTTGTCGACAACGTATCGGAACCGTTCGATATCGCAGGTTAGCGCAATTCTCTGGTCCGGTTCTACAAGGCGCAGACCAATATTCTTTTGAGTAACAACGGGGCGAAACCGGTCAAGTATCTCGGTCAGTGTATCGATTGCATCAAAGAACTCGTACTGGTCATCTATCGTACTGGTCTCCAGCTCTGAGTATTTGAGCAGCGCATCGAGTGTCCGCAGTAGCCGGTTGCTGTTCTGCTTGATGTCCTGGACGAACGGACCCAGGGCTGCAGGTGCCTCTTCGACAAGAATGTCAACATAGCCCAGAATCACGGTTACGGGCGTACGGAACTCGTGCGAGATATTGTCAAGGATGGAGGACTTGAGCCTGTTTGACGACTCAGCTTTTTCTTTAGCAACGATCAGCGATCGCTCATACTCTTCGCGTTCTTCCAGAATAACATCAAGTTGTTCCTGTACCATGTCCGTGAGCTGCTCATTCATGTCGGTGAGCGCTCTCTTCTGCTTGAATAGCTGTATCAGGTTTGTTACACGGAGAATCAACTCTCTGGCGTTGAACGGTTTGGACATGTAATCGTCTGCACCGCTGGCGAGGCCTTCCACTACAGTTTCGCTTGTTGCTCGTGCGGTCAGCAGGATCACGGGAATGTCACGTGTATCTTCGTTCTCCTTTACTTTTTTGCAGAGTTGATTACCATCCATCTTCGGCATTTGAATATCCGAAATGATCAAGTCCGGGTGGTATTTGAGCACTTTCTCCCATCCTTCACTTCCATCGTTCGCCAGCTGGATCTGGAACTGAGATTCCAGGATTTGCTCCATGTACTGGCAGATATCAATATTGTCATCGACAATGAGTACCAGCGGATCTCGTTCGGAAGTCGTTTCCACCCGAACCATTGGAGAGACGATGTCAGTTGTTGTCTCAACATCTGCCCCAATCATGGCAACATTGGGTACTGTAATTTCTTCAGCGAAGGACTCTTCTCCTGTAGCAATATCATCATCATCGAGATGTGCCCGTCCTTTGCGCAGCACGATCGTAAAGACCGTTCCTTCGCCTACGCTACTTTCGACTTCAATGGAACCTCCGTGCAAGACAACGAGGTCCTTTACCAGGGCAAGACCAATTCCTGTTCCCTCGTGTTTCTTGGGCTGATCGCCTGCCGCCTGAGTGAATCGATCAAATATTGTTGTCAGGCTTTCCGCGTCAATACCCACTCCAGTGTCGGCGATCTGTATTTCGACTGCCCCTGACGGCAGCATGTCCGTCGCTTCCTTTTGATTAATTGCTATTGAAATGACTCCGCCCGACGGCGTAAACTTGAGCGCATTTGAAATGAGGTTGTAAAACACCTTTTCCATTTTGTCAGGCTCAAAGTAGATCTCGGAATCAGCAGCATTATTTTCGAACCTGAGATCGATCGAATTTTGTTCGGCAAGAGCAGAGCAACTGAATAAGATGCCTTCGACGAAAGAGGGAATCGGGCTTGCAGTAGCCTTGAGCTGCATTTTTCCAGCTTCAATCTTCTGAAGGTCCAGCAGCTGGTTGATGAGTCTCATCAGACGGAGCGAGTTACGCAGCATTATTTCGAGTTGGCGTCGAAGCCCGTCCGAAATAGGTCCGTAAGATCCACTAATAACGTTTTCCAGTGGACCCACAATCATTGTCAATGGTGTCCGGAACTCGTGTGATACGTTTGCAAAAAAGCGCATCTTGAACTGACTGAGCTTTTCAAGCTCTGCCGCCTGGCGTTCCGTGGTTTCTTTTTCGAACCGAAGTTCGCGTGTTCTCTTCTCTACCGTTGCCTCAAGTTCTGCTTCACGGCTTTTGAGCTGCCGAACACGCACGTAGTATCCACTATATGCGACCAGCAGCAATACAAGGGCACACAAGCCGTAAAACCAGGTGGTTTGATAGAAGAATGGCTTTAGGTAAAAGCTAAAATGAGCGCCTGTCGTATTCCATTCTCCGTCGCTGTTACTTGCGACGACGCGGAAGGTGTATTGACCCGGATCAAGGTTCGTGTAGGTGGCAACCCGGGAATTGCCGGCAGCTTGCCAGTTCGATTCGTATCCATCGAGAATGTATCGATACTGCATAGATCTGGGCATGATATAGCTAAGGCCTGCATATGCAATATCGATTCTCTTGCTGCCCGGTTTGAAAACGAGGTCATTATCAATTCGTTGATGCTGCCCGTCGACGACAATGTTCTGTAGTGTAACAGGAGGTGGTACTTCATTTCGGAAGATATTCGACGGATCGACTGATGCCACCCCGACACTGCTCGGAAACCATAATCGTCCATCATTGCTCTTCCAGGATGAGGGCTGGAATCCACCGCTCATCTCAGAGCTTCGCATCCCGTGCTGTCGGTCGAAGAAGTGATACACTGCAACAATGGAATCTCCTGAATCAGCTTTGTCAAATTCCGATTTGTGTACGCGAAAGACACCGTCGGTAGAACTAAACCACAGGCTGCCGGTGTCGTCTTCCACTATCGATAATATTACGTCACTCGGTAGTCCGTTTACTGACGTGTACACTCTGAATTCGCCGTCGCGGTATATCGACAATCCATTCGATGTGCCTATCCAAATATCTCCCTCTTCATCTTCCAGTATGTCGAACACCTGGTTGTCAGAGAGCCCGTTATCTGTGCTCGTGTTAGTGAATTTTCCTTTGCTGAGGCGGGACACACCTCCATCGTTAGTTCCAAACCAGACCGTACCGTCAGATCCAATCTGTATTGAGGTCAGAAAATCACTTGCAAGACCGTCTGCTGTTGTAAAGGTCTTTGTGCTACCACCGGAATAGCGAACTGCGCCAGCGTCGGTGCCAATCCAAAGATCTCCATTTCTCGATTCGGACAAAGCAAATATTCTTTGACTGGGTAAAGCTCTGCTACCTATCGGCCTCCGAAAAACCCCGTCCTTATAGTAATTCAACCCACCTCCCAGAGTACCAATCCAGAGTCCCCCGGTACGACTGGGAGCCAGACTCATCACAACATCACTCGTCAACCCGTCCTCCTTCAAAAATGAGCTGACAGATCCGTCTTTTTTTATCTGATTCAGTCCACCGTCCGACCCGATCCACATATTGCCCGCAGCATCTTCGGCAACAGCGTATGACATATCATTTACGAATCCCTCAGATTCAGAGTACGGTGTAAATATGCCATCCCTCAGGCGGTTCAGCCCTCCCATCTCGGTTCCAATCCAAAGACTTCCTTCCGCGTCTTCGAAGAACTCCAGCACGCGGTTGCTCGAAAGGATTCCGTTTGTCGCATCGGCTATAGAAACCTCTCCGTTTACGAACCGCAGCAAGCCTGTTTGATCCGTACCGACCCAAACGGCACCGGACGGATCTTTCCAGATCGCACGCACTCCTGTCGTGGATTCCAGCTCGGAAGGAACCGGAACCAACAGATCATTCTCAACCAGATGGAGACCGGCGAGAGTCCCTACCCAGATCTGATCATTTTCTCCGGCTTCCAGATCCGTGACATGTTGGCTGGACAAACCCTGATTTCCACTCCACGGTGAAACACTCTGGCCCTCCAGGATATGGAGTCCTTCGCGAGTCCCGATCCATGCTCGAGACCCTGCATCCACTTGAACGACCGTGACATAATTCGTCAACAGTCCTGACTCAGTTGAATAGTGCCTGATCTCATCGTCCTTGAGGATAAACAAACCTGCGTCCAGCGTTCCGATCCACATCGTTCCCGAAGCATCCGCTGAGACATGGCTGATTGCTGCCGCGTCGACACTTTTGACCCTCGAAAAATTACCATCAGTGAACCGTACGAGGCCGCTCTCGCTGGTGCCAATCCAGAGTGCTCCGTAGTTGTCAACATGGAGAGCACGGATCGCATGTCCGTGCCTCAGGGCTTTGACGTTAGACCTGTTGAAAACCTTGAACTTTTGTCCGTCGAACCGGACCAGACCATCATCGGTGCCGAGCCAAAGGTATCCGTCCTGAGTCTGCGCCAGTGCCCTGACTGAGTTTTGCGGCAATCCATCATCTACCTGCCACTCGTCGTGCATGTATTGCGACAGCTCCTT
>JABDKO010000094.1 GCA_013002165.1 Rhodothermales bacterium | reverse complement strand
CCACAGACCGTTTAATGATGCCGGATATCCTGGTGTTCGAATTATGGAATCGCACGAGAACTACACTCGGCAACATCAAGATTTGAGAACAGAAGACGGGATCGACTATGGAGACGTGATCGAAGGTGTGAACTTCGAATACGCGGCCAACCTCACAGCAGTCAATGCCACGGTCCTGGCATCACTGGCGTGGGCCCCGCCACCTCCTGCCAGTGTCGCAATCGGAGGCGCAGTACGCGCATCTGCCGTTCTGGAGTGGGAGCCTTCAGAACACAGCAGCCTTGCCGGATACAAGGTGTACTGGCGCGAGACGGCTGCTCCTCAATGGACGCATTCCAGATTCGTCGGGGCAGTCAACCGTTACACATTCGAAAACCTGGTGATCGATAATTACCTGTTTGGAGTCTCTTCAGTGGACATTTCGGGTAACGAGAGCCCTGTTTCGTTCCCTAATTCACTTATTCGACGATAAAATGAACTGTCGTCCTGAAATCAGTTTCACTGTCCGTCTTCTATGAGGTGCACATCAACAATGCACATCTCTTATTTGCGAGTTCATGATCGGAGTGGGAAACCGATCGGGACCTTGAAAGCTCGGGCCGTGGGACTCCCGGGCTTTCCTATTTTCATTCGATGGTACGTGGAATGGGCTTGTTCAAAGAAGTTTCACAGCTTCTATTAGATCCTTGAAGTTGGGCACAGGTATACTACGCGTCCGGACTTGAGAAGGAAGTTACATCTCTAGGCAAATTGTGCCTTCTCATTAGTACCGGATTTATCACTTGTACGCAGTATTAGCACTGTACCGCATATTCTGAAAGCGGTGAAAACTGGCAGGAGATTTGTAGTTGCCGCTATACTCGTCAAAGAGCCTCACACCTTTCCGGTGCACACCGGATCGTCAATAAGATATATATCTAAGTAGTATGACGGACACACCTATTCGCGCTCAGCGCATCTCATGTATCGATGAGCGAAAGTGCAGGGGAAAATTATCACTGGGTAAAGACGCGCTGACTGTTGAGGCATGGAGCTTCCGCGGGCGAATCGACAGAACGATCTCCTTTGTTGATCTGGAATCGGTGAAAGCCGTTCCGTCCCGAACAGGGAATAACCTCTTTCTTCAGTACTCTGATGGCAGAATCACCGGGCTCAGGCTTAAAAAGGGCGTTGTCTTCGTCGCCCACACGGTAAATGATGCTCTGGGTCAACTCCGGATGGAAAGGAAGGCTCTTCCTGCCAGTGTCGAATACCGGCAGGCGGTCTAGACACGTACGAATCTGGTGTAACTTGCCCGGTCCCGGGCAGTAATAGTTCTTTCCGCACCTGGAACAGCAATGAAACGCTGCTGGTATCTGTGGTGAGTTTAGTGAACTAGCAGTTTTAGAAAATGACATTCCTCAATCCGCTCTTGCTGGCAGGATTGTTTCTCGCGGCGATTCCATTCGTCATTCATCTCTTCAATTTTAGAAAGCCGCGAAAGGTCGACTTCTCTTCACTTGAGTTTGTACGAGAACTGAAGAAGACCACGATGCAGAAGGTTCGCATCAAACAGTGGTTGCTGCTACTTCTTCGGACGCTGGCCCTCATTTGCCTCGTCCTCGTGTTTGCGCGACCATCGCTGAAGTCTCGTCTTGCCGCCATAGTCGGTGGCGATGCACGCACGAGTGTTGGAATCGTCCTCGACAATTCGCCTTCAATGGAGCTACGGTCCGCCGAGGGGGGATATCTCGAGCAGGCACGGCTTGTTGCCGAGAGGCTGGCGGACAAACTGGAGCCTGGAGATGACCTGGCTCTTCTTACCCTCTCCAACACATCGCCCTCGGAATACACTACGGCTGTAGCAGCCCGCGCTGGTATTCAGTCAGTTGAAATTGCAGAAACGCAGCGCACTATCGTCGACGCCGCGAACGAGATGGCCGGGCTGCTTGCAGCATCCGACAAGATCAACAAAGAACTCTATATCATCGGCGATGGGCAAAGATCAACCCTCGGTGACTCGCTGGAGTCTGTAGAACGCGCCGGGATGAACGGGTACGTGTTGCAGATCGGAGATGAGGCACCGGCCAACGTCGGACTGAGCGAGGTTCGAGTAACGAGCCGCATAATTGAAGTTGGCCAGCCGGTCAACCTGGCGGCAAACGTTGTCAACTATGGTGAACAGGATGTAGAAGGCTATATCGTAAGTGCGTACCTGGGTAACTCACGAATTGCGCAGGCTACCACCGACATCCCGGCAGGTGCTTCTGCTGACGTCGAGCTCACCGTTACTCCACAGCAGCGTGGCTGGCAGGAAGGGGAAGTTCGCCTCGAGGATGATGCTTTTCTTGCAGACAATCAGCGCCATTTTGTACTCGACGTACCCGATGTTCGCCGAATACTTGTTGTGAGAGGACGGGATCAAGAAACATCTTACGTAACTACTGCCATCAGGGCCGGGCAGTTGGATGGGCGTGCACTATTTCAGGTTTCTGCGATAGAGGAGAGTCAGATCGCTGCTTCGAATATTGATGACTACCACATCGTGTTCATGGTAGGGGTCGCTGATCTTACCTCTGGCGAAATAAACATCTTGTCCCGTTACATCGATAGCGGCGGCGGCGTAGTCATCTTTCCTTCCAAGAACTCCAGTATTGCGGATTACAATAATCTGTTTGCTGAAATTCAGGGTGGGCGCTTCGAAGGATTCATCGGAGCAGAGGGTCTGCAGCAACCGGTGACGAGGCTCGAATCTGTGGAAACAGATCATCCACTGTTCGACGGTGTTTTCGATGAGGCTGCCACGGGTCAGGTTGAACGCCCGGACATCTTCCTTGCTGCAGACTATCGACCGGTACGTGGCACTGAGCAGACACTGATGCGGCTAGCAAACGGAAAGCCTCTGCTGCAGGAAATCCGCAGCGGCTCGGGCTCCGCAATGCTGTTTGCCGTACTCCCGGACCCGGCGTGGAGTGACCTACCGGTGCGCGGATTATTCGTACCACTTCTTTATCGATCGATTTACTATTTGTCGAGCTCGGCTTCTTCGGGTTATAGTGAGTTGACTGCCGGGCGTCCGGGTCAGATTGTATTACCGGGCTCAGTTGATGAAGACAGGCTTCAGCTTCGAAATTCAGCGGGAATTGAGTTCACTCCGGAAATGCGTCGAGTTACGGGAGGTCTCCAGATTGTCGTTCCGGCCACCATGAATGTGGCAGGTATCACATCGGTAATCGAAGATACATCGACAGTCGGCTTGATTCCGGTAAACCCGGATCCACTTGAATCAAACCTGGAGCGGGTCGAACGCGAAGATCTGGCCGGTTTTCTGCGTGCAACAACAGGGGTTCAGACAGTTGCTGTCAATGCAAGCGGGCTTCCGGATAGAGATTTTGACGCTATGATCACCGAAGCCCGATCAGGCGTCGAGTTGTGGAGACCACTTCTTTTTGCGTGCCTGATTCTCCTCATTGTGGAAATGTTAATTGCAAGATTGTGGGTCCCGGAGTCCGCCCAGGGTGGTATTTGAACGAGCAATTATTAAATTGGATCGTATTCACCCGGTAGCGAGAAAGTCCCATGCACTGGTTGGAGGAGGCTCGCATCATTGTGCTAAGCGCCTATGTATGCACTGCCGCTTCGCTCACGATAATTAGTATTGCTCGACGACTGCAAGTTCGCCATGTCTTGTATTCGGGCCGATTTCTGTTCGGTCGATCCGTTCTGGTCACTTGCGTAACGATTGTGCCCATTGCCGCTATCATAATTGAGCCGGCAATCGTTGGTGAATTGGGCCTTGGATCGCTTGTGGGGTATTTGCTTGGCTCCGTATGTTGGATCGTCACGAGCAGAATTAACAATTCAATTCTGATAACGCGTCACGGTATCGTCTTTCCACCTGGTATCTCGCCATCACGCCTCGGGTGGAGTCAGATTTCAGACTACTTCGTCAATCGACGACTCTGGCGTTCTCGATTTACAATAATCTGGAGAGATGAGGAGGGTGCCTTCCGGAGATTACAGTTTCGGACTTCGCCTCGCATGGTTGACCGTATTGACCGCGCCGTTGAGACCCGCGGCACAATGCAGAGACCACTCGAGAAATCGAGAGAATTGACAAGTGTCGCCTAGGCAGGATTGCTTGAACCCCGTGGGATCTCCGGCAAATCATTTTCAGCGGTTTGTCGTATACGCGTCTTGTCTTAGCAACTCCTGAGAAACACTATTGTCGACCATCACGAAAGAAAAAGCAATAATTGTGGGCGTCATACGGCCTGAGGACACCGCCGAGTCCGTCAATGATTCACTGGATGAACTGGAATTGTTAGCAGACACTGCCGGTGCCGAAGTCACGGATCGGATGGTTCAACGTTTGTCCCGAATCCAGTCTTCGACGTACATCGGAAAGGGGAAAGTGGATGAGTTGAAGGATCTGGTTTCGGAGCACAAGTCAGACCTGGTTCTATTTGACGACGATCTGTCACCAGTACAGCTTCGTAATCTGGAAAAGGCTCTCGACTGCAAGCTTGTGGACCGGTCGGGATTGATACTGGACATCTTTGCATCACATGCCAGGACAGCAGTCGCGAAAACCCAGGTTGAGCTTGCACAGTTAACGTATCTGCGTTCACGTCTTACCCGTCAATGGACTCACCTCTCGCGGCAGAAGGGAGGAATCGGTTTCAAGGGGCCAGGTGAAACCCAGATAGAAACTGATAGACGACTGATTGGAACACGTATCTCGACGTTAAAGCAAAAGCTGGAGAAGATAGATCTTCAGCGGCAAACCCAGCGCAAGAACAGGCACACGTTTGACCGGGTCTCTCTAGTCGGCTATACCAACGCTGGCAAATCAACTCTGATGAATGCCATGGCAGGCACAGATGTTTTTTCGGAAGATCAGCTTTTCGCAACCCTCGACGCAACTACTCGCGTGACACGTCTGGGTGACGGAAGACAGGTCCTGCTTTCTGATACGGTCGGTTTTATCCGGAAACTCCCGCACGGATTAATCGAAAGTTTCAAAAGTACTCTCGACGAGGCTCGTGAGTCCGACATTCTGCTACATGTTGTTGATGCAACGAGGAAGGATATTGCAGAGCAAATAGAGGTAGTAGAGGAGACGCTGCGCGACCTGGGCATCAAGAATAAGCCAACGCTGATGGTCTTCAACAAGATTGATATGCGACCTGACGCAGAAAGGCTCGCCTATCTCAAATCTGAGTATGAAGACGCCGTATTCGTTTCGGCCCTCCGTGGCATAGGGCTTACTGAGCTTGAAGAAAGCCTGGCAGAGATGATCAGTCGTGACCACGTGGATCAGGAGCTCACATTTCCTGCATCGCAAACAAAGTTAATCTCACGAATACACGATCTGTCGACCGTTCTGGACGAGCAGTACAGCTACGAGAAGGGCAGCGCAAACGGATCCAGTCAGGCCACTATTACCATTCGATTCAAGACTTCCTCGCGCAACTTGAGCGAGTTGATGATTATGTACGATCGAAGCCAGAAGTAGACAGTCTGGCCTGGAACTATTTCATTCCTCATCGGGTACGGACGGTCGTTTGTACCGCAAGAAGCTGCTCGCGGATTTCGTGAAACCGTACAGTACTAATATTTACCTGTTTAGGTAACAAATTCGATCACGATACTAATTGATGCATCTTCAGGACCAAAACGGCATAGCTGTTGCAGTTAGCAGGGAAACAGAACGTGAAATCATAACGAGACAATGGTCGTTCAGGCTCTAATAAACAGGGGAATTGCCCCTCTAAGGCCGAGTGATACCGTAGAGCATGCTCTTGGTATGCTGATGGAATACCGCGTAAGGCACCTTCCTACGGTCACACTGGCAGGTGAGCTTGTTGGTCTTGTCTCAGAAGAGCAACTACTTGACGCCGAGGAATCCGGCACTACCGTCGGTTCGCTGTTGCAGCAGGTTCCAGTACATGCAAAACCGGATCTTCACGTTTTCGAGGCGACTCGAACGATTGTTGAGCATGGACTGACCGTATTGCCGGTAGCGACAGAGAATATGTCCTATCTCGGCGTCGTGAAGCGTCATGATATCTTCGACCTTTTCGCACGTATGCTTTCGACACAGGAGTCTGGAGCCATTCTAGCCCTGGAAGTTGATCCAGCCGACTACTCACTATCACGGCTGGTGTACTCAATTGAGCAGAGCGACGTCAAAATTCTGTCCATCGCCAGCGAGACGCCGGAGACTGAGGGTAAGGTCCGCGTGACGCTGAAACTGAATGTTAATGACACGTCTCGTGTCAGACACGTCCTTGAGCACGAGGGATATCAGATCGTCGCCGCATTCAGTGAATATGATGACGATGAAGACCTCAAAATGAGGGTTCAGGAGTTTATGCGCTACCTCGAAGTGTAGACGCAATTCCTCGCAGCTGCCCGTCGCCAAATCGCGCGATTTCAAAGGGCTAAATTTGGTTGTATCTTGAACGAATCCCATCGCCGGGCGTTCAATTGCGATTGCCCGCCAATCGACCAAACGTCCTATTCTCGAAGATATTCCGCGTTCAATGAGTAAATCGAACGGTCCCGACCGCAAAAACTACGATGCTGCCAATATCCAGATCCTGGAAGGGCTGGAGGCCGTCCGAAAACGCCCCGCCATGTATATCGGCGATGTCGGTACTCGTGGTCTTCACCACCTCGTCTATGAGGTTGTTGACAACTCGATCGATGAGGCTCTTGCAGGGTATTGTGATAACATCGAGGTTGTCATTCAAGTCGACGGGGCGGTAAAGGTTACAGACAATGGCAGGGGGATTCCTGTCGCCGAGCACCCGAAAGAAAAGAAGTCCGCTCTCGAGATAGTAATGACCACGCTGCATGCAGGTGGCAAGTTCGATAAGGACACTTACAAAGTCTCAGGTGGCTTGCACGGCGTCGGCGTGTCCTGCGTCAACGCCCTTTCACAGAACCTGACGGCCGAAGTTAAAAGAGACGGCTACGTTTGGACCCAGTCGTTTCGACGCGGAGCTCCCGAAGGTGATGTGCAACGGGGACGACCACTCCACGAGGAAGAAAGCTCGGGAACTACAGTCACGTTCTGGCCAGATCATGACATCTTCCAGGTAACCGAATTCAAGTTTGATACACTTGCAGTTCGTCTCAGAGAACTCGCCTACCTGAACAAGGGAGTTTTTATTTCGATAACTGATGAACGGGAAGAAGACCCGTCTCTTTCAAGGGAAGAGTACCTATTCGAAGGCGGGATCAAGCAGTTCGTGGAATATCTTGACGAAGCGCGTACGCCAGTTCACGACGAGATCATTTACATCGATGACCAGCGGGACCCGACACCTGTCGAGGTTGCCATTCGCTACAATCAGGTGTATACGGAGAATGTGCTGTCGTTTGTTAACAACATCAACACACACGAAGGCGGGACACATGTGTCAGGATTCCGGCGCGCCCTGACACGGGCACTTCGGGGGTACTCTGACAAAAACAATCTTCTGAAAAGTGTGAAGACCGACCTGACCGGGGATGATTTCCGGGAAGGAATTACAGCTGTCATTTCTGTAAAGGTCGCCGAGCCACAGTTTGAGGGACAGACAAAATCAAAGCTTGGCAACTCGGAAGTATCCGGTGCCGTTGAGACAATAGTGTACGAACGATTGTCTCAGTGGCTTGAAGATCATCCGAAAGAATCCAAACGAATCATCGACAAGGTCGTGCTTGCCGCGGAGGCTCGATCCGCAGCCCGCAAGGCACGAGAGTTGGTTCAGCGCAAGAATGCATTCACGGCCGGGGGTCTTCCCGGAAAGCTCGCAGATTGTGCTTCGAAGGATCCTTCTGAAAGTGAACTATACCTTGTGGAGGGTGACTCCGCCGGTGGTTCTGCCAAACAAGCACGCGATCGTCACTTTCAGGCCATCCTGCCACTTCGGGGGAAGATTCTGAACGTCGAAAAAGCCCGCCTCGACCGTGTCCTCGGTAATGAGGAGATAAAGAACATGATCACTGCGCTCGGTACTTCGGGCCTTGCGACAACACAGGATGAGTTCAACCTCGAAGGGCTTCGGTATCACAAGATTATCTTGATGACGGACGCCGACGTAGATGGTGCACACATCCGGACGCTGCTGCTAACGTTCTTCTATCGGCATTTGCGACCACTGATTGAGCACGGTTACATCTACATCGCCCTGCCTCCTCTGTTCAAAGTGAAGAAGGGGAAACAGGAAAAGTATGCATGGTCTGAAGAACAACAGAAAGACATCATTGAGGAAATGCGCGGGGACTCGTCAGCCAAGGTTTCGATCCAGCGGTATAAGGGTCTTGGAGAAATGAATCCGGACCAGTTGTGGGATACCACAATGAATCCAGATACTCGAATGCTTCAGCGGGTCGGCATCGAAGATGCTGCTGCAGTGGATCGGATATTTACCGTGCTGATGGGAGACGCCGTAGAACCCAGGCGCAAGTTTATCGAACGCAATGCCAAGTACGCGACTATCGACGTGTAATGTCTGTTGAACAAACTCGACAGCCTGAAAGGCAAGGCGAACGTGTAAGTGTAGACTTATCGGTTGTCGTTCCAATCCTGGACGAAGCCGACTCTCTGGACGAGCTCGTCAAAGAAATTATTGGTGGCGCCGCTGCGGCCGGGCGATCTCTGGAGATCGTACTTGTCGACGACGGATCGCGAGATGGATCCTGGGCGAAGATTCAGGAGCTTTCGCAGGCCTTGCCGGATACCGTTTACGGTATCAGATTCAAAAGGAATTATGGTAAATCAGCAGCGCTGGCAGCGGGTTTTCGGCAGGCGCAGGGAGACTACATCATCACAATGGATGCAGATCTTCAAGATGATCCGTCTGAAATCAAGGTTCTTGTCGAGGCGCTCGACGCCGGGAACGACCTGGTGAGCGGATGGAAGCGTGACCGCAAGGATCCGTTTACTAAAACAGTTCCAAGCAGGTTTTTCAACTTCGTAACGCGGAAGATGTCCGGGATCCCCCTGCACGACTTTAACTGCGGGCTGAAGGCCTACCGATCCGAAGTGACCACCGATCTGCTACTGTACGGTGAAATGCACAGGTATATACCGTTGCTTGCAAAGTGGGAAGGCTTCGACAGAATTACCGAGCTTCAGGTGAATCACCGGCCCCGGAAGTACGGCCAGACAAAATTCGGTCTTGAGCGTTTCGTGCGCGGATTCCTTGACTTGATTACGGTGCTCTTCATTACCCGTTTTGCTGCCAGACCCATGCATTTCTTCGGGACGCTTGGAACGATCAGTTTCCTCGGTGGATTTGCTCTAAGTCTGTACCTGACGATAGACAAATTGGTGTTCGATAATCCAATCGGCGATCGACCATTGCTCCTGCTGGGTGTAATCCTCATCCTGCTCGGTTCACAGCTGTTTATGTCGGGTATACTTGGCGAAATGTTGATTCGCCAGCGCGTAGAGACCCATGGATCCTACCATATCGTCGATAGAACCCGATAGCTGAATAAGTGGCGGGCTCTTTGTATCTTTACAGGGCACCTCGAATGCTAGGGTAAAAGCGTTGGCCGGTGGCCACTTCGATCGTCTGAAATACTGAAAACGTTGTGGATACCAAGTACATCTTTGTGACGGGAGGCGTTACGTCCTCACTCGGAAAAGGAATTTTCTGCGCCTCGCTTGGCCGCTTGCTCCAGGCCCGCGGTTTGCGCGTCACCATCCAAAAACTGGATCCCTATATCAATGTGGATCCGGGAACAATGAATCCTTACGAGCACGGTGAAGTCTACGTGACGCACGACGGTGCGGAAACAGATCTTGACCTTGGTCACTACGAGCGGTTTCTGGATGTACAGACCAGCCAGGCGAACAACGTAACGACGGGTCGAATCTACCTGAATGTGATTACCAAGGAACGTGCCGGCGCGTACCTGGGCAAAACGGTCCAGGTGGTTCCACACATCATCGATGAGATCAAGGCGCAGATGCTTAACCTCGGAGAGACGGGTGACTACGACGTCGTGTTGTCGGAGATAGGAGGTACGGTCGGTGATATTGAGAGTCAGCCTTACCTCGAGGCGATCAGGCAGCTCCGATATGAGCTGGGTTACGAAAATACATTATCGGCACACCTGACCCTCGTCCCGTATCTAAACGCTGCCGGTGAATTGAAAACCAAACCGACCCAGCACTCTGTAAAGACTCTATTGTCACACGGTCTTCAGCCAGACATTCTGGTGTGTCGGTCGGACCGGCCACTGGATAATGATGTCAAGTTGAAGATCGCGAGGTTCTGCAACGTACAACCGAGAGCAGTCACCGCTGCACGGGATGCACGATCGATTTACGAGGTACCGTTGCTTCTCAAGGAGGAAGGCCTGGACGAGCTGGTTGTGGAAAAACTGAATCTTCAGGGCAAGCACACACCTGATCATGTGCGCGAGGAGCCAGAACTTTCAACCTGGTTGGAATTTCTCAAGCGACTTCATAACCCGAAGGGTTCGTTAAAGATTGCTCTCGTAGGTAAATACGTTACCCACCAGGATGCTTACAAATCGATCACAGAAAGCTTCATTCTTGCGGGAGCAAATAATGGGATACACGTCGACCTGAAGCTCGTACTTTCAGACGACCTGACACGGGAAAATGTCGATGATATTCTGAGTGATGTCTCAGGTATTCTGGTGGCGCCCGGTTTTGGTGAGCGCGGTATCGACGGAAAGATTGAGGCGGTACGCTTTGCCCGTGAAAACGACGTACCGTTTCTCGGCATATGCCTGGGAATGCAGTGCGCCGTTATCGAGTTTGCTCGCAATGTGTGTAATTGGGAAGGTGCCAATTCGACCGAGTTTGATGCTGATACCGCTCATCCCGTCATCGATCTTATGGAAGAGCAGAAACGAATCGCCAACATGGGCGGCACCATGCGGCTAGGCTCTTATGAGTGTTTCATGCTGGAAGGGTCACGCGTCCGGGAGATCTATGGAACCGAGAATGCACGCGAGCGACACCGGCACAGGTTCGAGGTGAATAACTACCTTCGATACAAACTGCGCGAGCATGGAATGCACTTCACCGGGGTCAACAAAGAACAGGACCTGGTCGAAATAGTAGAGCTTCCTGATCATCAGTGGTTTGTAGGTGTACAATTCCATCCAGAATATCGAAGTACAGTAGGGAAGGTACACCCACTGTTTGATTCGTTTGTCGCTGCTGCCGCGACACACGCCATCGATGCAGACAAGTTCAATCTTTCGATCCCGGACAAGTCGAAGAAGCTCGCCCGAGCCAAGATTCATATCTAGTGTTGCCTGTTGAAGTGACTTGCATTTGCGTCAAGTTCTGCAATAACCTTCTTTCAAACACATCGTTGCTCAAAAAGTGACCAGGTATGTCTATAAAATTGATGTTGTCCGCAGTCTTGCTGCTCGCGATAGCAAGCTCTTCCTCGTTGTTCGCGCAGTCAGAAACGCAATGTTCGGATCCATTGTCTCACCAATTTGATTTCTGGATCGGGGAATGGAATGTATACGGCCAGCAGGGGCTGGTAGGGACGAACAGCATCAAGCCGATTCTCGGCGGCTGCGTTTTGCAGGAAATGTGGACCGGTTCGGGTGGATCGACAGGATCGAGTTTCAATTTCTATGACCCCTCGATCCAGCAGTGGCAGCAGTTCTGGGTCTGGCAGAATGGAACGACTCTACACCTTTCGGGAGAGTACATAGATGGAAAGATGATGTTGGAGGGAACGTCCTCCGGTCCGGGGGGAGCCACAATTATGAATCGTATCACGTGGTTCAATAATTCAGACGGTACAGTTCGTCAACTCTGGGAGCAGTCATCTGATGGACAAACGTGGGCGACGTCTTTCGACGGGATGTACAAGAAAGAGTGATCGGCCTGTACGTGTCAACTCTGGATACAATCGGTGTAAAATAGAAAAGGCCGGCGCCCGAAGGGCACCGGCCTTTGCCGTACTTTCTAAAACTCAGGGCTACTTCATAAGTGAAATTGTCTGAGTCGCATTGAAGTTTTCTCCAGCCAGGCGAACGATATAAACGCCGCTTGGAAGATTCCGGGCTTCGATGCCAATCTGCTGCATGCTGTTTGCTTCGACAAGACCGTTAAACAGTTCTGCTACTTCCTGTCCAATCATGTTGTACAGAGATGCACGAACTGTCTGCTGGTCCTGGACCGCAAAGTCGAATGTTGCACGTGGATTGAATGGATTCGGATAAGCCTGCTCCATTACATACTCAGTCGGAAGCTCAACAGATACCTCGATGTCGGAACTGTAACGGAAACTACCGTCAAGATCTACCTGGCGGAGACGGAATGTCTGTACACCATAGTCCAGATCACTGGCTGTAAACGAGTAGTCAGTTGCTTCGGCACTTGTACCGCTGCCATCAATGAAACCGATAGTAGAGAAATCCCCATCGTTCGTTCCCTTCACCTGAATGTCAAATCCAAGATTGTTGGTCTCGCTCAGTGTCGACCACTGCAGGACCACATCGTTGCCGTTTGACACAGCGCTGAATGATGCAAGTTCAACAGGTAGCGTCGGGTCTCCCTCTGCGCTTGTGAGGCTGATAGTGTAGGCACCGCTTTTTCCACCGCTTGGCTGGTACGAGGCAACGGGTCCGGGGGTACCGCTAGGTCCGTGAACGAGCGTATAGTCGCCAAGTCCGTCATACGTAAAAATGGGATCGCCGTTAACGGTCTGGGGATGACGATCGTAGCCGTGAACAATCAGGTAGTAAACATCCCCATTTGTAGAAGGGCTGTTCACATCACCGGCAGGAAGAGTCGACTGAAAGCAGCCGCCGCATCCTGCGTCGTCATCGTTCAGATAGATAGCTAGTCCGGTCTCATCTACCAGGCTGATAATAGTATCGAAGGTTGTGACACCGACGCTAGAGGCCGAAAAGAGGGATCCGGTTGTGACAATAATTCGATACATATCGATATCATCATTAGTGGAAATGTCACCTGTAATGGTAGTAAGACTACCGTTTACGTTAATACCCTGGGCGGTCCCTATCAGCTCACCGGCGTCGCCGCCGCCGTCCGTAGTTTCGTCCCAAGTCTGGCCGTTTGCGCCGGCAACTACGAAAACAAGCAATAAGCTCGCTGTCATAACCTTGCGCGTAAAATCTGTAAGTGTTTGCATGATTCGGTCGTATTGGGTTGGGAGGAAAGATTCCTTGTTTGAGACGGTGGGCCTCACTTCGCGTATCGGCACAAGTAGCCCGTTGCTTAGTCTAAAAGGTGTAATTTTCGGGTTCCGACGCCTAAATCACTTAGAAACAGTCACTTTGACGCAGATGCTATCAACGGTGAATACGTAACAATGGACTCGTGGAATTGAATGCCCAAAAATCGGTGGCGATGATCCGGCACCCCAGCTACATTATTACATGGAATCACATGTAAAACTGCCGCCCGCCGAAGTAATGCTTCGTGCCGTAGAGGAAAAGGACGAGTCCTTTGAAGGCGTATTCTTTCTTGGCGTTAAAACGACGGGCATATTCTGCCGCCCCGGATGCCCGGCCCGGCAGCCGAAGCCCGAAAACATCAGTTTTTTCGCATCAGCATCTGAGGCGCTGGTAGCCGGTTTCAGACCCTGCAAGAAGTGTCATCCGTTGCACCGCCTGGGCACTATTCCTCCGGATATTGAAAACCTGATGGACGAGGTCCTGGAGGACCCGTCCAGAAAATGGCGGGACTATGAGCTTCAGCAACGGGGATTGAAGCCTGACCGGGTTCGTCGGTGGTTTCAGGCAAACCATGGCATGACCTTTCATGCGTACTGCCGTGCCGCGCGAGTGGGTGCGGCCATGGGTCGCATGCGTTCCGGTAAATCTGCAACCAGTACCGCCTTTGAAAGTGGATTCGATTCAGTCAGCGGATTCAACGAAGCGTTTCGACTGATCACAGGAGTAAGTCCCCGTCAATCAGTATCATCCGTCATGGTCAAAATAAAGCGTGTAACATCACCGCTGGGAATTCTTCTCGTCGGTGCAACAGATGAGGCTGTAGTTCTCCTGGAGTTTGGAGATCGACGCATGCTCGCGACGCAACTGAAAACATTGACCAAAAGGTTCAGCTGTCCGGTCGTCCCCGGCTCCAATTCTCTAATAGAACAAATGGAAGCCGAGTTGACTGCATACTTTGCAGGAGATTTACAGACATTCGAAACGCCCGTTGAATTTCCCGGAACCGATTTCCAGGTCGAGACATGGAATGCCTTGCGTAGCATTCCGTACGGAGAGACGCGCAGTTATCAGGACATCGCACGGCAGCTTGGAAGAGAAAACTCGGTTCGTGCAGTCGCGAACGCAAACGGTGCGAATCGGATTGCGATAGTTATTCCGTGTCACCGAGTTATTGGATCTGACGGGTCTTTGACCGGCTATGGCGGGGGCCTCTGGCGCAAGCAACGATTGCTCGAGCTCGAAGGAGCTCTGGTGCCAGAACCAGACTTGTTCGATTAATCTGGTAGACCCCAGATATCCACACGATCTAACGCGATGTACGGAACAGCTACTCTGTTTCGTCTGGTATCTACGGCGATGTCGGCGGGTTTCCCCTCGGTCTTGATTGTAGCAACGATCTCTCCATCTGAATAAATCCTTACGGTGGAGTCTGATTGCTGGGCATAGATCAGGCGATCGTTGTGTACCTCGATTCCGTCGATGCTTGATCCCGCAGGAGATGCATAAACAGATACAGAGTCGAGTGACGGCCACCATGCTCGAATTGGATCACCAGACGTCCATGGTGCGATTAGAAAACTACCGGTACGTGAATTGAACGTAATGCCGTTCGGGTTGCCAATATCATTCGCTGCCTCCGAATGACCACCGTCATGCTGAAACTGGTAGATTCGTTTACCTCCCGTGTCCGTGACAAAGTTCGAGCCGCGTCCGTCTGAGGCGACATCATTCAGAAAACCAGGTTCGTAAGTCTGGAGATCAATAAACGTGAGTTGTTCTCCTGAAGTCTTACTGAAGCCGTGAACGCCCTGGGCATCGGCAACCCACAGCGTATCTCCTGTGATAAACATCCCTCGAGGAGCGTGCAAAGGAAAATCTTTAGTGCCGGTAATAAATTCGGAGTCGACTGCTCCCGATTCTGCATTGACTCGAATGATAAAGCCGTTGGCGTCGACTTCCCTGCTGCTCCCGACAAAGTTTGCAATGAAGTACACATCCAGCGCTGCATCATAGCGAACAGCCTCGGGTCCCTGCAGTCCTGTTATTTCTGCAACCCGGTTGTCAGATGCCAGTCTTGCATCCTCGGACGCGATGGAATTAAGCGCATGATACTCGGGAGTGTTTGCACCGCACGCTGAAAGTAGAATCGGCGTGATAACTAAAAGAATCACTTTATTCATCGAGTGCTCTGATCTGTTGAACGACGTCAAGTGCGATTTCATTCGGAATCGGGATTGTCAGATTATATTGCGAGATCTTCCAGACGCCGTCTATTTTTTCCAGCACGCCTGTTCCACGCGTGCTTCCCAACGAAGCGTTGTCGAGCGTCTCGTCGAACCAGGCTGTTGAGCCGCCCGGAGAAACATAGATGTAGCGTTCGACTGGATGATACGTCCAACCGTTTCCCTGATCGAAATGTGGCCGCGTGTAATCTTTGAACTCGTTCAGGGTCCATCGCTCGGTTGCATCGGTGCCGAGAAAGATTGCTCTATCAGAGTACAGGTCAAAATATTCGGCAAAGTCAGCCTGCGAGGCTTTGCTATGAAGCGAATCCAGTGTGGCTGAGATGTTGTCATTGTCGACAGACTGGGATAACGCAGGTTGGCCTGCAATCAATACGAGAAATAACAAAGTTGGTACTACGCGAGTTTGTTTGCAACGGGTATACATGTCTTTTTGACTCCTGCGTGGAGCATCAATGGTTCAGGACCCCAAAGAATACAGGATGTGGAGCGTTTTCAGAAATCTGTCCAATCGGAAAGGATGATTTTGGGTTTTTGCGCTAAACGCGCAGAGTATAGGTCTGTGTTGCGGAGCACAGAGT
This sequence comes from Rhodothermales bacterium, assembly GCA_013002165.1. Classification (GTDB taxonomy): domain Bacteria; phylum Bacteroidota; class Rhodothermia; order Rhodothermales; family JABDKH01; genus JABDKO01. Next base: position 38,387 of record JABDKO010000094.1, on the reverse strand, counting down.
TGCTGGGCAGCCGGGAATAGCTGCCCTGAGGGATCCAACCTGGATTATGACTGTGACTCGTCAATCCACTTTCGGTCCGGCTCAAGCTCGACGGTTCGTAGGCGCTGAATGAGTCGGTCGGGGTTGGTATCGTCAAGTAGAATCTTGCGGTGCATAGCCTTTACAAATCCCCGGTTTACAGATTCGTCAAGGAGGGCAAGTAGGGCATCGTAATAACCGTCGACGTTTATCAGGCCACAGGGTTTGTTATGGAGGCCCAGTTGCTTCCAGGTCAGCACCTCAAACAGCTCTTCCAGAGTGCCCATTCCGCCCGGAAGTGCAATGAAGGCATCGGATCTCTCCGCCATCGTGGCTTTGCGTGTATGCATCGAGTCAACAATGACAAGCTCGGTAAGCTGAGTATGAGCGACCTCTCTTTTCATGAGTGCATCGGGTATTACGCCTGTCACCCGGCCTCCGCCAGAAAGAACCGCGTCTGCAAGGATCCCCATTAGTCCTACTTTCCCGCCGCCGAACACGAGGTCGATTTTATTTCGTGTTAATGCTTCTCCCAATTTCTGAGCAGCGTTCCCGTACAGGTCGGAAGTCCCGGGTCGTGAGCCGGCGAAAACACAAATCGAACCCAGATGACGCGAGTCTGACATTTTCTATGTGTGGATTAGTTATTAGATGAAAGTCTAGGACTTTTTCTAGGAGATGTTATAGACAAGTTCTAGCACAAGTTCATTAACACAAGGTGGCACATGTTAAGTAACTTCTAGTGGGGCGGAGGTTGGTGGCCCCGATGCAAAAAGATGGCCGGTTCAATCAACGAAGTCAGCCGCTGCTCTTCTCCGATCGCAAGAGGCGTGCGGGATTTCCACCGACAATGCTTCCAGGCTCAACCGGCTTGTTAACGAGGCTTCCGGCACCTACAGTTGCACCGGACCCGATCGTAAGGCCCGCCTCCCCGGCTATTATTGTAGAACGAGTACCGATGTAGACACCATCTTCAAGAGTGATCGTCGATCGATTCTGACCCTTTCCATGGAGCGCAAAGTAACATCCGTATGATATAATCGAATTATCCCCTACGGTAAAACTACTCGGTTCGGTATCGTCCAGGTAACACTTCATGCCGATGAATACGTTCTTCCCGATTTTGTAGCCAAGCATTCTGTACAACCCGATTCGCCAACTCGAAAATGGAATGTTCGGGATGATGACGACGTTCATCACTTTGCGAAGGGGAATCCACATGATTTTGGCAAGAGAGTACCTGGCATAATAGGGAACGTTGCCGGTGCGCGCTTCGAAGTACTTTTCAAGTATCCACATCGTATGCTGCGCCGCTAGAGATCTGTCAGCGGAATCGTCCTGGTAGCTATCCGCCCATTCTCCGCATCTGTCCAGGCAAAATGGACAATATTACCTGACACCAGCATCCGCGGAACTCCGGCTGATCTGGAAGACGCTATTGTACCGATAGCAACTGGATCAGCCAGGCCCTGATTTGATAATCGCCTTACGAATAGGATTGCAAAATCGTCCTGCGTGTTCTCAATCCATAGTACTAGCGCCGAGCCGTCGTCAAGCATTTGCGTACTCGTTCGTCCAACCGCTCTGCCTGTATCGATTTGAACTGGCGAAGAATAGCTTTTCCCGTCTGGAGAGGCAAATGCTGCAAGCACCCGTGGTTCTCCAGAGGCCATTGTAAACCAGGAGATTATCGTACCTGATTGATTCGCATCGATTGAGGGCCCATTCACCGGACAACCCGCGATGGTCCACAGGTCCGAATGTACGTTTACAGGTTCGCCCCATTGAGTACCATCGAAGGTGACAGTATAAATATCTCTGACCTCGTCGCGCGAACGATTCCTGTAAGCGACGACAACGGATCCGTCGTCGCGACGCGTTGCGGACATTGGACAACAATCACAGACAAGCGGATCGATGATCTTCTCCTCGCTGAGACTACCACTGGTCGTAATCAACCGGCCGCGAAGCGACATCTCGTTTGTTCCGGTGGCATACTTGCGGCCATCGAGCCACGCGGTGACAATATCACCCGATGTAGTTGGTTGAAGAACAGCAAAACCATGTTCGGTTTCCGACAAATCATCGTGTAACCACCGGGGAGACGACCAGGATGCTCCCCGATCAGTGGATATCGCAACACGAACACCGTAGGCGTAGCGTGAATCTCCTGATTTTTCGAGCCAGTGAGCGACAATGTTGTCGGCACCAACGAAAGTTATGGAGGGTACGTCCGCCCAGTTGACAAACCAGTTTTCTCCCGAAGCTATCGTCTGCGGATCTCCGAATGCTCCATCCTCCCACTCTGCGTATTTCAGTGAGCTGAGAGCTTCGCCCGACTTTTCAATCCAGGATAGAAACACACCTCCATTCGGGCGGGCTGCCAGGAACGGCTGTCCGGAATTTGACCCGACATAAGCGGGCTCATCGCGAAGGTTCGATTGGGAGAAAGCCTCTTGCCCTGTAAAGATTATTAACAGGGCATAAAAGGGCAGCAGCATTAAGAATCGGGTTCGAATCATATACATGACGGAGGACGGTGGAATGCTGTAACGCAATGTACAGCGTCGGGATTGAGATTGATTCGTGAGAATGGTCGGCAGGATTCCCCATCGCCACCCACGAGTGGCAGAATCATTCCATGACGTGCTCGTCGATTACGGGCGAACATGTGTTACACATATTGTACATGGTCAATTACCCGATAATTAGCACCTCGCCGGACTTGACATTATTCAGGAATGGTGTACTTTACACTCCTTGGTGGGGAAAAGTGGGGAAGCATCCCAGACTGTTATTAACCTCTGATGGAAGTTAACGAAAGACAATGGCCGGGTTCAAGGGACAAGCGGAATACTCTGTCGATAGCAAGGGTCGCCTGGCGATCCCGGCAAAGATGCGCAATGTCCTGAGTCCAGATGCCAAAGGCACGTTCACAATCACCAGAGGTTTTGAGAACTGCATCTTTCTTTATCCACTGGACAAGTGGTCGGAGATCGAGTCGCAGATGCGTGAGCTGAATTCGTACAGCCGCGAGTCTCGACATTTCGTTCGCAACATCTTGATGTGGGCGGATGAGGTGGTTCTTGACGCTCAAGGACGGATTGGGATACCCAAACCACTTCAGGAATTGGCGGGGATTGATGACAAGGCACTGGTTATCGGTTCGCTCGACTATATCGAGATCTGGAATCCGGTAAGCTTCCAGCAGTACATGGATAACCAGGAAGATGACTATGAAACGCTTGCCGAACGAGTAATGGGAATCAGGCGATGAATAAATCGCTCCCAGGCGGAAGCCGGGGGAATAAGGGCATGGGTCCGGTAGACCCACTGAAATATGCTACTGGATACCATGCACCCGTTCTTTGTAATACTGTTGTAGAAATCTTGATTACGGACCCTGCCGGTACGTATGTCGACTGTACGCTTGGGGGTGGAGGGCATTCTCATGCGCTTCTGGATGTACTCGCCCCCGAAGCGACAGTTATTGGCATCGACAGGGATCCTGAAGCAATTCGTGAAGCAAGGCGCCGATTGTCTGCCGATGTTGACTCAGGTCGTTTCGTGACAGTCAATGGAAATTTTGCCGACCTCACAGAAATTGCCCGGGCGACAGAATTTTCAGATGTCGATGGAATTCTGTTTGACTTTGGCGTTTCATCGCACCAATTGGACATACCAGAACGTGGATTCTCCTACCGTGATTCTGGCGGCCTGGATATGCGTATGGGCGATGACACGAACCTGACTGCCTCGGAGATTGTCAACTCATGGTCATACGAAGATCTGCGGTCGGTCTTGTATGAATATGGAGAAGAGTCGCGTGCTGGTTTGATTGCGCGCGACATCGTTGCAGCTCGACCGATTAATGACACAGTGCAGCTCGCTGAAGTAGTACGCAGGCGGGTAAGGGGCCCCAACGCACCCAAAGTACTGTCGCGAATCTTTCAAGCCCTCCGCGTCCGGGTAAACGATGAGCTTACAGCTATTCGTCGTGCCCTGGTAGCGACGGTATCTCTCTTGAAACCAGGCGGCCGGTGCCTGGCAATGAGTTATCACAGTTTGGAAGACAGGATTGTCAAGCGCTTTTTTCGCTACGGCAATTTTGAAGGTGTAGCACAAAAAGATTTCTACGGCAATGTGCTTACTCCCTGGGAGGTTCTCACAAGGCGACCCCTTACCGCCGACGATGAAGAAATAGAAGCAAACCCTAGAGCCAGGAGTGTTCGGATCCGAGCTGCGCAAAGACTCGCGACCGAAGCTACTCCAACAACCCACTGACTCTGTGAAAGGATTTAAACTGCAAACAGAAACGATTCAATGGCTGGCGTCGATTGGCTACCCGATCGATTCCAGGACTGATCGAGAAATTGAAACAATGTTTCTCTGGGAAGCTGCCCAACTTGAAATTGAACCACTACTACTGGAAAAAATTGTTCAGGCAATGTGGGAAGTTCCACACGAACATCCTGTAAAGCCGATTCGAAAACCATGGAAGCCGCCTGCTCCAAAACTACCGTAAACCCACCAGCGATGATCGCTAACCTCTTCCGCCGTTAGATGCCAATAACATCTCCACCCTCTCGCTCTAAAAGGAAGAAACCCATGGTCACTATTCCCGACCATGGGGCTTCCACGCGAGCAAGAACGAAGAAGAAACGTACAGGCAGCGGGCGGCGCTCCATGGCCAATGTCAAGCCCGCAGCCCAACCGAAAAAGGAAGTGAATTCCTTCATTCGGAGGGGTGCCAGTGATCATGGTGCTCTGCCAACTTGGAAGGAGCTTGAGCACCGTCAGAACCGTCGCCTGCAAAAGGGTCCACGGTCGAACCTGTTTCTTGAAACAGTATCCACCGCTAAAGTGGCACTGCTCATAATCATACTGGCAGCAGGATTTACAGCATATGTCGGACATGTTCATGCAACGCAGGAACTACTTGCAACCGTGCAGGACATGCGAGAAGAGAACATGCGCCTCCATCTAAAACACAATAGAATCAAGGGACAGTACGACAAGCTCACCGGACCGGAAACAATACACCGCCGCGCCCAGGAACTGGGTTTGAGGGAAGGATTTGCGTTCGGTAATGAGGTGATCATCGACTAACTGATGCTGAAACCAAAGGATCAAATACTGGCCCGCATGTATGTCGTGCTCACATTGCTGAGCATTATACCAGCGTTAATCGTCGTTCAGATCATTTCGATTCATCTGAACAAGGGAGAAGATCTGCGTCTGCAGGGCGAGCAACAGGCCAGGTCATATAAGGCAATTCCCGCACTCCGCGGATCGATACTTGATGCGAATGGCCGGACTCTGGCAGCCAACAGCGCACGTTATGTTGTTTCCGTTGACCCCACGATGCCCGGCTTCAAAGCGGACGCCAGTGAGTTTTATAATCGACTCGAGAAATTGACAGGTAGACCAGCCTCGTATTTCAAGAACAGAGTCAATTCACCCACGAGTCCCAAGTACGTTACACTACTCAATAGTGTGACTGAGTCGCAGGGCGAGACCATCGACGCGTGGGGCTACGATGCTGTCATCCTCGAACCCCGGTTTTCTCGCACCTACAATTACAGCAAAATGCTCGCTCACGTTCTCGGCCACGTTAGCGCCGACAACTCTGGGATTGCGGGTCTGGAACTTCAGTACGAAAAGCACCTGCAGGGCGTACCCGGTAAACTTGCAATCAAGAAAGACCGGAATGGCCAGCATCAGGCAGTCGCCGGCGGCCCGATTGTTCGGCCTGTTCAGGGCGAGAATCTTGTCCTTACGATCGACGTCGTTCATCAGTCTATTTTGGAAGAGGAATTGGCGCGAGGAGCCGCCGAAGCAGGTGCCACGTGGGCAACGGCGATTGCAATGGATCCAAGAACAGGAGCCATCCTTGCAATGGCGAACGTACCAACGTACGACCCGAACCGTCCGGCCGCATACGCAACTCATGCGCGACGTAATCATGCGATAACCGACAGAATCGAACCCGGATCAACTTTCAAATTGGTCTCGGCAGCAGTGGCGCTCGAACAAAGAGTGGTGTCCCTGTCAGACTCAATCGAAACAGGAAACGGATTTGCTGTCGTTAGTGGGGTAGGGATAAGCGATACGCATGCCAATGGAACCATCACTTTCGAACAGGCAATTGCTCTCTCCAGTAATATCGCCTTCGCCAAGGTCAGCACAGAGATCGATCACGGAAAGCTGTACCAGTATGCGCGAAATTTCGGATTCGGGCAACCAACCTGGATTGATCTACCGGGCGAGGTTGGAGGACGGTTGAAGAAGCCGTCTGAATGGAGCAAGACTACTCCGTCAAGATTGAGTATCGGATACGAAGTCGAGGTGACTCCTCTGCAGGTGCTTGCAGCGTATGCTGCGCTCGCCAATGACGGGCTGCTCGTTCAGCCATACCTGGTCGCCGCGAGGACCGATGTTCAGGGCCAACGAATATGGACCGCAAGGCAGGACTCTGTAAGGCGTGCCTTCAAGGCAAAGACGGCGCGAAAACTTCTGCCCGCATTTGAGAAAGTGATTAACGAAGGGACAGCAACGGAAGCGAATATCGCTGGAGTGCGAATTGCCGGGAAAACAGGAACTGCCAACAAGGTGGTCAACGGAAAGTATGATCGTAGCCGGTCACGGGCATCGTTCGTCGGATACTTCCCTGCGGATAACCCGGAAGTAGCCATGATTGTCGTAATGGATGAACCCGCTCTGAGCCCGTACGGTGGTGTCGTCGCTGCACCCGTGTTTCGACGCGTCGCGGAACGCTGGCTGAATACGATGCCACAGCTGTACCATCTCGCATCGGATCTTCAGGACACCGACACGGACACCATTCCCAAACGCGATCTTCCAAGGGTTGAAGGTCAACCGGTGAGCCTTGCAGCTGCGCATCTCGAGGCCGCTGGTTTCCAACCGTCCCGCATACGCGGAGATCAAAAAGACTGGCTTGTCACAAACGTAAGTACAACAAACAAGGGAATCATCCCGGTGGCCAGGATGGATTACGAGCCACCGAAAGATGCAGAGAAAGTAATGCCAAACATGGAGGGACTCAGTGTAAGGCAGGCCACAAATTGGCTAATGGCAAATGGAATTGAAGTAACTGTTCACGGACACGGTTCGGTTGCGGCGCAAACTCCTCCTGCAGGTGATACTGTGGACGGTCGCGCGACGCTTCGGGGGACCCGGTAGGGATTACCAATAGCCGGGTAAGTAGCCCATGATTGCCGTCCAGGAACTGATTGACACATTGACTCGGAACGATCTCTTGCTTTCGCAGGAAAGAGTTTCACAGGTTTTGATCAACACGGTGACTAACGATAGTCGCCGGGTTGGGCCTAAAGACTTGTTTATCGCCATTAAAGGCGAGCAGTCGGACGGCCACATGTTCATTGATAAGGCTGTAAAAAACGGAGCTATCGCCATCGTGTACGAGGTGGCATCAGCAGCGACTCTTGGTCTGCCTGCTGGTGTCACCGGCGTGCACGTTCGAGATGCACGCAAGGCGGAAGCAATTGTCGCCGCTGCACTGTACGGTAATCCGGCAACATCGCTGCGAATGATCGGCGTCACTGGAACCAACGGCAAGACATCTACAACATACCTCATCCACGGATTGCTGCAGAAGGCCGGCATTTCCAGTGGACTTATCGGAACAGTGGAAACGCTCACCGGCAAACGCTCAATTGATTCGAAACAGACAACTCCCGGACCACTTGACCTGCACGAGTTGCTCAACGAAATGAGAGAAAACGACTGCACCGCATGTGCAATGGAAGTGTCGTCCCACGCAATAAGGCAGGATAGAATATTCGGTATTCCCTTCCACGTTGCGGCGTTTACAAATCTTACTCAGGATCATCTGGATTATCACTCATCTATGGATGAGTATTTCAATACGAAGAAAAGACTGTTCGATGAGCTGCCGTCCGGTGCTTTTGCTGTTACTAACATGAATGATGCTCGAGGCTCAGATATAATTCGAGATACTCGTGCTGCCCGGATCAGATATGGATCGTCATCCCGAAATGACGTCGGTTTTGTTCTGAAAAATCAGAATATGAACGGATTGGAAATTGAAATCAATGGTCGGTCCGCCCACTTCAATCTGCTCGGCGAGTTCAACGCATCAAATCTGGCATGCGCATATGCTGTAGGGCTTGCCATGGGAATAGACGAGGACAATCTTTTCGATTTCCTTTCACTCTCGACGCCAATTCCGGGCCGGTTCGAGTCAATCAGTACCGATGACGAGCGCCTGATAGTTGTAGACTACGCGCACACACCGGATGCACTTGACAAGGTGCTGTCTGCTCTGATCCACATTAAGAGACAAGATGCCCGATTGTGGTGTGTCTTTGGATGTGGCGGAGATCGCGACACCAAGAAGCGTCCGCTGATGGCTGCTGTAGCTGAAAAATGGAGCGATGAGATTGTGGTTACATCGGACAACCCGAGAACAGAAAACCCGCAAGAAATACTCAACGAGATTGAAGAAGGTTTTTCTGAAAGCAGCAACGTGAAACTGATGGTTGATCGCGGCGATGCAATTCGCTACGTGGCGGATCACTCGCAACCCGGCGATGTCATTCTGGTCGCTGGAAAAGGAAGTGAGACGTATCAGGTCATCGGGAATGAACGCGTCCATTTTGATGATCGGGAGAAGGCACGGGAATACTTTGGAGTAAATACATGATTCGAAATCGACTAGTGTAATCTGACAGGCTAATGCTTTACTACCTGATAGACTTCCTTGAACAACTGTATGAACCGCCCGGCTTCCAGGCCATTCGGTTTATTACGGTGCGTGCTGCGCTTGCCGCAATCACGGCAATGATTATATCATTGTTCATCGGAAGGCGAATTATCAATTGGCTCGGCGAAAAGCAACTGGGCGAGTCTGTTCGCGAAGGAACTGCCGCGGGTTTTATCGATCACTCGCACAAGAAAGGCACGCCAACAATGGGAGGGGTGATTATCCTTCTCGGGCTGCTCGGATCCTGCTTGCTCTGGGGGGATCTGAATGAAGTCTATGTGTGGTTGATAATGCTGGCGACAGCATGGATGGGTGCGTTCGGGTTCGCAGATGATTACATCAAAACCGTCTTGAGAAACAAGTCCGGTCTGCCTGCTCGAATAAAGCTGGTCGGCCAGATTAGTCTAGGCATTCTGGTTGGTGCAGTACTCTACTTTCATCCTCAGTTTGCCGAAACAAACTCTCTCACAACGCTCCCCTTCCTCAAGAATGCCGTTCTGGACTACAACGTGTTCTCTGATGCCGCTAGTGGATTTGATCTCGGCTGGCTGATCTACATTCCAGTTTGCGTCTTCATAATCACGGCAGTTTCAAACGCGGTCAATCTTACAGACGGGCTCGATGGACTCGCAGCAGGGGTGACTGCGATCGTTGCACTGGGACTGGTAGTTCTTTGCTATGTACCGGGGAACGCCGTACTCGCAGAATTTCTCAACGAGATGACACTGCCGGGGTCAGGCGAACTCACGGTGTTTGCCGCAGCAATGGCTGCCTCATGTATCGGATTCCTGTGGTACAACGGTTATCCCGCAACAGTATTCATGGGAGACACCGGGTCACTCGCGCTGGGGGCTGCCGTGGGAACGCTGGCATTAATGGTGAAGAAAGAGCTTCTGCTTCCTCTGCTGTGTGCCGTGTTCTTCATGGAATCGATTTCGGTCATTCTGCAGACGTCGTACTTCAAATACACTCGCAAGAAGACAGGTGAGGGTAAGAGAATATTTCGAATGGCACCGCTGCACCATCATTTTGAAGTCAAGGGAATGCCGGAAACGAAAATTGTGGTTCGGTTCTGGATCATCACCGCCGTGACAGTGATTGCCACGCTGCTAACCCTCCGAATTCGCTAGGCCGAATGATTTCTCCATCACACCCTGTGTCAGGAAGAAGAGTAACCGTTGTCGGTGGGCAAAGAAGCGGCACTGCTGTATCCGCATTGCTTACACGCAGAGGCGCGAGCGTATTCCTTACGGATAGCGGGCCACTGAATAACAACGCTCGTGAGGATCTCAAAACCAACGGTGTAGAATTTGAAGAAATGGGACACACCCCGAAGGCAACACGCGAGGCTGACTTTCTCGTTGTAAGCCCGGGCGTTCCGACACAAGCAACAATAGTACAAGACGCTATGAGACAACAGATACCCGTGTACTCGGAAGTTGAAGTTGCCTCATGGTTTTGCGCAGCCCCGATGGTCACAATTACAGGGTCGAATGGCAAGACGACCACGACCAGTCTGGCTGCGCATACTTTCACGCTGTCCGGAAGGGAAACCTTCTCGGGCGGCAATATCGGAATTCCGTTCTCGACGTTTTGTGAGAAGGCTGGAGCCGATTCAATCGTCGTTCTCGAGGTATCCAGTTTTCAACTGGACCACATTGATACGATGAGACCACGAGTGAGCGTGCTGTTAAACATCACTCCTGACCACCTGGATCGATACGACCATACTTTTGAAAAGTATGCTGCAAGCAAAATGCGCATCGTTCAAAACCAGTCCAGAGGTGACATGGTGGTCTACAATATTGACGATGCCGAGGTGAATCTGCGAATAACTGCGGTAGAAAACTTCAATCGTTTTGAACCACTCGCAATTGGTCTCGACGACCATGGGCTAAATGGAGCCTATGTAAAGGATGCTACAATATGTATACGACTTAATAATGTAGAGGAAGAGCTTATGCAGGTTAAAGAGTCGGCCCTTCGAGGTCAACACAATCTGTACAATACGCTAGCCGCAGCAGTTGCTGCCAGAGTCATGGATGTACGGAGTGAGGTGATCCGGGAGAGCATTCGTTCTTTTGAAGGTGTTGCCCACCGGCTGGAGTTTGTGGTAGAGCGCGATGGAGTCAAGTATATAAATGATTCCAAGGCCACCAACGTCAACGCAATGTGGTACGCGCTCGAGAGCTTTCACGAACCGATAATACTGATAGCAGGAGGTCGCGACAAAGGCAACGACTACTCGTCAGTCATAAAGTTGGTCGAGGACAAGGTTAAAGTTCTGATTGCACTCGGAGAGGGCGGGCCCAGAATAGTAGACGAGCTAGGTCATCTGGTAGAGACGGTTTCTCTGGTGGAGGGCATGGATGATGCCATTCGATTTGCGAGAATCATGGCCGTTCCAGGAGATGTCGTGCTACTAAGTCCTGCATGTGCATCGTTCGACATGTTCGACAACTACGAGCATAGAGGAGATACTTTTAAAGAACTTGTAAACGAAGGCTGACTCGAAAGACATGGTGAACACAGCGAAGGCAACACTTTCCCGATGGGCATCGGCCTACGAGACAACGGACAAATACATTATATGGATTGTCCTCGCGCTCTCGGCCTTTGGAACAGTTGCCGTCTACAGTGCCATTTCATTCCTGGCACGAACAAAGTCAGATGGGAATACTGAAAGATTCCTGTTTGCACACATTATACGAGTGGTACTTGCTCTTGGTGTTATGGGTGTCGTCAGCTTGATTAACTATCGAACACTCGCAAAGTATAGTCGCATAGCGCTCGTCGTGAGTGTAATGCTGCTGGCTGCTGTACAGATAATCGGAATACGCAGCGGAGGTGCCGAAAGATGGTTGGAGTTTGGAATGTTTGGATTTCAGCCGTCCGATCTTGCAAAGGTCGCGCTGGTCCTGTATCTGTCTCACCTTCTTGTCAGAAAACAGGAGTACATCAAGACGTTCAATACGGCGTTCTTGCCGATTATTGCCTGGGTGCTTCTGACTGTTGTGATGATTGGGATTGACGATCTGTCAACAGCAGCAATGGTTCTTCTCGTGGCAATCATCATGTGTTTTGTAGGCAGGGTGAGTGTCATTCACCTGGGTGCTCTAGGGCTTGTAGGTTTACTACTGGGATCAGCACTAATCATGCAATCTCCCAACCGTGCTGCACGCATCGAAGCGTACATGGGCGTCAAAATATTTCCCCATACGACGGAAGAAGATGTATTCAGCGCGAGGGCCGAGGGCTACCAGGAAGAACAGGCAAAAATCGCATTCGCCATGGGAGGCCTGACGGGTGTCGGACCGGGAAAGAGCACGCAACGTGACTTTCTGCCGGCACCGTACAACGACTTCATCTTTGCCATTGTCGCCGAAGAGTATGGGTTGATTGGTGCATTCGGATTGCTCTCGATGTATCTCATTCTCCTGTACCGTGGAATATTGAGAATTGCGCGCGGTGCCCCGGATCCACTCGGCCTCGTTCTGGCCGTCGGACTTGTGTCGATGCTCGCCCTGTACGGGTTTGTGCACGCAGGAGTCGCCTGCGGCCTGTTCCCGGTGACGGGCCTACCAATGCCGTTCGTTTCGTACGGCGGTACGTCGATGCTCGCTAACGGCGTAATGATCGGAATACTATTGAACATTGTTCGGGAGTCAGCAAACAGGTAGATGCATCAACCACCACGAATATTGTTCGCAGGCGGAGGGACGGGAGGCCACGTGTATCCCGCTATAGCCATTGCCGATGCGGTTCGGGAGTTGGAGCCGAAAGCAGTTATTGCTTTTGCCGGGACAACACGAGGACTGGAATGGAAAGCTGTCCCCGCTGCCGGCTATGAGATCCACGAGATTACCGTAAGTGGATTCAAGAGAAGCTTCTCCACAGAAAACTTGAGCTTCCCCTTCAAATTGCTCAAAGGCATGAAACAAAGTTTTGAACTTGTTTCCGGATTTAGACCGATGGTTGGAGTCGGGACGGGCGGATACGTTTCGGGTCCTGTGATGAGAGCGGCTACACTGAAACAATGTCCTGTTGTTATTCAGGAGCAGAATGCATTTCCCGGTAAAACCAATTTACTCCTGTCGCGACACGCCAGTGAAATACACATAGCATTTCCTGAAGCACGAGACAGGTTCAAGGGTCGAGAGTGCAAGCTATCAGGTAACCCGATTCGGGCGACGCTTGCAACCGCAGATCGCAACGATGGGCTCGAGCACTTTGGGATTGAGGACGGCAAGATGGTCGTTTTCATGTTTGGCGGTTCAGGAGGTAGTGGAGCCATGAATGAAATCATGTTGTCGAAAATCGACCAGATTCTTTCACGCGAAGAGATCGTCATGATCTGGCAAACGGGAGACAGGTATTACGATTCGATTGCCTCACAAGTCCAACAACATCCCAGACTCAAATTATTGAAGTATGTGGATAGAATGGATCTGGCATACTCGGTCACGGACCTTGCTGTCTGTCGATCAGGAGCTATTACATGCAGCGAGCTTGCGCTGACGGGCACGCCGGCGGTCCTGGTCCCATCACCCAATGTTGCGGAAGATCATCAGACATACAACGCCAGAAGTCTGAGTGATGCCGGTGCAGCAGTGCTGGTCGCGGAAAGTGATCTGAGCGAACAGCTGGTTGATCTGATTCATGGAATGATCGCTGACTCGGTCAAGCGACTTGCAATGTCGAAGCGAGCGACGGAACGTGCGTACCCGAAAGCGGCTACCACTATCGCAGAATCGGTCTTGGCCGTTGCTGCCCAGAATGCCGGAGGCCAACATGCACAGGCCTGAGAACGGTAGCATCAGAAAGCAACCAATGTTTGGCAGGGTCAAGCATGTTCACATGGTTGGTATCGGCGGCATCGGAATGAGCTCGATAGCACTTGTGCTGCTCAGTCGCGGTTACGCGGTATCTGGATCCGATCTTGCCGAGTCTGAAACAACGCACACACTGCAAGACCGGGGTGCGAAGATCACCATTGGTCATAGTACAGATAACGTGCCGACGGCAGATGTTGTCGTCTATTCGTCTGCAGTTGATCCGACGCGAAACGTTGAAACACTTCGTGCTGAACAACTCCATATTCCGCTGATCAAGCGTTCCGTAATGCTGGGCGAGCTGATGCGAATGAAATATGGCATCGGTATAGCAGGCACCCATGGAAAAACGACGACGACTTCTATGACCGGTCGTGTCGTCTCGGAAGGTCGATTCGATCCAACGATTGTTGTTGGAGGTAAAGTCGCGGAGTTCGGTTCAAATGCACTCGTCGGTGAAGGCGACATAATCGTGATTGAAGCGGACGAATACGATCGAACATTCCTGAGGCTTACACCATCCCTCGCGGTGATAACCAATATCGATGCAGATCATCTGGATATCTATCAGGATCTAGATTCGATAAAGGATGCATTCGTACAATTTGCCAACTCCGTGCCATTCTTCGGAGCAGCGATCGTCTGTATCGACAACGTGAATGTACAAGACATTGTTAAGCGAATAGACCGACGGGTTGTAACGTTTGGCGAGAGTCGGCAGGCAAGGCTGCGAGCAGAAAACATTAAGCTGGAAGGGCTGCAATCTACGTTCGATGTGATCGCAGACAATGCCACCCTGGGTACGATATCGATCCGAATGCCGGGACGACATAATGTGCTTAACGCACTGGCAGCGATTGCTGTTGGACTCGAACTCGACATAGACTTCCAGGCGATCACGCATGCATTGGAATCATTCAGTGGTGTGTCGAGGCGGTTTGAGATACTTGCCGACTCCGGTGATGTAATAATTGTAAACGACTATGCACATCACCCGGTAGAAGTATCCTCAACTCTGGACGCAGCATCCGCGTGTTGGCCGAAAAACCGCATTGTCGCTGTTTTTCAACCCCACCTGTTCAGCAGAACGCTGGATCTGAAAGAGGAGTTCGCACGTGCCTTCTTTGATGCCGACCGTGTCATCATCACCGGTATCTATCGCGCACGCGAAGAAGAAATACCGGGTGTGTCGGGCCAGCTGATCGCCGACCTCGCTGAAATGTACGGACACAAGGATATAGAGTACATCGAGTCGCTGGCTGACGTAGAGGACCGGCTGAAGAAAATAATTGATGCCGGCGACCGGGTCATTTTTATGGGGGCAGGGGATATCTGGCGGACAGCAACACAGATTGCAGAAAAATACACGAGCAAGCAAAATCAATCAGGGTAATGGGCGACCTACAGAGAGTTAAGCGGACAAGTCTCCGGGACAACGGGCAGAACGATGACGAACGGAAGTTCGGAGGAGTGGCGTTCCTGATTCTTATCGTCGTGTCAATGCTTGGAGTTATGGGGTGGCAGTACCGCAAACAAATAGATGTCAGAGACATCCGCGTCACAGGAGCGGCGATGTCAGAGACATCACAGATAATTCGGCTGGCGGCTGTAGATACATCAGCGTCATTGTATGATATCAACCCCACCGTGGTAGCGGACCGCGTCACCAGACATCCATGGGTACGTAAAGCAAAATTGCAGCGTCTCCCTACCGGGACCCTTAAGATCAGTGTTGCAGAACGCATTCCGGTCGTGATGGTCGTCCGACGCGACGGTCGACCATCGCATTACATCGACCCAGAGTGTTTTCAGATGCCATTGACATCCGAACACTTGTACGACGTTCCGCTGATAAGCGGCTCGGTACCTGAGTACCACCCGGTAAGTCGAGTCGATCATGGAAGCATTTGTTCGCTGGTGAGAACTGTGTCCCAACGGAAGCGACTGACGGACAGAGTGGTCTCGGAATTTGTGGTCGATCGAAAAGGAAACGTGACGTTATTCACCAAGCCGGTAAATGGATACGATTCGATACCGGTTCAACTGGGACAAGAAGAGTTTGGCGTAAGAATGACAAAGTTGGCCGCTTTCTGGGATCAAGTAGTGCGTCAGCCGGAAAGAAAGGTGATCAAGAAAATCGATCTCCGTTTTGACAGTCAAGTAGTCACCGAGTAAGTGACATAACAGAATTAGTAACGAGATAAACAGCAGGACGAGAAGCCATGAACGAGCAGATTGTGGTTGGCCTGGATATAGGGACAACAAAAGTATGTGCGATAGTTGCGACTGTCGATGAATTAAACCGCGTCAATATTCTTGGCGTTGGTAGAGCGCCGTCGGACGGGCTCAACCGAGGTGTGGTCGTCAATATTGACCGTACAGTCGCTGCCGTCCAACAGGCTGTACGGGAGGCGGAGAGAGGCGCAGGTGTCGAGGTGCAGAACGTGGTTGTCGGCATCGCAGGAGATCATGTTCAGAGCTTTCAAAGTCGCGGTGTGATCACGATTTCAAATCGGAACCATGAGATTGGTAATCACGACGTCGAAAGGCTTATTGATGACACGACTCACGTAGCCATGCCCGCCGACCGGGAAATTCTACATGTCATACCACAGGAGTTTATCGTTGATGGACAGGATGGTGTTGCTGACCCAGTGGGAATGAGCGGCGTTCGCCTCGAGGCAAACGTCCATATTATCACCGGTCTTGTCTCGGCTGCAAAGAACATCTACAGATGTGTGGAGAAGGCAGGCTATCAGGTAGCTGATATTGTCCTTGAACCTCTAGCATCTTCGTTTACCGTACTGCATCCGGATGAGAAAGAAGTCGGTGTTGCGCTGATAGACATCGGTGGCGGGACTACCGATATCGCTGTCTTTGAAGATAGTACGATCCGTCACACAGCAGTCGTTGCGGTCGCAGGAAACAAGGTGACCGACGACATCAGGAAAGGACTCGGACTGATGCGTGACCAGGCCGAAACGCTCAAATGTGACTACGGTGTCGCGCTTGCAGACGTGCTGACAAGTGACGAAACAATTTCGATTCCCGGGATCGGCGGCCGTACGGAGAAATCCATCGGTCGAAGCACACTGGCTCAGATTATTCAGCCGCGCCTCGAGGAAATCCTTGAGATTGCTGCGATTGAAATCAAGCGCAGCGGCTACGGTCGACATCTTTCTTCAGGCGTCGTGCTTACCGGCGGTGGCTCGATGACACCCGGGACGGCAGAACTGGCTGCCGAGGTTCTAGGCGTCGATGCACGAATTGGAACACCCATGGGACTGTCGGGAGGCCTCGTCGAAGAAGTATCCGATCCCAAATTTGCGACTGCTGTCGGCCTCGTACTGTATGCACTCCGCCCGGAAATTATGGGTGGAAGTCCATTCAGAACCGAAGGAGGTGTCGTAAACAATATTGTTGAATCCATCCCGGGAGAAAATTTGGTTGCCCGAATTGCAACCAGGATGAAAGGATGGTTTGACGAACTATAAATCAATGCACCAAAACTGCTCACTCAAATGGTGTACCCACTAAGACCGATTGTATAACACTGGAGACCAATATGGAAAACCTGTTTAGTTCTAGCTTCATCTTTGATGACTCATCGGCAGATGAAGCAAAAATCTGCATCGTCGGCGTCGGCGGAGGCGGAGGTAATGCTATTAACAATATGGTTGCGAAAGGAATTCATGGCGTAGACTTCATCGCGATAAACACAGATATTCAGGCGCTGACATCAAATGCTGCCCCGGTGAAAATTCACGCCGGCAAGAGTCTAACCAAAGGCCTTGGCGCAGGAGCTCGTGCGTCGATCGGGGCCGAAGCACTCGACGAGAATCGAGAGCAAATCGAACAGGCACTCCGCGGGTTCGACATGATCTTTATCACAGCCGGGATGGGCGGTGGTACAGGAACCGGAGGTGCACCCGTTGTCGCATCGATTGCCAGAGATCTGAATGTTTTGAGCGTGGCGATTGTTACTCGACCATTCGAATGCGAAGGTCGAAAGAGAATCATGGCTGCGGATGAAGGACTGGCCCTTCTCAAGAAAACCGTAGATACACTTATCGTCATCCCTAACGAAAAGTTGCTTGATATTGCCGACGCTAACACAACACTTATCGAGGCTTTCGCAAAAGCAGACGAGGTTCTCTACAATGCCACCCGCGGAATTAGTGACCTGATAACAGTACCGGGTCTCATTAACCTCGACTTCGCGGATGTTAAAACCACGATGAGCAATGGTGGGACGGCGCTGATGGGATCTGCCGTTGGTTCTGGAGAAAACCGGGCCGAGAAAGCAGCCATCGAAGCGATTTCAAGTCCGCTATTGGACGGCCTTTCGATTACCGGTGCTCGCAATGTGCTGGTAAACATCACAGCAGGTCGTTCACTTGGAATAAAAGAAGCCACGACTGCAACGAGCATCATACAGCGAGAAGCAGGAGATGACGTCGAGGTAATCTTCGGTACCGTTATTGATGAAACAATGGGTGATGAACTTCGCGTCACGGTCATCGCGACGGGATTTGAGCGTGCCTCCGAGACCAAACCTCCCAGGACCGCATCGATCTCTCTTACTGACGACAACGAAGTGTATCACTACAAGGGTGAAGAGAGTCTCAAGAACCTGGATACACCAGCGTATGTGCGGCGTGCTGCGCGTGCTGCAGTGTCCATCACAACCGAGGAAGAGAACAGTACAAATACGGAGGATACCTCCGAATTGTATGGAAAGGTAAGGAGACTGCAGGTGGATGATCTCAAGGAGCGTGGAGAACGTATCCGGAAAGATGACACCGAGACTCCAGCCTTCCTTAGAAAAATGATGGACTAGAACGTAGCACCGGATGCACCTCTGTCGCAGGTTTCGAAGGGACCTCCAGTGCCCTGGTATCGCCCTTGAGCAAGGCGCGCATCCGGTGTCAATCGTATTACGGTGAACAATAAAGGGTGGCCTCTGTCGCAAGACGGAGTCCGCCCTTTATATTACTTGCACACTCAGCAGCGACTCGTGCGGAAAAACACTCTCATACTTTTTTTCATTGCCTCTGCGTTGATCTCGCTTTGCGATGTCTCGGGACAGCCACAGTACCGAGGTGTCGTCTGGGATCAACCACTGGAACAGCACATTGCTGTCAGCGATCTCGGTAGGATGGCACAGGCCGGGATAACGGCTGTCAGGACGGGTGTGGTCACTGACACAACCCTTTTCGTGGTTGCCGATTCGCTGGGGATACAGTTTTTTCAGGATCTTCCCCTCGCCTATCTTCCGGCTGTTCAATACGCCGATTCTGTTGATCAGTACCTTGACAAAAACCTTCCGATTCTGGTTGACAGGGCGCGCCGCTTCCGGTCATCGAGCACCTACGGTTTGTCGCTAAAATCTGATACCACCGAGGAACTGCTATGCGATGCAATGACGGATGCCGCGGAAAGAATGACACGAGCTGCCGCAGATGGTGGTGTCGCTCTGTACTACGTGACTGAATTTCTGGACAACGACGCATGTCAGAGCGGTCGGGTATTCACATTGTACGGCCGGTCAGCATCAGAGCGTTATCTGTCAAACGGCTCGCGTTCGAGAGTCGTCGGTCTGTCAGTAGGGTACAGGGTCGTTCATGGGCGCCGTGGCGGATGGAGGCATCTCCACTCGGAAGAACAGCAGGCGCGACGTCTTGAACAAACATTGATTCGAGTATTTGATCTGCCGAGTGTTGCGGCACTGTTTATAAATCGATGGTCGGATGATCCAACGCGAACAAGTCATGATGGAGATGCGCTCGGTCGACAGTTTGGGATTCTGGGTCCGGGTGGCATTCCCGGTCCGGCGTTCGGTGTTGTCCGAGGGATGTTTACCGGTCACCAGTTGGTATTTGCCATTGATGCCGGCAAACCACGGCAAATAACCGGAGTATGGTTGGTTATCCTGGGCTGGATTCTGATGGGTTCAGTTTCTGTTGCGTACGGAGTATCTCCACAGATGCGACAAATGGCTCCACGCTACTTTATGTCTCACGGTTTTTTTCGCGAATCTGTTGCTGAAGGTCGCGCAGCAATACCGGTTGCCAGTCTTGTGATACTGTTTGCGATCGCCGTTTCAGCCGGCATCATTGGTACCGTGATCATTACGCATTTCTCAGAGACAAGGATGGTTCAGGCGTTCGTCTTCAGCCTCCCTGGGTCACTCCAGGTTCTCGCGCCTCTGTTCATCACGCGACCGGCGCTGCTGTGTGTTTTGATTGCCTGTCTGTACGCATTGTTCATGACAATGTGGACGTCGCTGCTCTCGATCTGGAGCAATTTCGGGAGCGTATTGCTATTGCCCTGGCAGACGTTACTTCTCGTCGTTTGGCCGCGATGGCCGATACTTCTGGTAATGCTTGCAGCATTATCTGTCAGTGCAGGAAATACCTCGACAACGGCTGTCGCAATTATTTGCGTGGCAACAATAGTAACAGCAGTTTCATCGATCTACAGAACGATCAACGACTATCGACTCACAGCTGGCCTTTCGTACCTGAAACTCATCATTCCGCTTCTGCTGAATCCATCACTCTTACTGCTGACAGTAACGACCATCATCGTTCTGGCGAACCGGGACATTGCAGCGTTCATGATTCATTTGCTGCGGCTACAGTGAGTTACTGCTAACTTGAGGCGCCTACCGTTCGGAGGACATCTTCCCGATCGCGAACCGAAGCGAGTTCATGAATCCTTGTCCGATTCCAGACCCTGTCGGCGAAATCAAAGAAAGGCTGCTTTTGATGGAGCCAGCCGAAGTGCAAGATGTAAGGGGTGACAAGCTGGTGATCGCCTTTGCCCGGAAAGCTGGCGAAAAATGCGGTGAGCAACACACGCAGTGCTTTGAAAGGAATCCCCCTCAGATCATTTACCATACGATCTGAATAGTACCGGCATTTGACGGTTCGAAAATCCTTGTCGTAGGAAGTAAGATCTTCAACGAAATCCAGCTGAGCCGAATTCGAACCCTGATACCATGGAAAAATCGGTAGCATCAGATAGCTCATAGCCATTGCCAGGCTCCACTCGCATGATTCTTCTGCCCGACCCTCATCGAGACGGCTACGAAAATGGGTTTCATGACTGCGCGACAGATACTCTCGGGCCTGCTTGCAAACAGACGCAGTGATTTGCTGGTCCTGAGCGTAGATCAGTCCAGCCTGGATACGTGGCAGGTGCGTCAGGCCAAAACGGCGCATGGTCCTGCGCCGGCGATCAAGAATGATGTCAACAAGCACGCCGGCACTTTTCGGGCCACCAAAGAAGAAATCAGATCGTTCATGACCGGTAGCGGTGAACGTGAATCCCGAAAGTGTCTTCCACAGGGGATCCGGATTCTTGCACCACACAATATCCGAATCGACAAACAAGCACTTGTCAAAGGGCATGAAACGGTCAAGATTGTGCTTGAACCCGACAATTGATTGATTCTCTTCCGGTAACTCCCTGACCACAGTAAAACGGTTGTGTAGCCCCCGGCTCTTCAAGGTATCGATGTGCTCCTTCGTACAGTACAAGGCAGTGGGGCGGGAGACATCGTACCGGCGAAGGGTATCTACTGCGGCAACGGCATGGCGAAGAAATCTTTCGTCTCCATAGGAGTGAAAGACGTAGCCTTCAACTTGGGTGGTCATGTGGCCGGCAATTGAGTGGGTGAATCAATTTACGGCATACGCTGGCCTAAAAATGTTGTTCTTTGAAAAACATGTTTAGCCTGGCGGATCTAAATCTATGTTATTTCGCGATTTGCGATTGTTTTTTGCGGAGAGAACTCATCAGTGCATCGAAGCCACGCTTGCGGACAACACTCTGAAAAGACCTGGCATAGCCCTGGGCGGTCGAAACGTCATCGAGAAGGAAATCGTGCGCCATCCACCTGTTTTCGTTTCTTGCACTCTTGTGAAGATGGTATTCAACACGGGCCGGCACGTCTTTGTACACCGTGCTGGTGCGGACGACTGCCGTGGATCCTTCTACCGAGATGCCGTCATATGTGATCGAGGCACGGTAGATGTCGAGATTTGAAATTGACTGATCTCTTACAATCTGACTGAAGACAGTGACAAACGAATCACGCTCCTGTTCGGAGATATTCGTCCAGTGATCACCCAGCGCAGTCTTTCCCATCTCCCGAAAATCGATTATCCCATTGATGACCTCTTTCAGTCTGCTGCGACGCAAATCATCAGATTCCGCGGCATCGAGAAGCGATTTTATTTCTCTATCGCGCGACTCCATCATCTTGCGTATGTCCGCAGCCGTGTCTTGCGCATGTGATGGAGAGAGATAGCCCGACCCTACTGCAAGAAGGAGAACCAGGAAAACTGTCTTCAGAGATCGCATTGGATTGTGGACACTCATGTTTGTGTATGTGGCGGGTTTGCTGGCCACCGAAAGGATATTGTTGATTATCGATGTTTATTCAACAAGTGTGCCATTCCTGATTCTCGATACGAGAATCCCGCAAGCATCGTAAAGGCGAAGTACAGCGATATTGTACGCGTGAATAGACTGCTGGGCTTCTGCCTGCAGTTCGAGGTTTGCCCGAACCGCTTTCACAAGGTTCTCGGTATCCCCAAGATCCAGGTCAAAATTTATTGATTCTAACTGGAGCCATTCACGACTGATCCGTAGTGCTTCGTTCTGGGACTCCAGAGCCGACTCGGCAATGATGAGATTCCGATACGCATTTTCGACTTCGAATAGAATCAGTTGTTGTGCGGCTATACGCTGGAAATCGACCTCGTTGAGTTCAGATTGAGCCTGTCGGATCTTTGCGCTGGTTTGTCCGAAATTGAGCTTTTGCCTTAGTCCGATCCCTGCTTCGATAGATTGACCTGTGAAGGGATCCCCGTGAAACGGACCGTCCTGCCGGAACCGCCCTGCAGTGGACCGGACATTGAATCGAGCACCAATAAAAAGCTTCGGATACAGGTCGGATCGTGCGACGCCCAGAAGAGCAGTGCGCGCATTGATGCCGGCTTCCACCTGTCTTATTTCGGGTCGATTTCTAAGTGCGAGTTCCTGGAAAAAATTCAGTGAATCCCTTTCGGTCAGGAGCGGCTCGAGAAGAGAGTCTTCCGAGTAGACAACGGCTCGATCATCAAGCATTAACTGTCTGGACAGCGCCGCCTGAGCGGTCTGCAATTTCTCGTCGACCTCGATAACCCGGCGCTTGTATTCTTGCTCCGTAATAAGAACCTGAAACAGGTCCGCGTCATCCACATCAGGATTACCCTCATCGATCATCGTCGATATTTCGGTCTTGGCTTGCTCGACAATCGAGCCGGCCTCGACGACGATTCGTGACAGCTCTGAAGCGAGAAGAAAATTGAAATACAGTTCGCCGGTACGAAGTGCGACCTCCCGGGTGATCGCGTCTACGCCGGCTTGTTCGAGACGCACACCTGACCGTGCTGCCGCAATGCTTCCGCTTAGCTCACCCCATGTATAGAGGGGTTGCAACAGCTCGACGTCGACGCGGTTGAAAATGCGGAGCTTGTCATATTCACTGCGGACATCGGGGTCCAGAAATAACTGCCCGGACGGAGTGTTATTCGGGTTTGTCAGGCCCGGAACAGGCGCATGAGCAGTAGTCAGATTGAATTCGGTGAGATAACGACTTGACCTGGCCAACCCGAGTCGGGCACTGGCATAGTCATATTTTGCCGTACCAGCTCCGATTTCCGGGCTTACCTCGATTGCCGTCCTGATTGCCTTAACCAGATCTACAGCGACGCTGTCTCTCTGAGACAGAGCAGGTTGATAACCTGTCCATACAAGTAGAAGACAAATGATCGAACAGAGTCGTAACATAGTGTCCGGGGATTCGATGGTAGTTCGTGAATGTGGCTGCTTGATCTTGTAGATCCTGGTATCTACGATTCCTGATGCGATACAGTTCTTAAACGAAACCACTTGCGTCTAAATTACAATGAGATCTCGTTCACCTCAGCGACTGGGAGACGTGCTCGGAGAATTGATTCGCCGATCAGGAATCTCTCGTCGGCTCGATGAGACCAGGGCAGTGGAAGCCTGGGACGCAATCATCAACCAGCCGCTCAGAGCCGTCACCGAGAAAGTATGGGTGCGCAACGGTACGATGTTCGTCAAGATCACCAACTCCACCTGGCGTCACGAGCTGCATCTTGAGCAACAAGCGTGGTGCGATCGAATCAACGGTCACCTCGGCAAAAAAGTGGTTAAGTCAATCGAATTTCGGTAAGATCAACTAACGATACTTTTTGAACACGACACAAGTATTGTGGCCGCCGAAGCCAAATGCATTGCTGAGACCGACATTCACTTCTCTGTCCTGAGGAGTATTGAACGTATAGTTCAGGTCACACTGGTCGTCGGGGTTCTCAAAGTTAATCGTCGGGGGAATCCTGTTTTCCTTGATCGCCATAATGGTAGCAACCGCCTCAATAGCTCCTGCAGCTCCGAGAAGATGCCCGGTCATGGATTTGGTAGATGACAGATTCATCTTGTACGCATGATCTTTGAAGACCGCTTTGATAGCGTTCGTTTCGGCGACATCGCCGAGTGGCGTGGATGTACCGTGCATGTTGAGGTAGTCAACCTCCTCGGCCTCAACATCGGCATCCCTGAGCGCCAACTGCATGGCCAGAAAAGCACCGCGTCCGGCGGGATCGGGTGCAGTCATATGATAGGCATCGGCACTCATTCCAACGCCGGCGACTTCGGCATAGATTTGTGCTCCTCGCTCCAGTGCAGTATCGAGGTCCTCAAGAACAAGGGCGCCTGCGCCCTCACCCATGACAAATCCATCTCGTGCGGCATCAAACGGCCTACTGGCTGCGGCAGGATCATCGTTGCGTTTTGACAGGGCCTTCATCGCGTTGAAGCCGCCAATTCCCATCTCGGTAACAGGTGATTCTGCTCCTCCGCAAATTGCGCGATCCACAAGACCCCGCTGAACAAGCAGGAAGGCATCGCCAATGTTGTTGTTTCCAGTAGCGCAGGCACTCACCACACAGTAGTTAGGACCCTTGAAGCCATACCGGATCGAAATATTTCCCGGAAGAATATCAGGAATCAGTTTCGGGATAAAAAAGGGAGAGATTCTCCGGGCACCACCGTCAATGAAGGAGGCAACTTCTTGGTGAAACGTTCCCATCCCACCAATTCCACTGCCAAAGATTACGCCAACACGCTCCTTCTCTTCCTCTGTCATTGCATCCGGGTCAAGACCGGAGTCACGCAGTGCTTGCTCTGCCACGGCCAGGCCATACAGGCAAAACTGGTCAACTCGACGGGAGAGTTTACGATCAACCAAATCCGAGGGATCAAAATCCTTCAGCTCACACGCGAATTGTGTCTCGAAGGGCTCCGGGTCGAAAGCAGCAATTCTGGCAGCCCCGGACCGGGAGTTCATCATTCCGTCCCAGAACTCATCTACCGTCAGCCCGATCGGGGTAACGGCACCCATCCCGGTGACTACGACACGACGCTCTTGCTTTGCCATGGATAAATTCGATTCGAGCGAATGGGAAAAAGAAACCCGGCGACGGCATGCACCGCCACCGGGGTAGAACAGTAGCCTGACTTATGACTGGCCTGTCTTCTCGGTCAGGTAATTAATCGCATCACCGACTGTGGCGATGTTTTCTGCCTCTTCGTCAGGTATGGTGAGGTCAAACTCTTTTTCAAATTCCATGATGAGTTCGACCGTGTCGAGAGAATCTGCTCCAAGATCGTTCGTGAACGAAGCTTCGGGAGCGATTTCTGCTTCATCAACTCCAAGCTTCTCGACTATAATCGAAGTCACTTTGGATGCTAGATCATTTGCCATAACTGGCCTCCGTAAAATGGTACTTTTATTAAACCGGGCGGGTGCCCTAATTCGAACACGCTAGCACAGGTTGTGTGGTTTCATGTTCCCCAAACATTAAAAATTAATGCAGTCGGGAGCTAGAATCAATCAATCGGTGCTGCTTGATGCAGTATTCTTACATAGCAATTGCACGATTCTCTACACTATACGACAGAATTAGAATCTAAATTGGATAGAATGCGTTTTACGTCGATGTTTAATAAGTCGATCTGGCGCTGCCGTATCGGACTGTTCCATACCTGAAAAACACACTGATTACACTATGGCTCACCTGTTCACGTCAGAATCCGTCTCTGAAGGGCACCCCGATAAAATAGCGGACCAGATTTCAGATGCGATTCTGGATGCACTCCTTGGCAGCGATCCTCAATCCAGAGTAGCGGTCGAAACACTCGTTACTACGGGGCTCGTTTTCCTCTCTGGTGAGGTCCGGTCGAATGCATACATCGATGTTCAGGAAATTGCGAGAGAAGTTATTCGGGAAATCGGTTATACCGACCCATTGCTCCGATTCGACGCTGATTCCTGTGGTGTCATCAGTAGCATTCATGAACAAAGTTCTGACATCGCACAGGGCGTCGACGAGGGGAGTAATGGCGCCCAGGGTGCCGGAGATCAGGGAATGATGTTCGGCTACGCATCGAACGAAACACCCGAACTCATGCCGATGTCGCTAATGTACTCACACGCGCTGGTCCGGCGCCTGGCGCAGATTCGGAAGGGCGGCGAAATCATGCAGTACCTGCGACCTGATTCAAAGAGTCAGGTAACAATCGAATACGATGAAACAGGTAAGATTCCCCGTCGCGTCCACACCGTTGTTGTCTCAACGCAGCATAGCGAAGACGTTTCTCAGTCACAGATCAAAGATGACATTCGGACTCACCTGATTCCCGCTGTCATTCCTGAGAATTTGCTTGACGATGATCTTATCGTTCACATCAACCCGACTGGAAGATTTGTAATCGGCGGTCCACACGGAGATACCGGATTAACAGGACGCAAGATAATTGTAGACACGTACGGGGGAAGGGGTGCTCACGGCGGCGGCGCATTCAGCGGCAAGGATCCCTCAAAAGTGGATCGTTCGGCTGCGTATGCAGCTCGCCACGTCGCGAAAAATGTGGTTGCGGCGGAACTGGCTGATGAAGTGCTCGTCCAGATCGCTTACGCTATCGGTGTAGCTGAGCCTGTCTCGATTAATGTCAACACATACGGGACGGGTCATGTAAGCGACATCGATCTGGTCGAAATGATTCGTAATACGTTCGAGCTGCGGCCTGCAGCGATTATCAACGATCTGGAGCTCTTGAAGCCCGGTTACAGGAAGACGGCAGCATATGGCCACTTTGGTCGCAGCGAGTTTTCCTGGGAAAAACTCGATCGTGTTGACGAATTGCGGAAACTTGCGGGCCAACCAGCGTAGTGTCACGTAATCTTGCCTCACGATTCAAGAGGCAGGCTTATTAAATTACAGCAGTCAGGCTCCGATATTCAGGTTCGACGACTCCGTGCGCTTTCTTCGCCCGTGCGCGACAAATTCCGTTTAAAACGTACAATGTCTTCATGGGACTGAGGACCGTATTCTGCATATCTCTGTTTGTCGGCGCTTTATTTGTGTCGCAAACGCAAGCACAGGTCAGCGTTAGAACTGACTCCGATGCCGGGACCCTGCTGACGGCAAAAACAGTTCGGGCGAGCAACTCCGTTGTCGACATCGAGCAGGGTGTACTCCGCGCTAAATATCGAATAGATCCGGGCGGCGCCTCATTCCAGTCCGCGCGGCAGGCAGCCACCAGCCACATAAGGGCGGAAGCGAGACAGTTCGGGTGGAATGGCGATATGCGTGACCTTGAGGAGGTGGACTATCACGTTTCGCGCGCGGCAACCCATATTCTGTATCGGCAGATATATGATGGTCTCCCCGTTTACAAGCGCTTCGTCAAATACAACCTCTCGGAGGCGCATCAGCCGACTATGGTGCTCTCGTCATTTGATACCGGACTATACTCACCGACCGTCGAAGTCAACCGCGACCAGAGTGTGTCAATTGAAAGCGCGTACGGAGCGACACAGGAGCACCTCGCTGGGAATATGCAGGTACACGAAGGTGAATTGAACTGGCTGCGTGACGATAATTCCGTTTTCAAGATCTGGAGACTGGTTGTCTCAACGACGACGCTGCCCGGAGAGTATGAGGTTCTGGTTTCGGCGCAGACTGGAGAGATACTCCATGTCTTCGATCATTCATTTCACCGTCGACACGACACGGAAGCATTTGAGCCGGGGACCAACGCAGAAATATTGACGCACGGCCAGGAGTTACAGGTTTTGGTTGATGGTACCGGACTTGTTTTTGATCCGGATCCTCTCTCCTCATCAGGCTCCGCATACACTCCTCCGTTTGTAGACAACGGCGATAGTGACATACCTGAGGTTAATGCCCAGAGAATATCCGTAGCACTGCAGGACATTGAGCTATCGAACGGTGAGTACCGTCTGAACGGGCCGTATGTGAGCATCGTGGGAGGAGGAAGTCTGAGTTACATCCCTCCTGTGGAAACGGATCCTGCAGGATTTCAGTATGTGCGCTCCTCGCAGCATTTCGAGGCTGTAAACGCGTACTACCATATTGACAAAAGTCAGCGCTACATACAGAGTCTCGGATTTTCTTCAATCGCTGCTTCACCGGTGTCGGTTAATCCACGAGCATTCGGTTCTGACAATTCTGTGTATTCGCCATCGCAGAATCTGATACAGTTTGGACTTGGAGGTGTGGATGACGGCGAGGATGCTGGAGTCCTGTGGCATGAATATGGACACGCCCTCCTTGAGTCCACCGCCTCAGGTTTGATCGCGACGTCTGAAGGACAGGCTCTGCACGAGGGGTGGTCCGATTACTGGGCAGGATCGTATCTACGCAGCCTCGTTGACTCTGGTCAGAGCCTGCGAACAGACTGGCGTACAGTATTCAAGTGGGATAGCGGCGATGGGCAAATCTGGGCGGGAAGAACAATCGAAAGCTCGGGTGAATACCCGGGTGACACCCGTTGTGAAGACACCAACGACTCTAATGGGGATGGCTGTAACATCTATGAAGACGGGATAATCTGGGCCGCCACGCTCATGGATATTCACGACGAACTCGATCGGACCGTAACCGACCAGCTCGTCCTGCAGTCCCACAGTTATCTCTCTGCACCGGCAACATTTGTTGATGCGGCGGAAGCCCTTATTCAGGCGGACCTGGATCTGTTTGATGGCGTGCACACTGCGGTTCTTTTGAATCACCTCGGCAATCGGGGGTATATCAATGAATCTGCGTATGGCCCGGTAATCGTCCATGAAGAGCTGGATGCCGTCGAGCAGCTTGGTGGTTCTGTTCCCATCTCTGCAAGAATCTCCGACGCGACGGCCACTGTGGACAGCGTGGTTGTTCGCTACGGGACATCCGTTATTGACCAGGAATTGATCCTGACCAACGCCAGTGACGACATATACGAGGGAAACCTGCCAATTCCTTCGAGTTCCGCCACCCTCTATTATTACATAGAGGCTGTAGACCTCGCGCGCCAGCGCAGCGTTCTGCCGGCTGGCGCTCCACAACAACTATTCAGTTTTGATGTCGGCCCGGATAACGAACCGCCGATGATTGTGCATAATCCGCTTGCTACTTCATCGACCGTATTATGGCCACCGGCAGTTTCAGCGGTCGTCACCGACAACCTTGGTGTGCTCAATGTCAACGTCGACTACGAGATGCGCAATGATTCCGGCGTGTTGTTGGAGTCAGGGTCGTTCGCGCTGAATAGTAGCGGGGACACCTATCAGGGTGTTCTTCCTATCGCGGCGAATTCTGTACAATCTGGATACTCTGTTAGCTATCGCCTGGAAGCCGTAGATGGATCGCAGGCGGGAAACACTTCTTTCTCTCCTCAGTCAGGGTTCTACACGTTCGATATAGTCTCCGAAGGCCAGCTTGCGAGTTTTGATTTTGAGACCGACTCAAATGGCTTCTCGTCTACAGGAGATTGGGAGAGAGGAAGCCCTGGTTTTGGGTTGGAGTTTGCGCATTCAGGTACAACTGCATGGGGCACCAATCCCTCAGGAACGTATGCGACAACTCCGGGTGTTTCGATTCTTGAATTGCCCGAGCTCAACCTGTCAGACTTTAACGAAGTGTACCTTGTCTTCTGGCACTGGCATGACTTCGAGAAGGATGGCGACGTCACACCAATAGGGTCTTCCGAGAACTCAACGTTATGGGATGGCGGTAATGTTAAGATTTCCCAGGATGAAGGCGGCTCCTGGAATACCGTACAGCCAGTCGGCGGATACACGGGTCAAATTGCAAACGGTACGCCAAATCCGTTGTCGGGACAGGTCGGTTTCGGCGGTTACAGTTTCGGCTGGCGGCGTGAGATCATTCAGCTTCCGACGGGCGGCCCGGTTCGTGTAAGATTTGAGGCAGGTACTGATAATCTGAACACCGAGCAAGCACGATTTTTTGCAGGATGGTTTATCGACGATTTGCTCCTCACGACTGAACTGGAGCCCGATACTGATGCACCCGTAGTAGGTGTGCTTCCCCCGGGCCTCATTCCTGTCAATGTAGCCGAGGGGTTCTCGCCGCTGGAACTCGAGGTCTCGGATGACACGGGCGTTGCTCGCATCCAGTTCAAAGTCGATCCCTCCAAAAGTTCAATCGTCGTCGACGACGTACTCCTTGAGCAGGACACAGTTGAGCGAAATACATATGTAGGCTCGTTTGTAGAGAATATCGAAGCGTTGCCCGGAGATCGTGTAGCCTTCACCATAGAGGTCGAAGATTTTGATGGCAATATTTCCGTGTACAATAACAACGGCGCCTCGTTCATCATTGAATTTCGAACGTTCCTGAGTGCTGACCTGCTGTTGAACCCGACCCCAACCGGATTGTGGCGGCAGGACGGTACGTCATGGATTGCAGATGGTGACGGATCGACTGTGAACCGCTCCGGGTTGATTCTGAATCCGGTAACATTACCAACCAATACGGACGTTGTATTTCTTGAGCTGCGTCATGAGTTCAATCTTCGCTCGGGCGCCGGCGGCAATGTCAAGGTCACAGCAAACGATGGCGCCACATGGGAAATATTGACGCCACTCACCGGGTATGATGGAACGCTAGACGTTGGCGACCACCCCATGAATGGTGAGGCCGTGTTCTCGGGCAGTCAGGCAGGACTGTCTGACGTCAGGTTTGACCTGGGTCGATTTGCAGGATCGCGTATTTCGGTGAAACTCGATCTTGGAGCAGGGCGACCACTTGATTTCATAGAAAGTTGGACCGTGGCCAGTGTGGGCGTCCAGGCGACAACCGTTGATGACGATGCTATTGTTGATCTCGTACTCGATTTGAGCACAAACTATCCAGAGCCGTTTTCGGAAATGACACATCTGTCGTATACCGTCCCGGCTGATGGAATAGTCAAGATATCTGTATATGATCTTCTTGGGCGGCGTGTCACGGTCCCGGTCTTCTCAGAGCACAGTCCGGGCGTATATACGGTAGACATCTCCGGTAATGAGCTTGCTTCGGGCATGTACTTTGTTGTTCTGGAATCCTCCGGAAGCACCGTAACAGAGCCAATTTCCGTAATTCACTGAGAAACCGTAAAACCTTTTTTCCGGCATGTAGTCTAACGTGCCGCAAACAATTTTAACATCTTACGACACCTGATGGATCACAAAGAAGGTAAATACAAGGTCAAAGACCTCTCCCTGGCAGATGCCGGGAGGCTAAAAATTGAATGGGCTGAAAGTCGGATGCCTGTCCTGATGAAGCTGCGTGAGGAGTACAAAGACTCCAAACCGTTTAAAGGCTACAAGATTACCGGCTGCCTGCACGTCACGAAAGAAACGGCTGTTCTCTGCGAAACGCTTGCTGCCTGTGGAGCAGAAGTCGCCTGGAGCGGATGTAACCCTCTCAGCACAAACGATGAGGTTGCCGCAGCGCTTGCTGCCAACGGTCTCGAAATTTATGCATGGTATGGGCAGTCAGTTGATGATTTCTACTGGAGCATCGAACGGACTATCGACAAGGTCCCCCATTTGACGCTGGACGATGGCGCCGACCTGATCTTCACCGTGCACAAGAAGCATCCGGAAATGGCTGACCATATCATCGGCGGAAGTGAAGAGACGACGACAGGCGTACACCGCTTGAGAGCGATGGCGGAAGACGGCAAGCTGCTGTACCCCGTCTATGCGGTGAATGACGCAGAGACCAAGTGGGATTTCGACAACGTCTACGGGACGGGTCAGAGTACGCTGGACGGAATTCTGCGTGCGAGTTCAGTCCTTGTTGCCGGTAAGAATTTCGTTGTCGCCGGGTACGGACATTGTGGCCGTGGTGTCGCAATGCGAGCGAAAGGTTTCGGAGCCAACGTAATTGTCACGGAAGTCAAGCCGACAGCGGCACTGAAAGCCATGCTGGAAGGCTTTCGCGTACTGCCTATGTCAGAAGCCTGCAAGGAAGGAGACATTTTTGTAACGGCTACTGGAATGAAGGATGTCATCCGTGGTGAGCACTTTGTCAAAATGAGAGAGGGTGCAATTGTTTGTAATACTGGCCACTATGATGTTGAACTGAATCTCAAAGAACTGGCCGAGTTATCAAACGATACCCGAATGGTTCGCGATGACAACCGTGAATACACGCTGGACAACGGCCGAAAGGTATATGTCCTCGCCGACGGCAGGCTCGTTAACCTCGCAGCCGCCGAAGGTCATCCATCAGAAGTAATGGACATGAGTTTTGCCAATCAGTTTATGGCACATCTGACCCTCGTGCGAAAACACGAAGCAGGTGAGGTGATGGAAAACACGGTCTATGATCTCCCTGAGGAACTGGACCAGGAGATTGCAGGCGTCAAGTTGGAGACGATGGGTCTGTCTATCGACTCATTGACCGACGAGCAGGTAGCGTACGCCACTGACTATTCAGCTGGTACGTAAGACTGTTGCAGGTAGAAAAGTGGTGCCGGTCATTGAGGCCGGCACCTAACTGCCTTCAGAGCCTTCCCACGTCAGAATATCCTGTTCGGATTTTTCCTTGTCTTTCCACTCTTCGGCATCGGTGAGTGGATCTTTCTTTTCTGTGATGTTGTAGCCTGCAGTACTCCATTGCTCGGAGAGATACGTGTTCCACTCGGTATAATGACTCCATTTTTCGGGAAGCTCATCATCGGCATAGATGGCTTCAACGGGGCAGACCGGGACGCACGCATTGCAGTCGATGCACTCATCCGGATGAATCGCGAGGAAGTTCGGTCCTTCGTAGAAACAGTCTACGGGGCAGACCTCAACACAATCTGTATGCTTGCAGTTAATGCAAGGCTCGGCGACTACATACGGCATTCATTCCCTCCGTGAGGATAGTTAGGTTGAGGAAAATAAGACTCGCGACCATTCAGTACAACCAGCGGACTAGTCGAAAAGGGATCCTTTTTCGGTCGGAGGTGCAATGCCGAGATGTTGGTAAGCGCGGCGCGTAGCCACGCGACCACGTGGTGTTCGTTCAAGAAATCCTTCAAGGATAAGATAAGGTTCGTACACCTCTTCGATTGTTCCGGAATCCTCTCCAACCGCAACAGCCAGGGTCGAAATTCCAGTCGGACCGCCCCGGTACTTCTCTATAAGTGCTCGCAGGAGTCTCATGTCCATGTCATCCAGTCCATGCTCATCTACCGAAAGAGCGTTCAATGCACGATCAGCGAGTTTCCGATCGATACTCCCGTCGCTTTCCACCTGCGCAAAGTCTCTGCTCCTTTTGAGTAAGCGGTTTGCCACCCGCGGGGTACCGCGACTCCGACGCGCCAATTCCATCGCACCGGCGTCGTCGATCCCAACGTTCATTATTCCGGCAGATCGTTTGATGATTTGCATCAACAGATCAGCAGTGTAATAATCGTATCTAAAGTCTATTCCGAACCGAGCCCTTAAGGGAGCGGTGAGAAGCCCTTTTCGTGTTGTCGCTCCTACCAGCGTGAATGGCGGCAAAGATATCTTGACACTCCGTGCATTCGGGCCGCTGTCTATGACAATATCGATTGAGTATTCTTCCATTGCCGAGTACAGATACTCTTCCACGACAGGGTTGAGGCGGTGGATTTCATCAATGAAGAGAATCTCCCCCTCAACCAGGTTGGTCAATATTCCCGCAATACTTGCCGGCTTGTCCAGAACGGGTCCACTGGTTGTCTTGATAGGAGCATCCATCTCATTCGCCAGAATGTAGGCGAGCGTAGTTTTACCCAAACCGGGAGGCCCTGACAGTAATACGTGATCAAGGGGCTCTTCTCGCTGGCGTGCTGCCGTAATAAATATCGACAGGTTGTCCTTAATTGCCTGCTGACCTACAAATTCGCTCAATGACGGTGGTCGCAACGCACGTTCCAGATCCTGATCGGCGCGCTGGGGCGATGAACTAAGGCTGGTATTGTCAAACGGCTGCATGAAAAGGATCTTAAATAGAAGGACGGATGTTTAAAAAATATAGCCAGATCCGATCTTGTAATATACAGGTCGTACTCATGGAACTGCTACAGAAGTCGGCTTATCAGTAGTTGTTTGGAATCAATCTGGCGGCATATTTCCCAATCTACACTATTTGCTAGATGTTTCTGGTAGGCGACGTACTGATTTCAGATGACGTTCTGGATGCTCCATTTGTCTGTAACCTGGCAGCATGCAAGGGCGGATGCTGCGTTCAGGGCGACTCTGGCGCTCCGTTAGAGCATGAAGAGCTTGCGGAAGTCGAAAAGAGCTTCCCGAAGGTGGCAAAGTATTTAACACCGGAAGCGCTTGAAGTGATCAAAACGGATGGGCTGTGGGAGAAAGAGGGGCGTAATTCTTACGGAACGACCTGTGTGGACGATGCTGAATGTGTATTTGTAACGTATGAAAGAGGCGTTGCAAAGTGTTCATTCCATATTGCGTATCAGAAGGGAGAGATTGATTTTCCGAAACCGATATCATGTCATCTTTTTCCAATACGAGTTGCACACAACGGTGAACACGAAGTGTTAAACTATGAGCAAATAAAATTGTGTAGTCCGGCAATCAAGCTCGGAAAGAAGAATGATGTCAGTTTGCCAGCGTTTTTATCTGAGCCTTTAATACGGAAATACGGCCAAGAGTGGTATAATATGTTTCTTGAGGCTTGCGCCGAGAGAGCAGAATCATTGATGCCTTAATGTTAAATCTCCAGCAAAGACAATCCCTGCAGCAGAAGCTGTCTCCGCAGCAGATACAGTATATAAAGCTGTTGCAGCTGCCGACCCTGGCGCTCGAGCAACGGATCAAGGCAGAGCTGGAACTGAATCCTCTTCTTGAAGAAGGCATGGATGAAGAGATCGAGGATCGTTCAGAGGATTCCGATCAACCTGACAACTCAAACGATGACGATTCTGCATCGGCTTCTGAATCAGATTCAGAGAAAGAGAACGGCGACGACGATTACAACTGGGAAGAGTTTCTGAATAGCTCGGAAGACCTTTACGGCTACAAGGCGAGGGTCGACAGCGGTGATGACGAGGAGCAGCGTGACATGCCCATGCCGGCCCGGGTTTCTATGGCCGAGCATCTGCGAGAGCAGCTTCTCTTCCTGGATTTGAATGATACCGATGAACTTATTGCCGATCAGATCATCGGGTCGATTGATGAGGATGGCTACCTGCGCCGTCCACTGGAGTCAATCATTGACGACATCGTGTTCAACCACGGAATCATGCTGGACGAAACAGATGTCGAGAAAGTTCTTCGTCGAGTCCAGCTTCTGGAGCCTGTCGGCATTGCATCTCGTGATTTACGTGAATGTCTTCTTGTTCAACTGCACGCACTCGACGAAAACGTTCCGGGAAAACATGTTGCAATTGAAATGCTCGAGAGGGTATACAAGGCTTTCACCATGAAGCATTTTCAGGCAATCATGAAAAAGCTCGACGTGACCGGTCAGGAGTTGAAAGAAGCGTTCGACATAGTGCAGCGGTTGAATCCCAAGCCAGGCGAAGGGGAGTTTTCTGCGGCACAGAATTACATTACTCCCGATTTTACAGTTGCTCACATCGATGGTGAGTTCGTGATCTCGCTGAACGGTGGCAATACCCCCGAGCTGCGGATCTCCAAGCAGTATCGCAACATGTTGCACAAGATGTCGGCGGATAAGAAATCCGGTAAGTCGGATAGCTCGATTGATGGAGAAACGCGCAACTTCCTGAAGAACAAACTCGAGTCGGCACGGTGGTTCATTAACTCCATCAACCAGCGTCGTAACACGATGATGAAAGTGATGGAGTCGATTGTCTCGATTCAGGAGGAGTTTTTCAAGTTTGGCGAGGGCTATTTAAAGCCCATGATCTTGAAGGATATCGCAGAGCAGATCAAGATGGATATCTCTACGGTCAGTCGTGTTGTCAACGGCAAGTACGTCCAGTCGGAGTTCGGTGTTTACGAACTGAAGTACTTCTTCTCAGAGGGTCTTTCTACGGATTCCGGCGAGGAAGTGTCGAACAAGGAAGTAAAAGCGATCATCGAGGGAATCATTTCTCGAGAAGACAAAACGAAACCGCTTTCCGACCAGCGCATCGCGACCATGTTGGATGAGAAGGGATTCCAGATTGCGCGGCGTACGGTGACGAAATATCGAGAACAGCTCGGAATACCTGTTGCACGTCTACGAAAGGAGATCGTGCTATCCTGATCGGAATAATCATGTCAGCGTCGGGGCAAATCTTTCCCCATGTACCACCGGGTAGCACGGCCTAAGTACAGTAAAAACAGCGTTAGTATCGACTGGCAGGGTAGTTGGTAGTGCACTGGATGATCACCGAATCTAAATCATCCACACAGCCGCATCACATCATGAGCGACCGCGCCACGAACCCATTCGAGACACTATTTGTTGACTACGTACACGAAAATATTAGCGAACTGAACTGGCATCGATTCCAGGCAGTGTGTGATCTGCAATCGATATTCCCAAAGGAGAGACTTGCGTTCGCCACATTTTTTGCTGACTCCAGAAAGAACGCCGAATCCATCTACCTTCCGAAAGCGTGTGAAGCGGAATTGTTGTTTGATGAAATCAGAGTTGATGAACTTGGTCTGGCTATCGGGTTTTAGCACAATGCCGGTGCTGATTTCTAATCAACTTCTAACGTGTTGCTCAGGAAAGTCCGTCGCCGTTGAGAGTAAATTGAACCGGGGAGGAGGAGTGGCGGCCCCCGCGTGCAGTGGATATTTCCATCCGTACGAAGTGTGACACGCCAGGCCTTTTTCCTGAGTTGTCAACAGCCAACGGCTACCGACTGCCAAACAGTGGCGCCGACACGAACGCCCTTAGCTACTTCATTTCCGGCTGCGGTCCCGGGACCTCACGTGCTGACAGCAGGACTTGACTCCAATCCCGATTCACCACCGGTCGCGTCCCCGGCAATCATCGGAGCCAGGCTCCAGTCAATTTTCTCGTAGTAGGTAACCTCACTACCAAACCAGGCAACCGTAACTGCTGATCGCAGAACCATTACAACCTGCTGAATAAGAAACAGGACCACGATTCCGCCTATGGTCGACGCTGCCATGTTCGTATCCAGCAAGGTTGGGAATACGAGCAATATTGCTGCTCCCAAGTACCAGAAGACGTAGATCGCAATCGAGCCACGATGACGCCACGGCCAGGCAAACCCGTGAAAGAAACATCTCATAACGGGTACCTCATCCTTTACCAGCTTTATTCGAGAGTAGTCATGGAAGAGATCGATGATAGCAAAGAAGATCAAGAACATCGACGGTACGACATAGACGGTCATCCGGTACGTTCCCACCTCTCCTGAGAAGACGCTATATCCGATCGCCAGCAGAATTGTAATTCCTATCGTTCCAACAATTGTTACAAGGAGATAGGCGAGCCCGAGAACGATTGCCCGGCCCCCGTACTGTCCGACTCCCGGCCAAAATGATCGTATACCGTCATCGCGAATTGCGTTTATCAAGCCGACGGACGAAACAACCTTTGCAAGGAATACGACCGGCAAGATCCACATGACCTGAACGAAAGCCGCCGCCGACACGTGGCTCAATGATTCAATGATGTCAGCCCAAACAACAATGTTGGATCCCGCAGCGAGGTCAAAGCCGAATCCGGTTGGACCGACAATTCTTGAGAGTCCAATGTATAGCGGAACAGCGATGACAAGTGCAGTAAAAACATTTACCGCATAAATCAACGCAACCAGTCCTGGTTTCCGACCAACAACTGACAGTCCGCTGCGAATGCTCTTCATCATAAGAGTTTTAAGTTTCTAGAATATGCCCGCCAGGAGGAATAGCAGTTGTTGAACGGCCACCGTTGCTTTCAATTGAATTTTGCGAGCGAACGGGCCCTGTGGGCCATCGACAATTCTCCGGTTGTTCAGACGATTGATATCCAGCCACACATCATTGTCCGGATCAATAAACGCCTCAACTATACCCGCGTGGTTGTAAAAAGAAAGTCTCAGCCATTCGTCCTGTCCGTCGATGGTCTTTCGCTCGGTTGTTCCATCCCGATAGCGCACCTGAACCGTCACAGGGAAGTACCCGTCATCCTTTCGATGAACCAGCACATATCCGTTGTATCGGGTGCTGTCCCTGCCAGCAACATCCGAGTCAGCGATCTTACTGTTGCTGACTCGACCAACCGCATAGTCGACAGTCGCCGTTCCGTAGACATACTGGTCGAAAAACCAGTCGAGATCCTCACCGGAAACATCTTCTGCAACCTGCTGGATGTCTCGCGTAGTCGGATGGTCAAAGGCCCAGCGATCATAATACGTCTGCAGAAATTCACGCATTGTCTCCCAAC
>JABDKO010000062.1 GCA_013002165.1 Rhodothermales bacterium | reverse complement strand
TATCCTTCGATTGCGGGCCTCCAATAAGATGTCACGTGCGATTTCGGGCTTGCCTGCATGCAGGGCGAGGTAGGCAACCTGTGAGTCGTAGAAGGATCCATGATTGTTCCACATCAGACTTTCGTCGAAACCAAGTTCGCTGGTTCGCAGCCACACCTGATAGTCGTCGAACCATTGCTGCATGCCTCGTGCGTCATCTTCAGTCCACTCATCGGAACTGCCGATCAGATTAATAATATCAACAATTGCTGTCCATCTCCATGTCTCGATGATGCCCCAGAGGCTACCGTCCATAATACCGGGAACACCCTGAGCGAAATTCAAGTTGGGGTTCATCCTTGTTTCCGGATCGAGGAACCACGTGCGCAACCGCGTCGCTGCGCCATTAGCGTACTTCTGGTCATCCGTCAAATAAAACGCAACACCGAGCGTGATTACGCCTTCCTCCATTTGAGCACGCGTATAGAAATCGGTACCACTGCGATTCGGTTCGTGCAGTTCACCATCCCGCTTGATGTAGGGTAGGCCGTCTGGCGTATCCGGGTTTGGCCAGAAATACGGTGCAAGTGTGATATAGTCGTGGAAATCGCCTGATGGCGGTTCGATTTCCTTGTCCATCACTGAAACGATCGGCGCCTCAAGAAATGCTTCAGCCCGCGCCAGAAGCGTATCTAGTGCAACCTTTGCCTGACCGTCAGCAACGCGTTGCTTCGCATCCAGTAGCATAGCAGGATTCAGAATCGCGGTGTCCGGGAGATTATGCTGATTGGAATCGTCTGACTTCAGCAGTGCAAAGGCTGAAACGCTGCCCAGTATGAGTACGCCGACGATCCAGATGCTGGCTGATCTGCGTGCTCGTTGTTCAGACTGGTTGTAATCGGGTGGCATAAAATCATCTCGTTTCGTCCATCTGCATGACGTATTATAATACCTTTCATCAGGCAGGGTCTCAACACCTTATTCCAAGATGCGACTGATTGCATTTATTTTGTGCGTGCTGGCTGGAGCGTGTGTCGACACCGACAGATCATTCCCGCCAGACGTCGACTATTCCGAAGGGCCCGTCGTCACGATGGCGAGTACTACGCATCTTGCAATTATAAATGAAAGTCTTGCCGACGGACTGTCCGTTGAAAAGGCACATGCGGTGAGGTCTGAATCACATGAGTTCGCACACTATATCGCTGCGCGGATTGTCGGTCTCGAAGATAATCAGAGCATTGGACTCTGGTTCATGTATGACGGAATGGACGTGCCAGGTGATGCATTCTCAGTGAACGGCAGCGCTCGTGAATATTCGCGATTTCCTGCTATGGATGATGATGCTATTGCCGGCAATGAGTTTCCGCATGAGGTAGAGGTGTTGTTCGATCTTGTCAACAGGCTGCCATAGAAGTCTTACAGAAAGAAAGCGTTAGTCATTTTGAAGCCCAAAGTGTTTGTTGCCCGACGTATTCCCGCCGCAGGTCTGGATCGCGTCATTGCGGAGTGTGATGCGGATGTCTGGCAAGATCCAATGCCCCCTTCGCGCGAGGTCATCCTTGACAAGGTGCGCGGTTGTGACGGCATACTATCTCTTCTGACAGATACTATGGATGCTGCTGTTTTCGATGCCGCAGGCCCCGGGCTGAAAGTCGTCTCGAATATGGCGGTGGGTTACAACAACATCAACACGTCGGATGCTTTCGATAGAGGAATACGTATCGGGAACACCCCGGGAGTTCTTACCGAAGCGACCGCAGATATGGCTGTAACACTGTTGCTAGCCGCAGCCAGATGCCTTCGCGAAGGCATTGAAAACGTTTCTGCTCGCCAGTGGAAGAATTGGGAGCCACTGGGATTCATTGGGCAGGACCTTGGAGGGAAGACGATAGGAATCGTCGGTATGGGTCGAATAGGATTGGCGACAGCGGAGCGTTTGCATCGTGGCTGGGGAATGAAGGTTGTATATGCGAGTCGTACTGCAAAGCCTGATGCAGAGCACCGCGTCAGTGCAGTGCGACTGTCTCTGGATGCATTGCTGGAGCAGTCTGATTTCGTTTCGGTTCACACGGACCTGAATGAGTCGACGCTTGAGATGTTTGACGCCTCTGCCTTCAAGGCGATGAAATCGACGGCAGTCTTTGTAAACACCTCGAGAGGAGGGATCCATGTTTCAGAAGATCTGCATGACGCCCTGGTGAGCGGTGAGATATTCGCTGCGGGTCTTGACGTTACAAACCCCGAACCGCCCTCGTCTGACGATCCACTGCTGGATCTCCCGAATTGTGTGGTTGCTCCACATATTGGAAGCGCTACAGTTTCGGCGCGAAACGGAATGGCTTCAATTGCGGCCGCCAACCTGATAGCCGGTGTACGCGGCGAGAATCTGCCGCACGAGGTTATTCCGGAAAACTAGCCTTGAAAAAGACACACATCTCCCATCGTGAGATTCAGGGTGTAGGTATCAGAATACGTTTCGTTAGAGCCAATCATTTTCATAGGGTGCGCCAGGCTGATGGTCCTGGTTCCATCTTCAGTTGCGACGAGCATTCCAGTGTCCCGGGTTGCCACCACAATATCTTCGCTGGAGCTCCACAGGCGAGCGTCTGCCAGTCTTGCAAGATCACGCAAGATAGTTGCCGGAAGTGGTGCAGTTCCGCAGTAGATAGATGTCCAGCCTTCCTCGTCTCTACGTACTGAAAATGCCGGCTTACCTGAATCAATCCAGGTTCCCAGGACCTCGTCATGGTTCGTGGTATCAAACCGTGGACTTTCGACGGCACCTGTCCCAAACCGGAGTTGTGACTTACCGATGTAGTCAATTAACATTGGCGCACTTTCAAGGGATACATCGAATTCAAAACCTGTCAGCCTGGACATAGTCTCGATACTAATCTGATTCTTTGTAAGGTACGCCGGCGCATACATCCAAACGACTGTTACGTTGGAACCACGAAGTGCCTGTCGCAGCTCATCAACTTCGGCAGGTTCCATCACGAAAGCGTTGAAGAAGAACAACAGTTTGTATCTATCCGCGTCCTCGTCGGTGAGATCAGACCGATACAGGAAATCGACGGGCGCGCCGATCCTGTGCAGAGAACGAGCCTGACTGTCAAGAAACCACTGCACGAAATAGTCTACTGAGCCAGGTTGATCGAGAGGTCGTTCATTCCTCCAGTGCCGCGAGAAGAAGAAAGACTGTGTGTCATAGACGGCAGCAATGTCAGCCACAGGAGATAGATTGAGATCTGTTCGCTGTTGCATCAGCACTGCGAACGAAGCCAGTAACTCCCTGATCTCCGGTGCATCATACCAGCTTCGCTGCAAACTCATTACGGCGCCGAAATCAAAAAGCCAGCCCCCGCTTCCTCCGGCCCACATCCGGCCAAGGTCACGCTTCAGTATTTTTACTGCCCCATCAACTGTCTCGGAGCCGTCGCCACCGATGTTCGTGAGGAGATTATCGACGTCCGATTCACTTCCCGTCAGATCACCTGGCTCGGGCGCAAGGTGTGTGCCACTATCTGCCTCGACGAAAAACAATTTTCCATGTCGTCTCAGGGATTCGAGCAGCACGCGATACCCGCCGTCGCCTCCGAGGCCACGGGCGCGGCCGAGCATATTCCCACCGCCGTCAACGATGTCGTGATTCCACCACGGCTCGTCTGGGATGTTCGTAGTCTGATATGTGTACGGACTTGCCAGAAAGTCAATGTCATCTGAATCGAGGACAGGTTTGGGAGCAAGGTGACCGCCTTCCTGTATCCACACGTTTTCGAGGAGGTAGCCGTAAAACGCGCCACAGAGGATTTGCCGGTTTGTTGTATCCTTCGTGATGGCGGCGAAGTCGAGAAGGGCTGGCGTGATCAGGTCT
This sequence comes from Rhodothermales bacterium, assembly GCA_013002165.1. GTDB lineage: Bacteria > Bacteroidota > Rhodothermia > Rhodothermales > JABDKH01 > JABDKO01. The sequence goes on along the minus strand of JABDKO010000062.1, from coordinate 29,790 downwards.
TCATGGAACGATTCGTAAAAACGGGTGACGTTTTGCTCAGTGTCGGGATCTCTAAATAGCCCGTGACTGGTTGTAAGTCGATCTTCAAGAGGCGGTACAGGGCCGCAAATATTTGTCACATGCGGTGATGTGTCGGGCATAAACTCGGCGAGTGAGTAGTGCCATTCACCATAGATCCCCGCACCAATCTGATATCCAATAATTCGCGATACCAGCGGCGAACCCATGAAGTGCCGAAGCATTAAGACATAGAGGCGCGTGATATCTTCCCTGTATTTACTCGATGCGAGCGAGGGTGCCGCCAGGGGGTTTGTCCAGAGCATACCACCCTCGCTGCTCAGCCTGCTGGTTTTGTACTGGAGGTTTTTTGACGTGCGCGGAAGCGCCGTCTGGACGAGTTCGCCGGTGTTATCTTCGATCCACCATGCTGGCATGTCGAGGAGGATGCGTGGTAGAAAAAATGCTGAGGGACTCTGCTCGAGGAGGCGGTCGAACAGGATATCGTAGCTTGAAAAATCGTACCTGTCCGGTTCCGGCCAGGCAACATTCAGACCGAGGATCGGGTGGAGGATATTAATGCCGGCGTCCCGATAGAGCGGAGTCGCTTCGACGAGGCCCCAGCTCCATGCTGCCAGCGGAGCCACTTCCTCGCCATTGACCGTCAAACGTGGCGCACCGTCTCGCATGTTAACATCGGCGTGACAGGGTGGCTCACCTTTTAGAGTCTGGATGTGGGGTAGGAGCACGTCGTTTATAAAGCTTTAATTGTCCCTGGAACTGGTTCTTCTTTTATCTAGGAAAAAATCTAGAGAATCTTCTAGGTGATTTCTAGCAAAACATCATTGGCGCTCGACCAGTAATACGTGTTAACTTAAAACCGGGGAGGAGGAGTGGTGGCCCCCGCGCCAAAAAGTATCGAAAATGCTCATGTCGTCATCCTTCCTCGGGCCTTGCTTCGCCGAAGTCAAATGAGAGTTCTCGCGTTTCGCCTCCGCCCGAAAGAGTAATGCGACCTTCCTCATCCGCATTAATGAACGGACCATCATACACCGGGTGATCTGCCCGCGCAATCGTATCACCATCAACAATCAGGTCCATTCCGTATGCAAACTGAACATCGCGCCCCCGAAGCGTCTCGTAACGTACCTGGATGTGTTCACTAACATCAAACTCCGGTACTCGTAGCCTTAACAGATTGAGAAAGGCCTCGAGTGATTCCACTTCGTCAATGGACGCAACCTGAACAACAGCGCCGTTTCGTAGCTCACTGCTTCTGAGTCGTCTGTCTCCGCCCTGTTCGGCAATCCACTCGTACGGACAAAGAGGATAGTATCCAACGAACACGTTCCCGCCTCTCGCGACAATCCAACCACTAGGGTCTTCGGTAACGTGCTCAAGATTCCGGGAAAAATATGCATCGATATGCGGGTGTGTCGTTCCCGCCGGGATATCAAACAAAACGATAAGCGCATCCTCGTGCTGAGCAATCCGCTGATAAGGTGATCCTCCGGTCCACTTATCCTCCGAAGTGTACGTTGGTTTCTTTTCATTGAGAACACGATCCGCCAGCAATTCGGGCTCCTCAGGAAAGAAAGTGGCCATCTCATCTTCAGACCAGTAGGGGTGCAGACAAAAGAGAATGTTGTGGCCCCGGTCTTCCGTGGTACTGACCCAATGCAACTCCCATGAGTGCTGCTGAACGGGTTGAACTAGATCCCCGTCTATCGACCCAAGCGCATACCATGGATGCATGAACACAGTCTTATAGACGTCTTTGCGTCTCGGCAGATGCCTGCGGATTCTGGTACGCGTTCGCTTGCGTTCGCGATGAGTAAACTCGGCGGACCGATCTGTGGCGATGGCATGTAGAATTCGGTCCGGACTATAACCCGAGAGAGCGAGGTAGACCGCAGCTCCGTGGGGTCGATAGCCAATCCGGTCGAGTACAATGTTGATGTTGTCCGGTTGAAAGTCTGTATTGCCAAAAAGCAGCCACGAAAAAGATGTTGATCCGTTCCTCCACCTTTCCAGCAATGGTTCAGGATATATCCGTGAATGTGCTCCGACGTATACGCCGTTTAACGTATCAGCTGCAAAATCTGCAATGAGGAGATCGAGCAGCGACCGGGCATTGTGCACCATCCGTTGATCTGTTGAGAAGCCGTACAACAGAGACAGAGGAGCAAGGTAGAAGGGCAGATAGTGAGGCGAGTCAAATTCGTTGAGTCCAGAGGCGATGACTGTTCGGAACCAGTGATTCAGGTATTCCTCGGCTTCGCGATGGTTTTCTGAAGAGGATCGTCCGTTGAACCATTCGTGTGCATCACCAGCCGGGAATTCTTGCGACATCAGATACATCGAAGCGTAATACATCAGCCAGTGATTCTCTGTATCTCCCCGATACGGAGTATAGCTCGACCAGCCTGTTCGCATCAACTCCTTCAGTTCGGCTGTTAGATGATCCTTTCCGACAAAGTGAATAAGTGTCATCGGAAGCATCCAGAACATATCTCCGTGCGGGTCACTCAGTAGCTGTCTCAGCTCACGCTCGAATGCCGAAAGATCATGACCGCGGTACATTCTACACGCAATTTCAACCTCGCCAATTCGGTGGTAGTAGTCGTCTGTTTGACGGTCGGCAAAAAATTTTATTAGCTGATCACGCCGATAATTGTATTGTGTGACGCGTTGAGTTTCTGACTCGATCCCGGGCGATCTAGGCAACATACAGACCCCGGATTGTCGCATCTGGAAGGCCGACAAGTCTCCATTCCTCTGTTTCAAGATTGAGAGAGTAAAGACCATTACCTGTCGTACCGATTAGTACGTCGTCCGGGCTATCCGGAGATGTAACAATCGCGTGTCCACTCATTCGGTCGTCCGGGAACTGAACAATCTTCCACGATTCGCCACGATCTGTAGAGATAATCGCGCCACACAGGTACCCCGAAGCTACGACTAGATCAGAGTCAACATGGATGCTGTAAAGAGGCATGGAGTGATCCGGTCCGGCAGGTGTCCACTTAACTCCATCGTTTGCGGAGCGCAGGATTTCACCGGTTGCTGAAACTGCCCACCAGACCCCGGTACGATCTGAGCATTGCCTGACGGATCGAATGGCACCAGCCCTCGCATCTACACATCTCCACGACGCACCACCGTCGTCGGAGCGAAGAATTCCAGCCTCCGCAGCTGCAACAATCACATTACTATTTGTGATGTCATATCGAACGGCCTGGACGAATCGCTGGTCCTCCGGCATCGCGATCCTCATCCACGACGAACAATCGTCATGGGAAATGTGTATTCCGTGCGCGGTCGCGATAAGAACAGTATCCCGGTTGTCTGGTGATACATCAACGTCCAAAACTTCTGTCACACGCCAGTCGGTAGTGACACGCCAGGATTCGCCACCGTCATTCGACCGCAACAGGCCGTTTCCAGCTGCCATAAGAGTGCGAGGTTCAGTGACATGAAGTCCAAACGCACGGATGTTGGGCCAACCAAGCCTGTGCCACTCTGCAGTGGAACTGCGGACATACATTCCACTCTTTGCATTGGCGTCGCCGACGATGTATCCGCTGTTCTCAAGAACCGCGGCGTAGACTCGCTTCGTCAATCAGTTCCTCCCGATCTTTCGTAGGCTACTTCAAGAAGGCCGTTGATCTCTTCCGCGGCACGCGCAGCAGCTTCGTCGCCGGTAAGATATCCGTAGCAGAATCTCTCAATGTACTCGCCGAGTTTTTCAAGCGAATACCTGTCATGCGCAAATTTGGGAGGCGGGTACACCGGCTGGTTAAGGAAGACGGACGTGAACGGATTGTTTCTGAATTCCGGGAGATCAGCGACGCTCTTCATCACCGGTAGGTCCTGCGTAATGCGGATATACTCTTCGTACCTTTCGTGGCTTCCAATGAACTCCAGAAACCGCCAGGCTATTTCCGGATGCGCCGCCGTTTTGCTTACTACCATCGGGTAAGCTCCTCCGGATGAGTAACCTATCGTCGTTGAGTCTCGAGGAGGGATTGCAGCGACACCATACTCAATATCGGGGTAGTTGGTGTTTAACCAATCCACGATGTGTAACTCACGAATGAACATCGCAACACGTCCCTGACCAAAGCCTCTCTGATCGCCTTCGACCTCAATTCCATCAATCCGTCTCGTAAAAATCTCGTCGTAGAAATCGAACGTGGCTCGACCAGCAGGCGAGTCGATAAGGATTTTGGTTCCGTCTTCGTTGAATGGCACTCCACCAGCAGAATAGAAGAATGTTAGCCACTTCTCACCCGTCCCAGGCTTGAACCCTGTTTTTCGCAAAGAAAGGCCGGCGCGTTGAATATTCCCATTCGCGTCCCGGATGGTAAGTTTGTCTGCATATTCCAGAAGCTCGGCCCAGTTTACTGGAGGTTTTTCAGGGTCGAGACCTACCTCGGCAAACATAGCCTTATTGTAATAGAGGGCCTGCCAGCCGGCGGCCCACGTCATACCATACAGCTCGCCATTGAAGTAAGGCGCAGTTCGAACGAGGTCATTGACGCTGTTGTTGTCGACTATGTCCTTTATATAATCAGGCGCTGGTGATAGCAAGTCCAGGTTCACAAACTGCGCAAGCTCGTTCTCCCGATAGCTCCAGATGTCCGGCGCCTGATTACTCGCATACCGCAATCGAATCTTTATCTCATAGTCTTTTAGCGAAGAACCCGGAAATTGCTCGATAACAATATCTGTTCCCGGGTTGGCAGCTTCGAAGTCATCTGCCGCCGTCTCAAAGAACTCAACCTGCTTGGTGTTAAGAAGCAACAGAAAAACCCGTACCTGTTTTCGTCCGTCCGAAGAGAGACCATCTGATCGCGAACAGGCCGCGACCGAGAAAATCAGGATCACCAGTGTGACCAGGAGAATAGCTTTACTGGTTATGGCGTGCATTGTAGTCCTTTCAGTTCCGTAGTATCTCTCTGATTGCAGCTGGCGTTCTCTGTGCAAAGGTTATCTATCCGGGTTGGTTCCAGTTTGATCGAGACTGGAAGGGTTAGATGACTCAATGAGATTCAAGAGTAATAGTTAGTGCTGGTTCCGAGCCATATCCTCAAGAGCATCCTCGATGGTTTCATTGTCAAGGTGTGGTTCAATGGTGAAACTCTGCAATAGTAGCCCGAATCCCTGCGTGCTGCTGAATGATCGTGCAAATTCAGATATCAGGACTGAAATATGCAGGTCCGGTACCAGCGTTTGTTCGGGAATCCGACGTAGCGCAAACAGCCCTACTGATCGAAGTATGAATCCCAGCACAAACAGTATTCCGAATGAGGATAGCAAATCACCGGTTGGAATAATGGGTCCGAGGATTCTGTCGAGAAGCACACCGCCGACGACTGGTCCTGCCGCTGCCGACACACCCTTGAGCGATGCCTGGACCGCAAAATAGGAAGATTGACCGGTCCTTGGTGCGAGGCCCATCATCAGGTTTGCATTGGCAAGCAAGAAACCACCGCTTGCAAATCCGTTAAGAAGATGTATTGCCACAACGAGGTAGAGTCCCATCCCTGTCGAGCCTGTGAAGAGCCAGACCAGCGGTTCAATGACGAGAACTGCGCAGGTCGTTTTCAGGACCTGTCGATTGCCGAAGCGATCGGCCAGCTCACCCCAGAACTGTTGGCTGATCAGATTTGCCACGGTAGCAAGGGCAGCGACCAACGTCACAAACCCGAGCCCCAGATCCAGATCTTGCAGCATGTACACGATGAAGAATGGCGCTACTATCTGTGACGAAAACTCCCATCGCGAAATAAACCTCAAATATTTTCTGAACGGCCCGTGCCGGAACGGATCCTTGAAACGCCCGACCGGGTGGCTCGGGGTTTCAACTGCAGGGAAGGGTTCAGGCTGTTTGTTCAGGAAGTACGCGCTAATTCCCCGCGCTGTCATCCCGATCATAATCACCACTAAAAAACTCCAGACTGCATTATCCCCGATGTGTTCGACAAACTGGCCAGCAAAAATTGCCATGACGGCTCCGAACGTATTGACGACAAAGTTTCGTCGGCCGAAGTATCTGCCACGAACACGTGGCGGTATCAGGTCGCTTATCCAGCTCTGCCATGCGAGTAGCGAAGAGTGAACCGGAATCTGTTGCAATGCAAGAATGCAGAGTACGGCGATAACTGCGGTTGGCGCGGGCAGGAATACAACAGATACTATTGAGACGAGCCACAACACATCGTCAATTATCACACCGCCGACGCACTGGCCTTTTCGCCAGCCCTTTCGTCTACGCAGCAGCTCGGCACCCAGTGGTTGGAAAAGACCGCCGAGCAGCGGGAGGGCGGCGGCAATACCCACTTGCGTCACCGATGCTCCGAGCGCCAGAAGGAATCCGACAAGCATCGAAGTCGTCGTTGTCGATACGTATTGCGAAGCAAACAGTCCCTCCAGGGTGCTGTACCGCATTGCCGAACGGACTGTGTCTACGTCAGCAACGCGATGTCCTGCAGGTTCAGGGTCGGGGGTCATTGAAAAGATTGCTGTTAACGGCGATCACTCACTGCCGGTTAAGGAATAGATGAGAATGGAAATGCAGGCTTTGTCGAAACTGCCGTCATCGCCTATTCGATCCAAGGATTAAACAGAATCTTGATAGCTTTTTTCTGTTTCAGTAGAGAAACTCCTTCTGCGTAAGCCGACAGTGGAAGTTCTTTCGATATGAGTAGCGAAAGATCTATACGGTCTTTCTCTACTAACTCGAGTGCTCGTTTTGCAGCACTCTTGTTGTGCTCACCGTATCCCATCAAGGTGAATCCGCCCCACCAATGTTCAGGGCCGAACCCGATTCGTTCACGCATAACCCCGAATACAGCAACCGCATTCCGGGTGCATCCAATCATCTGGTTAATCGCAACTGCAAGACCGGTGGTATCCAGCCCCGTCTCGTATTCGGAATCGGCAAGTTCTGGCAGTTCATCGGGATGGATTGCCGAATCTGCGCCTGCGGCCAATCCGAGCTGGCGCCTCGCTGGTTCAAGGTCTGTGCCGGTGACTTTGCGTGCACCGTAGGCCCGGGCCATCTGCACGGCGATTAGTCCGGCAGGGCCAAGACCACCAACAAGAACATGTTTGTTTTTCACTGCATCAATCGTTTCAAGCTGATCAAACGATACCTGAACACACATTGCAAGTTCGAGTGGAGCCAGCTTTTCAGGAGGCATTGTTCCGACAGGCTTAAGCAAATGATCCTGATCAACGGCAACGTAACGCGCATAACACCCCTGGCGGCGACCTCCAGGGTCGCGCCACATCACAACGCGGTCTCCAACTCTGAATTCCGTGACTTTTGAACCGGTAGCCTCTACTATACCGCACGCTTCGTGCCCCGGCTCACCGGGTATATACGGATATGTAAGAGGTCTCGACTCAAACATCGGGATGCCACTGAATATTCGAATGTCCCAGTGGGGACACGTTGAGATGGCCTCGACTCTAATCATCACCTCTTCTTCTCGAGGCTCGGGCATTGGCGCCTGGGACCAGGCGGCACTACCCGGCTCAGTAACTACAAGAATTTTGTTTGTCCCGGTCAACACTGTTTCTTACGGTTGATTCGCAGTTCAATTAGTAACCCGGGCATGTGCATCGCCGTGGCTCCAGTCAAGAATAACTCCCAGAACAGGTTCACTTTTTGACTCTATAAGGGCCCAGGCGTCAGCTGCCATGTTCGCCGGAAAGCGGTGAGTAATGAGTTCGAGAGATGTGATTCGTCCGCTGGCGACCTCTTCAAGGGCTGCACCCATGCGTTCATAAGTCCAGCCTGACACCAGGTCGATGCTCAACTCACGGTATCGAGGAGGTTGGAGATGCAGTGCATCTTCAGACCCGTAGAATCCGGCGGAGACCAGATGACCAAAACGCTTGGAAATCGACATGAGATCATTCAGTATTTCGACTGAACCAACCGTGTCGACACCGACCGCGATGGTCTCGCCGTATTGATCTCTAATCGTTCCCACCCAGTCGTTATCGCGGCTGTTTATTGTCATTATTTCGCTCTTCCGTGCTACTTTTGCCAGCCTGTCGTTGTGGCGGCCGACGAGCACCACTCGAGCTCCACGATTTGCCAGGGTTTGCGCAGTCCAGTGCCCTACCAGCCCATCTCCAACGACAACCGCTAATTCTCCCGGTTCTACCGGAGACCGCATGCCGCTGTTGTATCCTACCTGAATCAGAACAAGCCCTGCAAACGCCAGTGGGTCAACTCCGGATGGGATCGGCCAGACATCTTTTTTAGGTGTGACTGAGACCGCCACTTGTCCAGCATACCAGTGGTGCATTCCATCGACGCGCCCGATTGTGCAAAATACCTGCTGACCGGGTTTTACATGATCAACATTGGCACCGATGGAGTCCACTATTCCAATCTTCTGATAACCTGCAATAACAGGGAAGGGTAGCGGGTCGCCCTCAGCAAACGGCGTATCGCCATCCGATCGTTCTCCGCGAAGATAAGACCCTTCAGTTCCATTACTTATCCACGAGTGTGTCGTGCGGACAACAACATCGTCAGGCCCGGGATCCGGACATGACACATCACGATACTCAACCTGATTTGGTCCTGTAAAGACGACAGCTTTGGTAACAATCATGACAACTCGAACTCAGGTATTGGTCCCGAGTCGTAGATACGCAGGTATCGATCAGCCAGTCGAACGGTCGCAATTCCATCGGCCGATGACACCGAGACCTCCGCGCCCGGTCTATCTGATGATCGAGGCTGGAGCACCGTCACGAGCAGATGATTGCGTGACTGCGATGATGAACGGACATCGACAAACGGATGCTGCAACGCCCTGTCCTCAGCGATGTCGAGCACTCCCGACTCAAAGTCTACACCACCGTCACACAATGCAATACCATCCACGCTTGCGGTTGGCCGAATCAGTGAGAATCCGGTTTGGATGCTCTGGACGCTGCCGTTCCCGTCATTATTCTTCGCATAGTAACGAGCAGTTACGAAGGATGCGGTCGACTTCTTTTTCACCTTATCTATGATTACAACGGTGTTCGTTGGTGCCACAATAATTACGGTCCTGACTACGCTGTCAATGTCCGGAGTTACCAGAGCGTACGCCTGAGTAGCATCACTGGACCAGGAAATCACATCGCCGTATTGCACGGTGCGAACAATTCGTGCGTGAGCGTCGGAAGGGTTGGTGCCCTCTTTACCGTCGTGATACTGGTGGCCGGTTCCATCGACAAGCAACGCACTGTGGCCCTCGGTGAGGCGTAGTCGCCACGACGGATCAGTGTTGGCATATGGTGGCCGATACGGATCAGCGACGAGGACGTCTCCATAGCATTTTACGATGATGCTGTTTCGGTCTGCATGCTCGTGATTTGCGGGAGGTCCACTGCGCATCGCAACCACAAGATCGTCCGGTTCATATCCTGTACGCGCCGTTATCCAATCCAGTTTTGAGCGATACAGGGATGGTCCGTCGTTGGGAGGAAGTCCGCTCTCCTCGTTGTGCCACAGGACGGACCAGATGTTGTGAGCTCTCGACATGTTGTGTGCAAACCACATGGAGCGCGGGTCCTTGAAATTGTTTGCTATCCAGAATGGCACGGAGGACATCATACCATTGCCGGCGTCGCCGAAGTTGGCAATGCCATATGGATCATCAGTTGTCGGCAAGGACATGCCGTACATGAAATCGACAAATCCGGTCCAGTTAATCTCGTCGGTCAGATCGAGCTGTCGGAACCGTGTCAAGATTTCCATCCCCTGAGCCAGGTGTTCGGATGTGTAGTTGGCGTAGGAAAGGTTCTCGTTGTACGATCCGTCTTCTGCGTAGATTTTTCCGAACGACTTGATGCTGAATGCCGACTGCTCCAGCCACCGGTCCGTTTTTTCGGACCGACCCATCTCGGCCTCATATGCGGCAGCACCGATTGCGAGTGCCGATGCAGGTACTGCTTTCAGATTCGTCTTGTCAAGGATGTACGGCCAGTTCGAAAGATCAAAAAGTTGATCCGGGCGATGATCAAAGTATCCGCTTGTCAGGTCCATCGTCCATCCCTTGACCCTTTTCGGATATCTCATTCCGTACGTGGACAAGAAACAAGCCTCACAACCTTTCTCTCCCATCGTTTCGATCCATCGTTTGCGCGTCTCACCGTCGACAAAATCACCGAGCCAATCCGAACAGAGTGCAACCGCGACAACCGAACTTGGCGCTCGCTGCAGGCCAATGACTTGCGAACCATCTTCGAGGAAATAATCCCATGTCGGGAAGCGCATTATGGTTTCGATTGACTCAACGGCAAGCCGTGCAGCATCGACATCGTCCGTCATCAAATACAGGAATGCCATTTTCGGGGCTGCGTGACCAATCCTGTTAAGATCGATCAGATGATCGTTGTACTGGACATCATTTTTAAGAAAGGCTCGCTCCGCAACCCGATCAAACGAGTCAAGTTCTTCGCGCAGGTCTGCAAAGATATCAAGGTTGGCAAACCTGTTACGGAGGTCAGACAACTGATTGTCATCGACAAAAAGCCGATAGGTTAATGGACCCGAATTGTCAAAGGAATCAATTCCACTCAGCTCACCGGTAAACAGCGATTCGACTGGTTTCAGAAATGAAACAACGGGAAGCGCAGACAGCGATCCGATGAAGCGCCGGCGCGAAAGATCTGATTGTTTTTTGTTCACGGATAGTTGTGCTATTATGGCAAAGACAAGTGAGACAACGTTCCAATTCTGGAACAGGCGTCGCGCAGTTTAAGATCATTGTAATGCGCGATAGTAGATAACGCAAATGCGGCTCAGAAGGAACAGCGAGTGAATGTCAATCATCTGAATTCGTTTGACTACGTCGTAGTTGCGCTGTACATGGTCATGGTTCTCGCGGTTGGCCTGTATGTGTCGCGTTTCAACAAAAAAACGACGGACTACTTCAAGGGGGGAGGTCACATTCCGTGGGTCCTGTCGATGGTATCCCTGTTCGTCTCGGGATTCTCTGCATTCATGTTTGTCGGTGCAGCGGGTTTCACGTACAAAAATGGCGGCGCGGCCTTCATTCTGTTTTCGCTGGCGTTCCCGGCATATATGATAGGGTACTGGGTGTACGGCAAGCGTTGGCGCCGTACACGTATCGATACTCCCCTCGAGTTCATCAGCCGCAGATTCTCTCCCGGGACCACATACTTCTACACCGTCCTCGCGATCGTGCCCAACGTTGTCGTCCTCGGCACGATGATTTATACGCTCGTCATTTTTGTCTCGACAGCCCTGGGATTCAATTCGTTGAGCTTCGTGATCGCGGGGCAAGCCGTTTCCGGATTTCAGCTGACTCTCATCGTGACTGGCATCGTTATGATCATATACACGATGCTCGGCGGGCTTTGGGCCGTCATGGTCACAGACGCGCTGCAATTCGTAATTCTCTTTCTCATTTCGCTGATCATGCTTCCGGTCGCCTTTACCATTCTGGGTGATGGCAGCTTCGTCGAAGGAATCAGTACCCTGGCCCGCGAGGCTCCGGAGGGCTACTGGAATCCGGGCCTCACCGATCGGCCCCAGATGTTCTGGCTGGCGTACGGCATAATGATCGTTCTGGGCTATAACGTCAACTGGCACATCGCACAACGATACTACAGTGTACCAGACGAACGCGATACGAAGAAAATTGCTGCATGGTGTGCGGGCCTCAGCCTTCTGCTCCCCATGCTCTGGGTGGTTCCCGTAATGGCATCGCGCCTGCTGTTTCCAGATCTGGCATCAATGTGGCCGGAACTTGCTGATCCGTCTGAAGCCGCATTTGTTACACTGGCCCTGTCGATACTTCCGCATGGACTCACCGGAATCATGGTTGCAGCCATTTTTGCTGCGACGATGAGCTCCGTAGATACAATGTTCAACTGGATGGCCGCCGTGGTAACAAAAGACGTATTCGTCCCCGTAACGAAGATTGTCACCCACGAAGAACCGAGCGAACGCATGCAGTTGGTCGTAGGACGATCATGCGTTGCAATCATGGGCGCCATTTCGATATACGTCGCGCTTCAGATGAATCAGTTCGGCGGATCGTTTGACACGTATCAGAAGGCGCTTTCCCTGTACGGACCATCCATGTTCACACCGGTCATCTTCGGACTCGTTTTTACCCGGACGCCATGGTGGTCAGGAATGGCTGCTCTCGGGGCAGGGGTAGGCGGCGTGATTGTGGCTAACATCTTCGCCAACCTCAGCCAGGGCCTAACCGTCTCATCATTTGGCGACCTCTTTACCGACGTAAATGTCATAGTTGCCGGCATCGATCTTTCCAGGTATGAAATCAACGTCCTGGTCGGCGTAATCGTATCAACCATTGTGTTTTTCCTGTCATCGCTATTTGATAGTCGTGTCGGAGCTTTCCGAACAAGAATTGAATCGCTCGAAAACGACCTTAGAACCCCCGCACATGCGGTCAATCCAAATATTGACCTTCGCGGTATTCTTGCCTTCCGGATAGCCGGCTGGTTGTCGATAGGCATAGGAATACTGCTGATGATCTTCTTTGTACTGCGACCCGGAGCCGAGCGCGCGATACTGAATACACTCGGTGGTGGACTCGCGGTCGTTCTTGGCTTCATCGTTGTGCGCTGGGTGGGGAAACTTATTCCCGCTGAAGAAGTGCTTTCTGAGGACTAATCACCATTGCGGTCAGAGTATTGAATATGGAATTGAAAACGGATATGTCCGAAGTCGCACGGCAATACCGGGAAGATGGTTTTGTACTTGCGAAGTCATTGTTCTCTGAGGAAGAAGTGTCGACTATCAGAGACCATTTCATGGCGCTGCGTATATCGGGTTCGTTTCCCGGCGACATGGCCGGTATTGATGCACAAAGTGATGACCCTCTCGTGAAGTATCCCCGGATGATCCACATGCATCGTTGGGATTCTATGGCAATGGATTGGCTGATCTCTGACCGAATCCAGGTCTGGCTCAGATCGTGTCTGGAAAGCGAACCGCTGGCGGTGCAGTCAATGTTGTATTTCAAACCAGCGGGTGCCCGGGGTCAGGCATTGCATCAGGATCAGCATTTTATTCGTGTAGATCCTGGTGAGGCAATTGCCGCGTGGATGGCTCTTGACGTCGTGGATGAGCAGAACGGTTGCCTTCAGGTAGTTCGCGGCTCGCACAAGCTGCCGGTGCTCTGCGCTGAAAAAGCCGATACGACTAAGAGCTTCACCGATGTTGGAATCCATGTCCCCGAGCATCTGAAGCCCGAGCCGGTAAAGATGTCACCGGGTGATGTGTTGTTCTTTCACGGGCACATGATCCACGGAAGTTTTCCGAATACAACAACAAATCGGTTTCGCCGGTCGCTGATTGGACACTACGTCTCATCCGATGCCGTCAAGGTCGCGGACTACTACCACCCTGTTCTCGCGATGGACGGCAGTGAGGTCACGCTAGACGACAGCCCCGGAGGCGGACCCTGTGGAACATGGGTCGACGTCGATGGCCGACCAGTTGTGCAGGTTGTCTGACTGAACCTTATTTCTGCGCCGTTTTCGTTGCTGATGACAGGCATTTAAAAACGAAATCACGATCCCGAGCCGCGGTATCAAGGACCTTGTTTAGATCGAGTTGGTCTGGCTGGTCAACAATGCATCCTTCGACAAACTCTATACAATAGTCTCCTGAATATCCCAGCTCGGCCGCGAGAGCGAAGAATTCAGCGTAGTCGATGTCAGCATCCTCCAGCAAGGAAAAGTTACCCGATCGGCGTCCCTGAAGATGGACGTGGTCGATTGTCTCGTGCAGCCGTCGAAAGTCAGACAGTGTGGACTCTGTACTTGAAAAATCGATGGGTTGATAACATACATTTAGTGGACGGTCGATGGTATCCAGCGTGTGCAGGGTTGCCTCGACAGAATCCGTCAGGCTGTTCTGGTGCAGTTCAGCGGAGACGGTGATCATGTCTTCGGCGGCAACATCGATCAGGAGCCGAAGCTGATCCATTGCGTGATCTCGCTCCGATTCGGAGAGGTCACTGGATGATTCTGTTCCAGAAAATGTTTTGATGCGATTGACGCCGAGCGCGACACATCGCTGTACGATGTCAGAAAAATTCTTCTCGTTGTCGTGAGTCGAAGTCTGCAGGTCCGGGTACAAAGCCAGTGATGGAAAGCCAATTCGATTATCGGCTGCAAGAGCAGCTACTTTTCCGAGTTCGGTCTGAGACAGGGCGTCGATATGGAACTGCCATACTTCAACCCCCTGGAAGCCAGCGCGGGCAATACTCGGCAGTAGCTTCTCAAGGTCGAAGTGTGGTATCTTGTCGGGCGTCCACCGATTAGGTTCAAGGGCAATTGAGCCAAGTAGTACTCGATTGTTCATTAGTCGTGCAGGGTTTTTTTTACTCTTTTCTGTGTGAATTCCAGACTGACTCGGACAGATCATAAAAGGTAGAAAAAGTGGCGATCACTAGTAACGAGTCGTATCCTGAATAGGTATCCTTAAAATGTTGGCAGAGCGTTGAATCAGGCGTCGGACATAACATATCTTCTTCAGGAAATATCAGCGGGAAATCCCGACAAGATGGATGATTTGTTTCCACTTGTCTATGATGAACTCAAGGTACTGGCACATCATCGTTTAAACAGAGAGTTCTCGGGGAATACTCTGGCAACGACCGGGCTGGTACACGAGGCATACCTAAAGCTCGTCAGAAAGCCGGAGAATGTCGACTGGCAAAGTCGTAGTCATTTTTACGCAGTCGCTTCGCGTGCAATGCGGCAGGTCCTCGTGAATCGAGCCTATGCCCGCAAGGCACAGAAAAGGGGGAGTGAGTATGATCATATCGTTGCAGATGATTCAATCGCGATGACCGAAGAACGTGCTGGTGAGCTGATTGCTCTTCACGAAGCACTAAAGACGTTGCGCAAGAGTGAACCGCGGGTGGCAGACGTCGTAGACCTCAGGTACTTTGGCGGTTTCACCGTCAGTGAGTGTGCTGACATACTGAAGGTCTCAGAGTCGACGGTGAATCGAGACTGGCGTCTTGCACGATTGTGGCTGTACAGTTGGATTTCTGAAGAACTGTGACAGATTATCGTCTTGGATTGTGCATAAAGAAGTGTCCATTGTCTATAGACCTGCACCGCTGTGAAGACTGAAAACATTTCGAAACTGTTTCAAATTGTCGAAGCGGCAATGAACGTAGAGGAGGCACGCCGTGCAGCCGTAATTGAGGAACTCTGCGGCTCAAATATGGAGTTGCGCGAAGAGGCCTGGCGGATGATTGAAGCTGATAAAACAGCTCCAGAGTTCATGGCCGAGCCAGCAAGTGAGGCAAGTCACGTTATTGAGTCAATATCGGCACGCGAGGCTCCGATCGGGGATACCGCCCCAGCTACAATTGGACCCTACCGAAACGCTCGCTTGATTGGACGAGGGGGAATGGGCAATGTCTATCACGCCATTCAGACCCTGGGCAAAGTTGAAAGACCTGTAGCCGTTAAAGTCGTCAAGAAGGGAATGGACACGGATGCGTTCGTTGCCCGATTCAATGCAGAGCGAAATATTCTTGCCTCCTTAAGTCATACCAATATCGCTCGACTAGTGGATGTCGGGTCTACCGAGACTGGGCAGGCGTTTTTCGCGATGGAATATGTCGACGGTTTGTCTCTCAAGGAGTACGCCGACAGCAACAAGCTTTCACTTGACGAGAGGCTAGACCTGTTCGTGATAATTTGTAAAGCGGTTCATCATGCCCACCAACAGCTCATAGTACACAGAGACCTTAAGCCATCGAATATCCTGGTTACCGAAGAAGGTGAAATCAAACTCCTGGATTTTGGGATCGCCA
Organism: Rhodothermales bacterium; assembly: GCA_013002165.1. Taxonomy (GTDB): domain Bacteria; phylum Bacteroidota; class Rhodothermia; order Rhodothermales; family JABDKH01; genus JABDKO01. The sequence goes on along the minus strand of JABDKO010000062.1, from coordinate 13,936 downwards.
AACTGCTCGACGACCGTAATTCGCTGTACACGGTTCCGGCGACAGCCGCTGGTCAAGTTCTTGTGACTCCCGAATATGCATCTCCAGAGCAGTTGGCAGGAGGCCCTGTATCTACAAGTACAGATGTGTATTCGCTGGGCGTAGTTTTATTTGAATTACTGGCTGGCACCTTGCCGTTTGGGTCAGCAAGGCATTCCCGGCTCGACTATCTTCGCAAGCGGAATACGGATGAAGTCAGAAAGCCAAGTGCAGCGCTGGGCGATACTGCACACATCGACCTCGAAAATATTACGTCTGCGAGGAAAACGTCGAGTGTACAACTGATCAAACAGTTGTCCGGTGAACTCGACACGATAGTTCTGAAAGCCATGCGCCATTCACCGGAAGACAGGTACGCATCGGTAGAGCAACTGCGAGAAGATATCGAACGATACCGAAACGGTATCCCGATTCAGGCCAGGCCGGCGACTCTTTCATATACCATGAGGAAGTTTGTTACTCGCAACAAGGTTTCTGTCGCCACGGCGTGTATCTCTTTATTGATATTGGCCATGCTTACACTGGCATATATTGCACGCCTTTCAGGTGAGCGGGAGACTTCAAGACGAGCAGCAGTTCGTGCAGAAAATGTTACCGAGTTCGTAGTCGAAATTCTCGAACAAGGAGTCGATACGCGTGGACCCGATAGCGACGAATACGTCAAGACGGTCCTCTCCATGCTTGATAACGCAAGCGAGAAATTAGAGTCTCTTGAAGATGATCCGGAATCCAGTGTGGCGATTCTGACATCGATTGCTCGCGTAATGACAGGCCTTGGAGCCAAGGACCGCGCTATAGAGTTTGGCCACAAAGCGCGTAGCATCCCAATCGAGTCGGCTGAACTTAAAGCAGGAGTCCTGCTGGGATTGGCACAGGCACACTTTCACGTGGCGCGATATGATTCAGCGTTCAACTATGCTGATGAAGCGTACAACCTGTACATGCAGGCTGACAATCCACCGCTCGCGTCGATTCTTGCAAGCCAGAAGTATCGTGCATGGTCATCACCGACCGTTGTGGGACATACTGACTATGTCGACGAAACAATCGCCGAGTATGAGAAAGTTTATGGCCCCGAATCCGTCGAGGTAGCTGAAGTTTTGAATGACCTTGGTCAGGGTAACGCGGAGGATGGAGAAGCTCACTTTCGTCGTGCGCTGAAGATATACGAAGAAACAATCGGAGTGGAAAACGAGATGGCGGCCGCGGTTATGGCAAATTTGTCGCTGGCGGTCGAAGCCGAGGATTCAACCTATGCACTGGCACTTCAAGTTCGTGCCCGGGATGCATTCGAAAAGAGCATTGGTGAGTTGCATCCACGCACTCTTACGACTATGTCCAATATTGGAGCGATGTATGTTGAACGGAGGCGTTATCTAGAAGCTGACGAAATATTTACGGAGACATATCAGCGCAGACGCTCCCTTGATCCAGGCGGTGAAATTCGCAGCCCGATTTCTTCCTATTGGTTCGCACTGGCAAAGCTTGGTCTTGATCAGCCGTCAGAGGCTGCAGGTATCCTGGAGCCAGAGGTACTTTCGCTCACGGTAGACGACTATCGGTATCTGCCGCTGGCCCAGGTTTATCTGCTGGCGCTGAGGCGAGCCGATCAACGTTCCCGGGCGCTCGCGTATGTGGATCGCCTCGAAGGTGAACTTCGTGATCAGTTTGACGACCGGGCTGTGGACAACCTCTACGCGATCATCAATCGAAAGTGAGGTCTTGACCTTATTCTACTCGGTTGATCGATACCCGGACCAATTTGCTTGCCGGCGTATTGCTTGTGTGCGCGACATGGTCCAACGGGATCAGAACGTTCGCTTCCGGGAAGTAGGTCGCTACGCAAGATTGTGGGATATCGTAGTAAACGACCTGGAAATTTCTGGCAACTCGCTTGACTCCGTCGTAGTTGCTCTCAATATCTACGACATCCCTGGCACTCAACGAGCGCTCGGCTGCATCCTCGGGATTCATCAGGATTACCCGCCGTTCACCCTTGATCCCACGATACCGGTCGTCAAATCCATAGATCGTGGTATTGAACTGATCGTGGCTGCGGATTGTCATCATCATCAGCTCGTTTGAGAGCCCGGGCGCATGATGGTACGAGTTGATACTGAAGACGGCTTTTCCTGACGAAGTGTCGAATCTGCCCTCGCGCGCAGGATTAGGTAAATAGAACCCACCTGGTTCTCTTACACGCTCATTGTAGCTGTCAAAACCCGGGACACATTTTTCAATCATATCCCGAATCCTGTCGTAATCGGTTACGACGTCCATCCATTTCACAGACTTTGGATCGGGGAGAGTGCGGCTTGCCAGACGTGCGACGATTTCCGGTTCTGACAACAACTGGTCAGACACCGGCGGCACGACACCCGAGCTCCGGTGCACGCGACCCATCGAGTTTTCGACGGTCACAAATTGCTTCTTGCCGCCGGTCATGTCTACGTCGGATCTGGCGAGACACGGGAGAATCATCGCCGACTTACCGGCAACGAGGTGCGACCGGTTTAATTTAGTGGATACATGCACTGTCAGGTCGCATTTGCGAAGTCCGTCGGCAGTGTTGCTCGTGTCCGGAGTAGCGGAGACAAAATTGCCGCCCATTGCAAAGAATACTCGAACGTTTCCATCCGCCATGGCGCGGATAGCATTGACAGTATCATAGCCGGTCTCCAATGGCGGATCTATTCCGACTACATCCCTGATAAAGTCAACCGTGTGGTCAGGGATTTTCTCCCAGATACCTACTGTGCGGTCCCCCTGAACGTTACTATGACCACGGACGGGACACGTACCTGCACCCGGTTTGCCGATGGATCCTTTGACAAGCAGCAGGTTGACGTACTCCCTGATGTTGTCCACTGCGTTCACGTGCTGTGTCAAACCCATCGCCCAGCAGCAGATTATCTTTTCCGATTTTTCCAGTACATCGCTAACTCGTTCGACGGTCTCAAGTGAGACTCCGGCATCTTCACAGAGAAGATCTATACTGCATTCGTCAAGGTGTTTTGTCAGCGTCTCGTACCCGGTCGTAGATTTCTGAATGAAATCATGATCCAGCACCGAGCCCGGATCCTGTCTATCTCGCGTTATAAGCGTCTTGAGAAGTGCCTTGACGAACGGTACATCGCCATTGATTCGCAACTGGACATATATATCGGCCAACCTTGTCCCACGACCGATAATCCCTTTCGCCTTTTGAGGATTCTTGAATCTACTGAGGCCCGCCTCGTTTAGCGGATTGACTGATATTATCGTTGCTCCGTTTTCTTTTGCTTTTTCAAGCGCTGAAAGCATTCTCGGGTGATTGGTACCCGGATTCTGGCCGGCCACGATGACGACCTCAGATTCGTAAAAATCTTCAAGTGTCACCGACCCCTTCCCAATGCCAACTGTTTCCGACAGCGCGGCCCCACTGGATTCATGGCACATGTTTGAGCAGTCCGGCAGATTATTTGTCCCGAAAATCCGCACGAACAGCTGGTACAAGAAGGCTGCCTCGTTGCTCGTTCGTCCGGACGTGTAAAAGACAGCTTCGTTGGGATCCTCGAGGCTCTTCAGCTTTTCGGCAATTATTCCGAATGCCTCGTCCCACGATAACGGGTGGTAGTGCGTTTCTCCCTGTCGCAGGATCATCGGAGAAGTCAGGCGGCCCATCTGACCAAGGGTATAATCATCAAGCCGTGCCAGTTCCTCTACCGAGTGCATCCGAAATAGCGCTGGATCGGCGACTGACGACGTTGCCTCTTCTGCGATAGCCTTTGCGCCGTTCTCACAATACTCTCCAAGTGCCGACCGGTGGTCCGGATCCGGCCATGCGCAACCCGGGCAGTCGACGCCATCTTTCTGGTTCAGATTGAAAAGCACACGTGCCGCCCGGCGGGCCGGCATTGCCCTCAAAACTCGTCGCAGCGCTGTGGTCACGGCGGTAAGACCTGCAGCCGAGTCAGGTACCTCTGATGTAACAAGGTTGTTAAGCGTTGTAGGAGTGTCTTCGGGTCCGGGCTTCATCGTACCACCGAAAATGAACGGATGGATGATTCAGTAATTCGCTCTGCTCCTGAATACACGTTCAATCGCGAATTCGACAGGAAGCCTACCAGAATCATATCATTTTCGCGGGCCAGATCAACCGCAAGCGTAGACGGTGCGCCTATCGATGCGATCGCGGGAATGCCGCACATTGTGGCTTTCTGAACGAGTTCGAAACTGGCGCGACCACTCAGTAGCAGGAGAGAGGCAGAGGCGTCGATCCCGGTCTCGACGAGAATCGCGCCTGCAATCTTGTCAACGGCATTGTGCCGACCAACATCTTCCCGTACAACAGTCAGCTTACCGTCTGCCCCAACAAGAGCGGCTGCATGCAGGCCGCCTGTCTCAAGGAAGGTACCCTGCAGCTGACGAAGCCGGGCGGGAAGTTCCATGAGTACGTCGACTGACCAGTCAGACATTGTTCCGATTTGCCTGTCGGACACGGTTCGAATAGCCTCAATGGAGGCTTTTCCACAAATGCCGCAAGATGATGACGTGTAAAAATATCGCTTCAAGCGTTCAAGATCTGGCGCGTGACGGGACTTGAAGATGACGGAATATCTATTCGATGTATCCCGATCACAATCCTTTTCGACAGGACCGTGATTTGCCACGTGTCGCAGGTCTCGAAGGATACCCTCTGTGAACAGAAATCCGAGCGCCAGATCTGCATCATGACCAGGCGTCCTCATCGTAACCGAAACTGGCGCGCTGTTGTCGGCAGTTGTTCCTACCGAAATTTCCAGCGGCTCCTCAACGGCAAGAGCATCATTCTGCGATCGAATACCAGTTGCCGAATGGCGAACGATCGGATGAAATGCTATTCGAGGATTATTCTGTTCCATATCTGACTATTCAATTGTCAATTGAATATACGTATCTGATATTGCCAGTACCGGTCCAGACACGCAGGCAGGGCTCCAGATTCCGATCGACAGTATGAAACTAGCATCCAACAAATCACCTCAGGCCGGCCGGCCGCCAGGAACTCGACTGGAAAAAGTTGGCGTTGTTCTTCAACGTGGCAATGGTGATGCGTGGGATGCCGGAATGGTCGAGTCTCCAGCTGTCTGGTATGACTACAGGTACAGCTGCTATGGAATGGTGTACACCGGCTATGGGCGCCGGCCGTCAGCGACAGCGAATGATTTCGGGTACTCAACCGTTACGATTCCCCGTGTCGGTCTGGCATTCAGTGATGATTTGATCCACTGGGAGAAGTTCGGGGACTCGCCGATATTTTCACCATGCGGAGTCCAGGGACAGCCGGACTCGCACGGCGTTGCCGGGCCGCTGATCGTACCATCTTACGTTTCTGGAATTGATCAGTATCACCTGTTCTACTTCGGTACGACAGATAGCGGATATGAAGCAGGACGAAAAACGCTGAACGTGGCTACCTCACCGGACCTGATTCAGTGGTCGCGTTACGACGGGAACCCGATAATTGAGCCCGATGCTCATGCTCCCGCTTCAAGATGGAGGAGCGAGGCCATCTGGCATCCAAATATTGTGAGAGATGGAGACCTTTTTTACCTCTTCTTTAATGCGTCGGGAGTTCATGACGGACAGCACGAAGAATATATTGGCTACGCCACATCGACGAACCTGCTCGAGTGGGAGGTCCACGATGGCGAGTGTCCCGTTGTAATCGGAAGTCGGGAGCCCGGAGCCTGGGACTCGTCTGGCCGCGCCGGAGATCCCAGCTTGTTCCGAATTGAGGATACCTGGTACATGGTCTTCTACAGTTGGGACCGGGAACGATCACAAGATGGAATGATGATGACATCACTCGACGCGTTTCCGCTTGGCTGGGAGCCGTATCCTGAAAACCCGATTCTTGTCAACGGACTACCCGGGACTTTTGACGCTCAGCACGCCGGCAAGCCGTTTGTCTTCAGGACCGAGAACCAACATTTTCATTTTTACACCGCAGTCGATGAGCAGGGTCGCCGCGAGATAGCAGTTGCACTGGGGAATTACACCCACGAGCTAATGCCAGACAATTGAAATAATGCTTTCAAAAGAAGAAAAAAGAGACCTTCGGTCCAGACTATTTCGGCACCTTGACGGTATCGTTACGGCGCCAACCGTCGTAGCACTGCGGGATCATGGTGTTCTCGATGCTTTTGAATCCGCAAACACAATTGACGTAGACTCGCTGGCGGCTGAAAAAAATGCAAACGCCGGATACTTGAACGTCGGACTTCGTGTCCTTGCATCCCAGGGATGGCTCACCCAGACGATAGATAATTCTAACAACCGCGTTTCTTACTCGGCTACCGAATCGTTTTCGCTGATGCGGCAGGCATCTCATCTATATGACGAGGCAGTATCAGTGGCGAAGTATTCAGCCAACTACCACCCGAGAAACTTCGAACGGGAGCCGTTCTATCGAATGGAAAGGGCAGTCACACTGCTTAATCAGGAATTTGGTGATGGTGATGATGCTGATAGCGCAGAGAGTATGGTTCGCCACCAGATTCTACGCCATGCAGAAGGCTTGCTCCTTGGTCCGACAATTGTACACCTCGGCATGACAGGCATGTTTCACAAGTACTTTATGGACGCATCATTCCGACCGGATGAGTTTCATGAGGATGCGGAGAGCTTCGGAAAGCTGCTGCGGATATTCGCGGATCGTGGTTGGTTTGTGGAAACGAACGGCACGTTTCAGTTCACGGAGGTAGGCTTGTTTTACGCGCGCCGGGCCAGCGCATATGGTGTTACCGTTTCATACTTGCCGAGCCTTCGACATCTGGATCACTTGATATTTGGAGATCCCGACTACCTTCGCGTCGCGGAAGGAGAAAAGGAACGGCATGTAGATCGAGAAATGAACGTGTGGGGTAGTGGCGGCGCTCATGCCGCGTACTTCAAAGCTATCGACGACATTATAATCGAGCTCTTCAACCGCCCGATATCCGAACAGCCCCGGGGAATACTCGACATGGGATGCGGAAACGGTGCCTTCCTGATTCACCTGTTCGATGTCATCGAAACCCAAACTCGCCGGGGTGAGATGCTTGAGGATTATCCACTATTCCTCGTTGGCGTAGACTTCAACGAGGCCGCCCTTCGGGTTACACGGTCGAACCTGACACAAGCTGAAGTTTGGGCGAAGGTCATCTGGGGAGATATTGGAAATCCAGATCAACTGGCAGAAGATTTGCACCGCGATTATGGGATCGCATTGAGAGACCTGCTCAACGTTCGAACATTTTTGGATCATAACAGAATGTGGGTGGAGCCTCATAGTGAACCTGCACGTACAAGTCCATCGACAGGCGCATATGCATCACGTGGAGCCAGACTCAGTAATACCGATGTCGAAACTTCGCTGTCTGAACACCTTGAACGTTGGAAACCATTTGTCGATCGATTTGGGCTATTGATGATTGAACTGCATACAGTGCCTCCGGCATTAACTGCAGCGAATCTCGGCAGAACGCCCGCAACTGCGTACGATGCAACGCACGGTTACTCCGACCAGTATATTATGGAGGTTGATGTGTTTCGTCATGTTGCCGGACAGTCGGGCTTCAAGATACATGAAACGTTTGCCCGCAGATATCCTGATTCTGACCTGGCAACAGTAACCCTCAATCTTCTGACCGTGCAGGATAATTGAACGACGAATCACATTCAGTGGAAACAGATCTTTCGTCACCGTATCACCTTGACGCAGGTGCAATCGAATCGTATCGCAAAGACGGATTTGTGTTGCTGGAACACGTAGTGGAGGCGCAGACCATTGATCATTATCGTGGCCTGATTTCGGATGCCGTTGTAGACCTCAATACAATGCACCTGCCGTTGGAGCAGCGGAACACGTACGACCGGGCATTTCTTCAGGTGACGAATCTTTGGACAAAGCGCGAAAATGTATGTCCTCTTGTATTCAGTCGAAAACTTGCGGGCATCGCGGCAGAGCTAATGGGCGTGAAAAGTGTACGGCTGTATCACGATCAGGCTCTTTTCAAAGAACCCGGCGGCGGCCACACGCCGTGGCATGCAGACCAATACTACTGGCCGTTGGCATCTGATCACTGCGTCACGGCATGGATTCCACTGCAGGATACACCCCTCGAGATGGGTCCAGTCGAATTCAATGCAGGCTCACACAGGATCGAGGATGCAAGAGATCTGTCGATTAGTGATGAATCCGACGATGCAATAACAAGTCTTCTTTCATCACGGATGCACAATCAACGAGTAGATCCGTTCAGCAAGGGAGATGTGAGCTTTCACGCTGGTTGGCTGTTTCACCGCGCGGGACCCAACCGAACTGATACAACGCGGGGCGTAATGTGCGTGATCTACATGGATGCAGACATTCGGCTCAGCAAACCCGTGAATGAGAACCAGGAGCTTGACCGACGCGCATGGTGTCCCGGTGTTGATGTCGGTTCGAAAATCGACTCACCGCTGAACCCCGTACTATTCTAACGGAGTGTTCAAATCCAACGCCTCACTTTCGATGTATAGTCCCCATAGGCATTGCCAAAGGTATCGTGCAGGTGTTTTTCCTCGCGGACAATGACCAGTCTGTAAATGCTGAAAAGAACAGCGGGCAGCATGACAAGGGGCCACAATGAGTTCACCATCAGAGTTCCGCCGAGGTACAACAATGTCAGACCGGTGTACATCGGATTTCTAGTGAATCTGTATGGACCGGTAACTACCAGCTTTCTTGCGGGTGAATTGGGATACACCGGCGTTCGATTCTTCAGGAAGATAATTATGGAGATTCCAGTCAGGCTGACACCAACTACGGCAATTGCGATGGCGACTACGCCAACAATTTTTGATTCACCGATTCCCAGTGATATGGGTAGCCATCTATTTATCAACCCGCCAAGACCGAATCCTATCACAAAAATGAGTGGAGGAGGATAGTGTATGCCGGGAGATTTACGCGGAGACTCACTGCTACTGACCATCGGAAACCCTCGGCCCGGAGTCCCGACGTTGGAGGTCTGATTTGACAGTCTCGGCATCTTTTCCAAACGTGTCAATTTCACCCAGCAGACTGTCGGAAGTGTCTGCTCTTGCTCCGGAAGCGAGATGTGCGGGCCCAGAGCTAGCACCTCGTGCTTGATTAGCATTCAGGATGGTAACGGAGGCATCAGCCAACTTCTGCAGCTGGCCATGCTTTTTGTTTCTCCATGCTTTGTCTGCCATGTAAATGAGTGGAATGACACTCATCAGGGTAGCCAGAGTGACCAGCGTCGCTACGATTGCAGATTTGGAAATTGCAGCGGCAATTAGCGTAACGAAGATTGTGAGTATCGATCCATACATTATGCTTTCGGCTGTCGTGCTTGCGATCCCGACCTTCTGGCTAATACTTATTCGCGTTCCACTCTGCCACGAGCGTAAAAGCAGCCTCGTCTCTACTCCTAAAGGGCTGATGTGCTTCCATTCACGAGCACGTCCGATAGACTCTGTCGTGCTCAGACCGTACATCGGCATTCCCAGGGCCTTTCCGGTATCCGAATCGAAACGATGACGCAGCTCGAAGACCAGGTCCTCCCAGGCTTCGTCGTCAATTTCACCATGGATCCACCGATTCTCGAAAATATGTGTTGCGCTCGTATCCGATTGGCGGGGACCGTCAAGGACATTGTCCATTTCATATTCCGCAACGGCCCTGTGAAGAAGCTTTGGGTCGAGGCCGGCTTCGGCCGCAGCAATTTCAAGCTCAGTCAAAGTCAATCCGGCCTGGTCCACGTCGTTGGATTGTTCTGCCTGCAGCTCGGCCACGCGTTCCAGAATTGTCGACATTTCCTTCTGGGAATAAACCCTGTCGTCCATCTCGCTATCTCACATTATTATTGTAACAGATGTAATCGTCGTTGAATATCAGCAATATTCAATCATCGGTCGTAAACATAAGACATGATGCTATTGTTGCGTTAGATTACGTTAATGTTCAGTTCGGATAACCAAATATGAAACAGATGAAACGACGTAAAGCAATACAGATCGGTTCTTACGCTCTGGCCGGGTCGGCCGTTTATCCGTTTCTTCTCTCAGGCTGCAGTACTAACAGTGCTTTGGCTGGCAGCTCTGCATTGTTTTATTCTGATAGCATGCAGTCAAGCGTTATGAAGAACTCCAACTCACCTCTGCTCAAGGCTGTCTTTGAGATCTGGAGGCAGGAGAGTCCTGAACAGATACTCATCGACGCGGACAAGATGATAGCGTCCGGTGACGTACTCCGTGATTTTGCGACCACACTTAATACGATCACCCGTGCAAGCGTCGTTCAAATAGTAGAACCAACAGTCGAGAGGGAAGCTGCACTAGTCGCCGGGTTAGAGGCTGCAATCGATCGTCCCAAATGGGATTACTTTCTGGACGGAGGATCAGAGGATCTTGGGATAATGAGGTCGTCGCTCGCCACCGCCCGGACGATCTTCGCCCGCGAAGTACTGGGGACGGCCGTAAGTAGCGATCTTGAATCGAGTCTTCGTACAGCAGTTGCTGAAAAAGGCTGTCGACCGTGCTATAACACAATACGGGGAATGGACGACCCTTCATCCGTTGAGGGTTGGTCGTTTGATGAGATGCATGGTGGGCAGTACGAAATCGACCTCAGTCGATGGCCTGAAATCCTCGGTGCCAATAACCTTCGCGCGATCCCGACCATGGGACTCGGACTGGGCTCGATCTGGCTTGCAGGTCATGATGATCGTGCGAACCGGTGGCTGCAAACGGCTGAGTCCAGCGCACAGACATTTCTCGGGTTCTTGTCACCTGATGGAAGCTACTTCGAGGGTCTGAGTTACATCGATTATGCCTTCAGAACCCTGCTTGCATTTCTGGATGCACATCAGCGCATAGTCGGCGGAATCGACTGGCCGCGGGCAATGAATGTAGGCGGCATTCTTGATTTCATTCTCGCAATGCAAGCGGGCCGCCAGGCGGATGGAAGTCCTGATATTGTCAACTTCAGTGATGCGCGGCGTTCCGTCTATCCATGTATTCCGGCTTGGCTGGGAAAGAACGGAGGCGGATCCAGAGCACAATATGTTGCCAATAATGTCTCTGATCCCGGCTACTATCTCGATTACCTCTGGTACAATCCGGACCTGCCGGAGCAGACTCCGGATGATTCGCTGAAAAATGTACAACTCGACCTCGACTGGATTATTGCCCGATCGGGCTGGCAACGGGATGACGCTGTCGTCGCGTTCCGCGGAGGTGGCCCGGCGAACCACGAGCACGCAGACCGCAATAGCTTTTTCTTCAAGGTATACGACGAACGGTTGCTGACGGATCACTTTGGTGCTGCCTACGATTGGCGCCAGGAGGGGTGGCTGCTGCGCCTCACCGAAGCGCACAATGCGGTCCTGATTGATGGAGCAGGGCATCAGTATCACAACGGAGAGGAGGGGACCAACGAAAGTCTTGCGAGAGCAACCACAGTTGTGTTCGACGATGAAGGCGACCGGGTCTCCTGGACGAGCGATGCGACGCAGGCCTATAATCTTGTCAACGATGCTGTCGAGTCTGTACTACGGACTATCGCTTTTGCCAAACCTCAAATTGTAATTGTCAGAGATGTCGTAAGAATGACAACGAAACCCTCGACCATGTCAGTGCGGTATTTCCCGGATAACCGTGATGGAGAGGCCGAGGTAAGTCTTGACGAACAGGCGTTCGTCATCCGCAGGCCAAAAGCGTCCCTGCATGGATTTGTTTTTGGTGACACAAACGACATCGTCTACGAGTCACTTGAGCTACCGGGCGAACTCGGCGGTTTCCCGTTTGTCGAGGTGTCTACGAACGACGCTCTGGAACACGAAGTCCTTACCGTCCTGGTAGCCAGAAGGATCGACGACGAGGCTGTTCCACAGGTTCATCTTGTTCAGGTTGATGATGGCTGGATGTTTGAGGTGAACAACGTGGCAGGGAAGATTGATACCGGCGGAGAGCATCCGAAAGTCACCTGGTTCTGATCGATCGGTTACGACCTGTCCATATACTCATTTAGAGCATGCGCGAAACGGTTAGGTGACGAATCGTCAAACGTGAAGAACAGGGAAGGCTCAATAAGTTCAAGCTCGACCAGCCAGTAGGCTGACGGCACGTCGGACGGCAGAAAGTCGAGCCTTGCATACAAGGGTAATTTCGGTAGCCTTGCGATGGCCGCGGCACCCGCTGCCACCAGATCATCTTCAGGTTTCAGAATAGTAAATGCAGCACCGTGTTCCTGTTGGCTTCGGAAGTCGCCGGTGCGCGGGCGCTTTCTCACGGCATGGCTGAAGAATCCATTGAAATACATGAGACTGATCTCGCCATCTGTCGCTATTGACCGGACAAACGGCTGAATCATAACGCTGCTTCCGGCAAGATCGGTTAGTGCTGAATCAAGGTCTCCAGCCGTGCTGGAAATCCGGTGGATACCGTCCGAGTTTGCACCGACAACCGGTTTGACAATTATCTCTTCAACTTCAAATTGATGAAAAGCGTTTGTCAGGTCATGCCGTCCAAGATTCTCGGTCCATAGCGTTGGTACCGGCTCGAGACCGAGCTGTGAGATCTCGCGCAGGTACGTCTTGCGCGTGTTCCAGAGCATGATCTCAAGCGGATTGATGAGCAACGTTGACGCGTCGATTGACCTTAGCGTGTCGGTGAATTCATCAATCCGTTTGTGATAATCCCATGTCGACCTGACTACGACACAGTCGAAATCAGCCCACCGAACGAGACGTTGATCCCACGGCACGAAGGAGGCGTGCCACCCGGTCGCTTCAAGTGCCCCAAGAAGCAGGTTGTCATCACTAATATGCCCTGACAAATCAGACATGGACAGGAGGGCACAGGTTTTCAGATGTGTAGCCAAGGTCAATGCGGCCGAAGAAAACTCAGGGTGATTATGGAGATCGGAACACAATTCCGGGTTCATCCCGCGCAATTTACGCATACGAAAGGAACAAGGGACGACTCCATAGTTTTCAGTAGATTCATTTCCCACACGTTTCAACGACACCTTTCGCACGAGTGATCACATTTCTCAAGGGCACGGGCCTAATCCTCGCACTGTTTGTGCTCCTGGCCATTCCAGCACGCCAGTCCGACCCTCCGGCGGGTCCGGCCGATCAGGCTTTTGTCTGGAACCAGGACGATGTCTGGCAACATCTTGAAGGACTCTTTCAGGAAACAAGAAAGGAGGGATGCGATCTCGTCGGCTCGTCGATCCGTGATTCAGTTATATCGCTCGAAGACGGCGTAGCCGAGGCAAACCTCGCCGATATTGATGTTAACTCTTCACTGCTCGATAGCCTCGAAACAAATCTCTTCAAGACGGCCGCCAGAGTAGCTGCCTGTCCGGAAATAGCCAATCAATTTGCAGTCGTCGTAAGTGGGATCAGGGAGGCGGTGAAGAGCTCGTCTGTGTCATGGGATATCACCTCCAACGAAACCCGACGCCGTCTTTACAGACTGCTCTATGGTAGTCGTACTGCTCTGGAGGAGGTCCTGGCACAAGCCCCGGACTCTGTCGGTGCCCTCCAACTATACGATGTGCCGACGGCTACGACACCTTCCGCCGTCGTACAGGGAGTTCGAATTCACAGCGGGGACATACTCGTATCTCGAGGTGGATATCCGACTTCTGCACTCATCTCGCGCGGATCAGACTTTCCCGGAAACTTTTCACACGTTGCTCTCGCTCACGTCAGCGAGGCCGGCGAAGTATCGGTCATAGAAGCACATATCGAAGTAGGCGTCACGGTAGCTTCTGCCGAAAAGTATCTGGCAGATAAAAAGCTCCGGTTGATGGTACTGCGTCTGCGCAAAGACATTCCGCAGATAATGGAAAACCCGGACCTGCCGCATCAGGCTGCAC
>JABDKO010000021.1 GCA_013002165.1 Rhodothermales bacterium | reverse complement strand
TGAGCCCGAAAGGAAGACCGGAGACCTCAGTCATCCAGTAGTCCGGAGCAAGGTCATACTCGAAGTACTCTCCGAACCAGAGGCGCGAAATAAATGGAAAGTGCTCCATGTACAGCATCGCACTGTTGATGAATCCATCCCGTACGTTAAACTGATTTGCTGAATGCAGGTCGATGATGACTTCATCACGATGCCGGTGAAGCACTGATACCATCCGCTTGACCGTCTCACGACTGAACGCGATGTCATCGAGGTACAGACCATCAATCTCCTGATTCTTAGCCAGCCAGTTGAGCCCCTCGATGTAATAGTTGGTCCAGCGTGACGTGCCCTTGTTCAGAATGGCAGCGTCGTCAACGCGATAGGCGTGCCACGCAGAGTGATAGTGATCGCGCAGGTGCTCCTGCAGCCACGAATGGCCGCCTCCCTCGCCGTCGTTGAAAATCTCATCCCCGAGACTGCGCATGGCGAATAGTTCGTGGCTCTTGTATGTCAGCTCCCTGATGGTGTTATACAGTTTGACCTTAACGCTCTTTCTGTGGGCTTCCCGGATGTAGGCACTCTGTTTGTCAAGATTGAAAAACGGGTAGTTGATGTAGGGGTTGATTTCGTTTGCATGGTGGATATTAGCAACGGTGCCGCCCCATGCTTTCACGGTATCAACCGGCACATACTTGTGAACGAATCGTGTATTGAAGTGAGCTTCCGTGTCAATCGGTTTGAAAGGCGTAATCAGAAACCGGATGTTGAAGTTCAACGTATCGCCGGCAGCAACGGACCGCGATCCGGAGTAGTTGGTTGCCGTTACGTTCCTGCCTGAATTCTCAATTATGATTCCGCCTCGTCCTTCGTTGTACCATGATGGCGGCAGATTGAGCGGCTTGTTGCGGTAGAAGTTCGTGTTCAGGGGGCGCTCGTAGTTGTCATCCCGAAGCACATACTGCAAACCCTTGTTGATGCCGCCGAGCCATACGCCTTCCTGATGGTTCTCAACCTTCCACTTCCAGTCAACGCGATCAGGCCGCCGCTGACCTTTGTGACCTAGTCCAAGTATGTACGTGGCGGCCGCAGGCTCCATCACAACAGGGACTTCGATATCTTCGACCGAGAGGTCTGCCTTGGCAATTAGTTGGAGTTCGTATTCGAGCATGCCGTCATACTCAACGGTCCCATCGAGCAACATTGTGAACGATCGTGACTCGTTTTCAACACGCCAGGAAGCGGCACCGCGATGCGGTTGATTGATTTCAAACTCTGATGATCTCCATTGCTCGGTACCGGATCCAGTTCGAACGACGATAGAAATTGGTGCCGAAAGGATATCCTGCGCCGTATCTGTTATACCTGTGACGTCCGGCGAGTAGTAGCTTCGAATGGAGTCTGGAAGTCCGGTGGGCCCGAGCTTAATATCTCGCCCGAGAATCCGTATCGTGTTGTTGTCAACCGCGACCGGGATAAATGGCTCGATGATAAAGTCAGGATCACGACCCATCGTCGAGTTCAGCCACGCGAGACGTGTCATATTCTCCGGTTGATCATCGCCATTGTTATCAACCGCGTCGCGAACAACGTTGATTCGAACAGGAATCATTTGCGGCTCCGCGTTAGTGGCGCCGATGGTCAGTACGGAGCTGTGCGTACCGACCTCGGCATCGTCGGGAATCTGAACGCCAAACCAGAGAGCCTGAACTGTGCCGGCGTCAACATTTACTTCCTTCGTAAACGGGTTTCCGTGGAGATCGACACCTTCGCAGTTGAAACATGTCATCTCAGTTTTCGGGATTGACACGTCATCATCTACCAGGAGGTCACGGAATTCAACGGTGACATCATCGAGTGACTTGTCGGGACTGTAGATGCCGATCTGAAATGTGTAATATTCGCCTCGGCGGGCAGTGCCGGAAAACAGGGGCTGGAGGTCACGACTGGCCCAATGATAGGGAAGCATGTTGCGCATCCGGATCGGACGCGATCGATCTTCAGGGAAATAGTAGAAATCGCGTTCCTCAACTGAAAGCAACTCGTCTACTTCATCTTCAGTAGCAGCAACCTCCATCGGGAAGAAAGAATGGAAGTCGTTCACCGACTGTATTTCGCGCGCATTGACCTGCTCCTCTCCAGCAAGAGCGCGCAGCTCCGCCGAATTGTCGAGAGAGGAGAACCAGTCCTCGCCAGCTTCGCTGTTACCACCCTCCAGGTACGACACTTTCGGATAGTATCCGCCCGTGGTCTGGTAAGGCATGTAGTACACGAGATAGGTATCAGATTCTGCGCGAGGTTCGAAAGCAACGGTGCCAGCATGATTATCAATACCAAGCACGAAGACGTTTTTGATCGTGTCCATCGTTGCGGCATCGAAAACGATTAGCGCCTTGTCTTCGGGTGACTTGTCCGGTCGCCGCCATTCGATTCGTGCGACCACTGCCGGTTTTGTTGTCTGCATGCTGTCTATCGTGACAACTGCTCGATGGTTGCCTGCAGATCTCCCGCGTTCTCCGGCAGGAAGATGAGGCTCCCAGTTGCCCGACGTGAAGATGGTCCCGTTCACATTGTTATCAACAGACGATTCGGGAGCGGGTGCAAACTCACTCCTCTCATATACACCTCCTTCGCAGGCGGCAAGAGTAAACAGGAGAAGGACGATGTATAGATGGCGGACACGCAGCATTACATATTGCCTGTTGTTTTGAGAAGAGTCTACTGATTGTACGCGCGGAGTACTAGCGA
>JABDKO010000311.1 GCA_013002165.1 Rhodothermales bacterium | reverse complement strand
CAGGAGTTGTTGCTTTTGAGACATTCGAATCAGACTTCAATACCGTACTCAGCGTTTGGTCAGGTACAGATCACCCTTTGACGGAGATCACGTGCAACGACGACTGGGAGGATTCCCGGGGAGATGTTACCGATCGATCATACGTCGATTTTACGGCCACCGCCGGTACGAATTACTTTATCAAAGTCGAGGGAATTGACGGCGAGGAAGGCGTCGTTGTTCTGCATGCTCGTCAACCGACTACAGTCGCTGTCGATCCGATAGAGGAAGAGATAATACCGTCGGATTTCTCTGTTTCCATCTATCCGAATCCCGTTCGAGCTCGTGGTTCAATCGAAGTCGGTTTGCCCGCAGCAGGAAGTGTTCAAATTGAGTTGTTTGATGTGCTTGGCAGAAGAGTGGCCGAAATTTTGAGTCGGGATGTCGATGCGGGTATGCAGAATTTCAACTTCGATACGCACTCCTACCCGGCGGGCGTCTATGTGATAAAAATCACGACGAAAACGTCATCGATTGCCCGGGCGTTTACAGTGATCAAGTAGTCTGGCATTACGTCCCGGCAAACAGGTCGCTGCTACATGAAATACGTGATTGGGTAATTGGAGAGGTGAACTACCAGTTCAGTCGACTCTCACTGCAAGCTGCCAGCTTCTACATCACGACCTGTCGGTCAACACTGGTAGGTACTCGACCCACGGACCTACATCGTTCGTATAGCGTTTTGCCATGACACGACTGATCTGTGCAATGTGCCCGAGGTCATGAACCACCCACGCAGCCAGCAGCTGGCTCAGCGATACCTCGCCGAAGTCCGGGTGGATGCCAGTCAGGTCAAGTTGGGCTCGAGTCGATACGAGTCCCTTCAATTCGTCAACCGTTCTGCTCCGTAATTCCTCAAATTCATCAAGCAGAACCGATGCAGTTTTGCCACGGCTTTCTTCGAACTGGCTGAACCGGTCGAATGGTTCAAATCCTCTGTCTGTCCCATGTTCAATGATGGTCCGCACACGGACAATCCAATCCGTCTTTTCACCGTTTACAAGATGTCCGAGAATATCAAAGGTGCTCCAGGAGTCTGAACCCTCATCTGCCACAACCCAGTCATCAGAGATTCCGGACAGTAACTGCCGAAGGACGCCGGGTGTACGCGAGAGTATTTCGACGGCCTGATCGAGTTGAAAATTTGAGTCAATCATATCAACTTACGTTTCGAGTTTCGAGTGCGAGTCTCCTAGTGCATACACACTGATGATGCAGCCGATGACAGTTCCTGTCCAGTTTGCTATAACATCATACTTGTCGAGCGTTCTTTCAAAAGGTAGAATTCCCTGATAGAGTTCTGATGCAATCGCAAAGATGAATCCAAGCACGAATGCGAGTCCAACACTCTTGAGCAAGTTAAACTTGAAAGAACGAGCCCAGAGGAAGGTAAATACGATAAACAGGAAAGCGTGTACAGGCTTATCCAGTCCAGCCGGGCCGATTTCAGGTATGTCTCTTCCCGGAATCGACAACAGCGCGATGATTGTCACGGTCCACGCAAGTGCCAGTTTCAGGGGCGGAGTTTGTCCCAGGTAGTTAATCAGCCGATTCATTCCGAAGGACATATGGTAGTTGAGCTATAATGTCAGTCGCGACCATGCTTCGGAAGCACCGCGTTGTACAGTACCGACGCGCTGCAAGCTCGCCACCCAGGAGGGCGCAAAGAGCAGCGTCGATTGGATCCATTCCCTGCGCGAGGAATCCGGCAATCATTCCGGCAAGTACATCTCCCGTTCCTGCCGTTGCCATTGCCCGAGTCGTGTTCGGGCTCAGATACGTTTCACCGGCCGGAGTCGCGACAATTGCAGGACTACCTTTCAACACCAGTATGGTTTGCCGTTCCTGTGCGTACTCCACACACTGTTCAAGGATACTGCCGTTATTTTTTGATAAACGCGCAAACTCACCCGAATGGGGTGTCATTATCCACGTCGCTTTGGCGGGTTTTTTTATATGATTGTGTGCCGCAAGCGCGTGAAGCGCATCTGCATCTATAACCACCGATCCCTGATGGCC